>JADGRJ010000008.1 GCA_017881025.1 Rhizobacter sp. | reverse complement strand
CGGCTCGCGCGTCCTCGACCTCGGCTGCGGCAACGGCGAACTGCTCGCGCACCTGCGCGACCAGCGCCGCTGCAGCGGCTACGGCATCGAGATCGCCGATGCCAACGTGCTCGCCTGCGAGCAGCGCGGCGTCAACGTGATCCAGCTCAACCTCGAGGAGGGCCTCGCCCTGTTCGAGGACCGCAGCTTCGACGTGGTGCTGCAGCTCGACACGCTCCAGCACCTGCGCAACACCGAGAAGATGCTGCGCGAAACGGCGCGCGTCGGCCGCATCGGCATCGTCAGCTTTCCGAACTTCGCGCACTGGCCGAACCGGCTCCACGTCGCCGCCGGCCGGATGCCGGTGACGCGCGTGCTGCCCTACGAGTGGTACGACACGCCCAACATCCGCGTCGGCACCTACGCCGACTTCGAGATCCTGGCGAGGAAGGACGGCTTGACGATCCTCGACTCTTTCGGCATTCAGGCGGGCAAGGTCGTTCGCACCTTGCCCAACCTGCTCGCGAGCGTCGCCGTCTTCAAGTTCGAGAGCGGCTGAGCCTCCCGTTCGACGAGGACCGAATCGCCGAACTCGTGCGTTCGATAGCCGCACGTTTCGAGCGTCGCATCGATTCGATCGAGCGCCTCGCCACCGACGAACGCGCGCAGCAGCTCGTGATGGCTCGATCCCGGCTCGTGCGTTCCGCTGACGAGCGCGTCGACGACGTGCAGTCGCGTCGATCGGCCGAGGCGATTCGTCGCCACGCCCGGCCCGGCGGCCAGGCCGCCCGGCTGCGCAGCGGCGTGCTCGAGGGCGCGAGCGACCGTCGTGCCGAGGGCGACGACGCGATCGCCGCGCTCGTGCGCCGCCCGCACCGCGGCGACCGTCGCCGCCGGCACGTGGTACGACTCGTCGAAAGGCAGGCGCGCGTCGAGCATCGCATCGCCCGTCGACGACAGCCCGGCGGCATGGGTCAGCGTCGCGAAGCCGACGTCGCGCCGCGCGAGCTGGTCGAGCAGGCGCCACTCGAGGACGAAGCCGGCCGAAGGCGGCTCGAACGCGACCGGGCGCGCAGCGATCGCCGTCCACACGTCCCACAGCGCCAGCGGCGCAGCGGCGTGCGCGTACTGCACCGGACGGCCGTGGCGGGCGATTCCGGCGCGGATCGCGTCGGCGTCGCCGGCGAAGCGCAGCTCGACCAGGCGCGGCGCCGCGATGACGCGAACGACGGTCGCCGCGAGCGGCCCGAGCGCGAGCGCGTCGCCGACTTTGAGCGACGGCGGCAGCGGCCGATCCTCGGTGGGTGTGCGCCAGTCGCCGGCGCCGAAGACGACGGCGATGAAGCGCTCGACGTCGTCGGCGGCGAGCGAGCGTCGGCCGGCGAGGCGCACCTCGATCGCCGCGCCGCTCGCGAGATGGCGGCCGGCCAGGCTCGCCGGCACTGTCGCGGCGTCGTTGGCGACGATGAGGTCGCCCGGGACGAGCAGCTCGGAGAGGTCGCTGCGCGGGTGGTGCGCGATGCGGCCGGCGGCGTCGACGACGAGCAGGCGCGCGTCGCGCGGCCGCTGCACGGGCAGCGGCGCGGCCTTCACGCCATGCTCCGTTCCCCGTCGCGCGCCAGCATACCGGCGCGCGACGGCAGGCGCGCCGCGCGCTCGCGATCGATGCGTTCGACGATCTCGCGCGCCACATCGCGCGGCCGCTTCAGCGTCGCCGGGTCGGCGTCGGGTACGGCGGCGGCGTGGAGCGGCGTGTCCATGTCGCCAGGGTCGACGGCGATGACGGCGACGCCGTGCGGCGCGAGCTCCTCGTGCCAGATCCGGCTCATGTGCGCCAGCGCGGCCTTGCTCGCGCCGTAGGCGCCCCAGCCGGCGTACGGCGTGACGGCCGCGTCGCTCGTCACGTTGACGACGATCGCACGAGCACCGTCGCGACCCGACTCGCGCACCGACGCGGCGAGCAGCCCGAGCAGCGCCTTGGTGAGGCGAAACGGGCCGAGCACGTTGGTCGCGAGTGCGGTCTCGAAATCCTCGCAGTCGGTGTCGGCGAGCAGCGCCAGTGGCACCGGGCCGAGGCTCGACGCGTTGTGGATCAGCACGTCGAGCCCGCCGAGCGCGCCGCCGATCTGCAGCGCCACCGCGTGAACGTCGTCCTTCTTCGCGACGTCGCCGACGATGCCGTGACTGCCGGCGATCTCGCCCATGACGCGCCGTACCCGCGCGGCGTCGCGGGCGACGAACGCGACGTGGTCGCCGCGCGCCGCGAAGGCCTCGACGAGAGCGAGGCCGAGGCCGGACGTGCCGCCGCTGACGGCGACGCGAAGCGGCGCTCGGGAGAAGCTGTCGGAGTGAGTCATGATGGGCAACCGTCTGAAGCGATGGGGCGAAGGTAGGCTTCGTCTGCGCCCCGGACCAGCGCGATGTCCGCTCGATTGGCAGAGGGTCACGATGGCGACAGCGACGAACGATGCCGACGCCGGCGAGAGCCGCGCGGACGGCGCTTGCGGCCCGCGCGACGCGGCAGACGACCGCTCGGCGGCGGCGCACCTGGCGCGCAACCTCGCGGGCCTGCGCCACGCGCGCAACCTCACCCAAGACGCGCTGTCGCGCGGCGCCGCGGTGCCGCGCTCGACCATCGCCAACCTGGAATCGGGGGCCGGCAATCCGTCGCTCGTCGTCCTCGTCAAGGTCGCCCATGCACTGGGCGTGCCGATCGACGAGCTGCTCGCCTCGCCGCGCGCGATGGTGCGGCGCTGGCCCGCGGCCGACGTCGCCTTTCGCGTCAAGGGTCGTGGCGTGACGATCCGCGATCTCGTCCCCGAGCCGGTTCCCGACGAGATGATGGAAGTGCTCGACTTCGCGCCCGGCGCGGCGATGGCCGGGACACCGCATCTGCCCGGCACGCGCGAGTTCTTCACCTGCCTCGACGGCCGCGTCAACCTGATGGTCGCCGGCGAGCGCCACGCCCTGGCCGCCGGCGACGTGCTCGCCTTTCCCGGCAACCTGCCGCACTCATACCAGAACGCGGACGCGCTCGGTCCGGCGCGCGGCGTCTCGGTCGTCGTCTTCGCCAAGGCCGGGGTGTGACGTGACGACCGCGCCGACTCGCGCCGACGACGACCTGGCCTCGCGCTACAGCCGCCCGCCGTGACGCCCGGTCGGGGACGCTGGCGTCACGAATCGCGAGCCTCGGCTATTCTCCGCAGCTTTCGCCGCAGAAGCACCCCGATGACCTCGATCCGCCTCACGCGCCGCACCCGGCTGCTCGTCATGGCCCTCGCCGCGCTCGTCGCGGGGTGCGGCGCGAAGACGGACAACGCGCCCGCGGCGGCCGGCGGCAAGGGCCCCGGCGCTGGCGGCGGCCCGCCGCTGGTCGACGTCGGCGTCGTCACCGTCCAGCTGCGGCCGGTCGGCCTCGTCACCGAGCTGCCGGGTCGCCTCGAGGCGTCGCGCGTCGCCCAAGTGCGGGCGCGCGCCGCCGGCATCCTGCAAAAGCGCCTGTTCACCGAAGGCAGCGACGTCAAGGCCGGCCAGCCGCTCTTCAAGATCGATCCGGCGCCGTACCAGATGGCCGTCGCCGGCGCGCAGGCGACGCTGGCCCGCGCCCAGGCCAGCTTGGCGATGGCGACGGCGCAGGCCGAGCGCTACAAGCCGCTGCTCGAGGCCAACGCGATCAGCAAGCAGGACTACGTCAACGCCGTCGGCGCCCAGAAGACCGCCGAAGCCGACGTCGCGGCCGCCAAGGCCAACGTGCAGGGCGGCCAGATCAACCTCGGCTATGCGTCGGTCACCGCTCCGATTTCCGGGCGCATCGGGCGCGCGCTCGTCACCGAAGGGGCGCTCGTCGGCCAGGGCGAGGCGACGCCGCTGGCGGTGATCCAGCAGATCAATCCGATGTTCGTCAACTTCACCCAGTCGACGACCGACGTGCTGGCGCTGCGCCGCGCCGTCGAGAGCGGCAAGTTCAGCCGCGCCGGCGCCGACGCCGCCGAGGTGCGCATCGTCCTCGAGGACGGCAGCGTCTATCCTCAGACCGGCAAGCTGCTCTTCTCCGACCTCAGCGTCGACCCGACGTCGGGGCAGATCACGCTGCGCGCCGAGGTGCCGAACCCGCGCGGCTTCCTTCTGCCCGGGATGTACGTTCGGGTCCGTCTCGAGCAGGCCGAGACGCCGAGCGGCATCGTCGTGCCGCAGCAGGCCGTTCAGCGCGGCTCGACGGGAGACGCCGTGATGATCGTCGGCGCCGACGGCACGGTCGCGCCGCGACCGGTCAAGGTCGGCTCGGCGCAAGGCGGCGACTGGGTCATCCTCGACGGCCTGAAGCCCGGCGAGATGGTCATGGTCGACGGCTTCCAGAAGCTGCGCGGCACGGCGCCTGTGAAGCCGGTGCCCTGGCAGCGCGCCGCGTCCGCTGCGTCTGCGGCGACGAGCGCCGCAGCGGCGTCCGGGCCTCGCTGAGCGTCGATCCATGGCCCAGTTCTTCATCGACCGGCCCATCTTCGCGTGGGTGATCGCGCTCTTCATCCTCGTCATGGGTGGCGTCGCGATCAAGCAGCTGCCGATCGCCCAGTACCCGACCGTCGCGCCGCCGTCGATCATCGTCACCGCGGTCTATCCGGGCGCCTCGGCGCAGACGCTCGAGGACAGCGTGATCAGCGTCATCGAGCAGGAGATGAACGGCTCGCCCGGCCTGATCTACCTCGAGTCGACGAGCCAGGCGAACGGCGTCGGCTCGATCACGCTCACCTTCGAGTCGGGCACCGACCCCAACTTCGCCCAGGTCGATGTCCAGAACCGGCTCTCGCGCGCCGCGCCGCGCCTGCCCGCGGCGGTGACGCAGCAGGGCGTTCGCGTCGACAAGGCGCGCTCCAACTTCCTCCTCTTCACGATCCTCTCGTCGGACAACCCGGCGTTCGACCCGATCGCCCTCGGCGACTACGCGTCGCGCACCGTGCTGCCCGAGATCCAGCGCCTGCCCGGCGTCGGCCAGGCGCAGCTGTTCGGCACCGAGCGGGCGATGCGGATCTGGATCGACCCGGCCAAGCTGGTCGGCTTCAACATGTCGTCGAACGACGTCGTCGCCGCGATCCGCGCCCAGAACGCGCAGGTCTCGTCGGGAACGATCGGCGACCTGCCGATCGCCGCCGGCCAGCCGATCAGCGCGACCGTCGTCGTCGCCGGCCAGCTGACCTCGGTCGAGCAGTTCGGACAGGTCGTCCTGCGCGCCAACACCGACGGCTCGACCGTCAAGCTGAAGGACGTCGCCCGCATCGAGCTCGGCGGCCAGAACTACGGCACCTCGGCGCGCCTGAACGGCAGGCCCTCGACCGGCATCGGCGTGCAGCTCTCGCCGACCGGCAACGCGCTCGCGACCGCGCAGCTCGTCAAGAACCGCATGGCCGAGCTCGAGCGCTATTTCCCGCCCGGCGTGAAGTACGACATCCCGTACGACAGCTCGAAGTTCATCAGCATCTCGATCCGCCAGGTCGTCGTGACGCTGGTCGAGGCGGTGATCCTCGTCTTCCTGGTGATGTACCTGTTCCTGCAGAACCTGCGCTACACGCTGATCCCGACGATCGTCGTGCCGGTCTCACTGCTCGGCGCGTTCGCCGTGATGTACGCGTTCGGCTACTCGATCAACGTGCTGACGATGTTCGCGATGGTGCTCGCCGTCGGCATCCTCGTCGACGACGCCATCGTCGTGATCGAGAACGTCGAGCGGATCATGAGCGAGGAGGGTTTGTCGCCGCGCGACGCGACCAAGAAGGCGATGGGACAGATCACCGCGGCGCTGGTCGGTATCAGCGTCACGCTGGTGTCGGTGTTCCTGCCGATGGCGTTCTTCTCGGGCTCGGTCGGCAACATCTACCGCCAGTTCTCGCTCGTCATGGTGAGTGCGATGCTCTGCTCGGTGTTCCTCGCCCTCTCGCTCACGCCGGCGCTCTGCGCCTCGTTCCTGAAGCCGGTCGAGAAGGGCCACAAGCAGGTCAAGGGCGGCTTCTTCGGCTGGTTCAACCGCGGCTTCAAAGCGACGACTCACGGCTACGAAGGCTGGGTCGCGAAGATCCTGCGCCGCACCGGGCGCTTTCTCGTCATCTTCGCGCTCATCGTCGCCTTCGTCGTCTTCATGTTCACTCGCATGCCGGCGTCGTTCCTGCCGACCGAGGACCAGGGCTACCTCATCGCCAACGTGCAGCTGCCGCCAGGCGCGACGCAGGCTCGCACGCTCGCGGTCATGCAGCAGGCCGAGGGCTTCTTCCTGCAGCAGCCCGAGGTCGACAAGATGGTGAGCGTGCTCGGCTTCAGCTTCTCCGGCAGCGGCCAGAACGCGGCGCTCGCCTTCGTGACGCTCAAGCCCTGGGACGAGCGCAAAGGCGTCGAGCACTCGGCGCCGACGATCGCCGGGCGCGCCTTCGGCGCGCTCTCGCGCGTTCGCGACGCCTTCATCTTCGCGCTTGTGCCGCCGGCGATTCCCGAGCTCGGCACCGCCACCGGCTTCTCGTTCCGCCTCCAGGACCGCGGCGGCAACGGCCACGCGGCGCTGCTCGGCGCGCGCAACCAGCTGCTCGGCATGGCGGCGCAGAGCAAGGTCCTCGCCGGCGTCCGCCCCGACGGCCTCGAGGACGCTCCGCAGCTGCAGATCGACATCGACCGCGACCGGGCGAGCGCCTTGGGAGTGTCGTTCGACAACATCAACAGCGTGCTGTCGACCGCGCTCGGCTCGAACTACGTCAACGACTTTCCGAACGCGGGGCGGCTGCAGCGCGTCGTCGTCCAGGCCGATGCGCCCGACCGCATGCAGCCCGACGACCTGCTCCAGCTCAACGTCCTCAACAACCAGGGCAAGCCCGTGCCAATGGCGGCGCTGGCGACGACGCGCTGGATCACCGGGCCGATCCAGACCATCCGCTACAACGGCTACCCGTCGATGCGCATCTCGGGCGACGCCGCGCCGGGCTACTCGACCGGCGACGCGATGAACGAGATGGAGCGCCTCGCCGGCCAGCTGCCGGCCGGCTTCGCCTTCGAATGGACCGGCCAGTCGCGCGAGGAGCGCCTTTCGGGCTCGACGGCGACGATCCTGCTCGCGTTCTCGATGCTTGCCGTGTTCCTCTGCCTGTCGGCGCTCTACGAGAGCTGGTCGATCCCGTTCGCGGTGCTGCTCGCGGTGCCGCTCGGTGTCCTCGGCGCCGTGCTCGGCGCGACGCTGCGCGGCATGCCGAACGACGTCTTCTTCAAGGTCGGCCTGATCACCGTGATCGGCCTGTCGGCGAAGAACGCGATCCTGATCATCGAGTTCGCGAAGGACCTGGTCGCGCAGGGAAAGGGCGTGATCGAGGCGACGCTGCAGGCGGTCCACCTGCGCTTCCGGCCGATCCTGATGACCTCGATCGCCTTCATCCTCGGCGTCCTGCCGCTCGTCGTCTCGTCGGGCGCCGGCTCGGCGAGCCAGCGCGCGATCGGCACCGGCGTGATGGGCGGCATGATCACCGCGACGGTGCTGGCGATCTTCTTCGTGCCGGTCTTCTTCGTCGTCGTGCGGCGCTTCTTCAAGGGCAAGGTGCACGCGACCGCCGGCGCCGCGTGGCTCGACCCGGTGCCGCCGCCCGTGCCGCCGGTCGTCGAGGAGGGCGGCCATGCGTGAGCGGGCGTCGTCGCGAGGGCTCGCGCTGCTGGCGAGCGCGCTGCTCGCGCTCGCCGGCTGCTCGACGCTGATCCCGCCCTACGAGCGCCCGGCACCGCCGGTGCCGGCGACCTACGCCGCCGAAATGACACCGGCCGCTTCGCCCGGCAGCGAGGCCGTCGCCGACATCGACTGGCAGCGCTTCTTCGCCGACCAACGCCTGAAGCAGCTGATCGCGCTCGCCCTCGCCAACAACCGCGACCTGCGCGTCGCCGTGCTCAACATCGAGCAGACGCGCGCGCTCTACGACATTCGCCGCGCCGATCAGCTACCGACGGTCGGTGTCGGGGCGACGGTGGCGCGCCAGCCGGTCGGCAGTGGCGTCGCGACGTCCTACGCCGTCGGTTTCGCGGTCACGAGCTACGAGCTCGACCTGTTCGGCCGCGTCCACGACCTCAGCGAAGCGGCGCTCGCCCAGTACTTCGCGACCGCGGAGAACCGCAAGGCGGTGCAGATCAGCCTGGTCGCGTCCGTCGCCAACGCCTACCTGAACCTGCTCGCCGACGACGAGCTGCTGCGCGTGACGCGGCAGACGCTGGCGACGCGTGAGGAGTCGACCCGCCTCACCAAGCTGCGCTTCGACAACGGCGCTTCGTCCGAGCTCGACTTCCGCCAGGCCGAGTCGCTGCTCGAGGGCGCGCGCGTCGCGCTCGCGCAGTCGCTGCGCCAGCGCGCGCTCGACGAGAACGCGCTCCAGCTGCTCGTCGGCCAGGCGCTGCCCGCCGACTTGGCAGCGCCGCTGCCGCTCGACCAGCAGCAGATCCCGGGCGATCTGCCCGCCGGGCTGCCGTCGGATCTGCTCATCCGCCGCCCCGACGTCCGCGCCGCGGAGCAGCAGCTGCTCTCGGCCAACGCCAACATCGGCGCGGCGCGCGCAGCGTTCTTCCCGCGCATCTCGTTGACGGCCAATCTCGGCAGCGCGAGCAGCGAGCTCTCGGGCCTGTTCAAGAGCGGCTCGTTCGCCTTCACCGGCACGGCGCAGCTGCTGCAGCCGATCTTCGACGCCGGCCGCAACCGCGCCAACCTCGACGTCGCCCGTGTCAACCGCGACATCGCCGTCGCCCAGTACGAGCGCTCGATCCAGACCGCGTTCCGCGAAGTCTCCGACGCGCTCGCCGGCCGCGCGACCTTGGGCGAGCAGCTGCGCGCGCAGGCGGCGCAGACCAACGCGCTCGCGATCACGTATCGCCTAGCCGACCTGCGCTACCGCGCCGGCGCGGCGAGCTACCTCGACACGCTCGACGCGCAGCGCTCGCTCTTCATCGCCCAGCAGGCGCTGGTGCAGACGCAGGCGCTGCAGCTGCAGAACCTGGTGACGCTCTACCGCGTCCTCGGCGGCGGCTGGCGCGAGGCCTCGGAGGTCACCGCGGCGTCGAACCCGACGGTTCCGCCGCCGCGCTGAGCACGGGCAGCAGCGCGACGGACCGACTAGACCTTCGTGACCGGCGCGAGCGCGTCGAACTCGGCGCTGCGCTTCTCCTTCCAGGCCGCGATTGCCGTCGCCATCTCGCCGGTGTCGAAGATCGCGCTCTGCAGCAGCGACATCTGCTGCAGTGCCGACGCGGTCGAGTGATCGCGCGCGTGGTTGATCGCGAGCTTGGTCCCGGCGATGGCGAGCGGCGATTTCGACGCGATCGTCCGCGCCAGCGCGACCGCGCGCTCGACCGTCGCCGCGGCGTCTGGCAGCACGGCGTTGACGAGGCCGACCGCGAGCGCGCGCTCGGCGCCGAGCCGCTCGCCGGTGTAGGCCATCTCGCGGGCGACGCCCTGCGGCACGATCTTCGGCAGCCGCTGCAGGACGCCGAGGTCGGCGGCCATGCCGATCGAAATCTCCTGCACCGTGAAGAAGGCGTCGGCGCTGCAGACGCGGATGTCGCACGCGGTCGCGAGGTCGAGGGCGCCGCCGATGCAGCCGCCCTGAATCGCGCAGACGATCGGGAAGCGCGCCTCGTCGAGGGCGGTGAAGCAGTCGATCAGCTGTCGCAGCGATTCCTGGAAGGCGAGACGCTCGCGCGCCGTCGTCGCCGCCAGCGCCGGGAAGTTGCCGGCGAAGACGTCGAGCGACATGCCGGCCGAGAAGTGCTTGCCGGTCGACGAGATCACCATCGCCCGCGTCGCGCCCTCGCCGTCGAGGCCGCGCACGGCGTCGCGGACGGCGGGGAAGAACGCCGGCGTCATGGTGTTCATTCGCTCGGGCCGGTTCAGCTGCAGGTGGGCGACGCCGTTCTCGTGCGAGAGTTGGAAGAATTCGGTGCTGTCGGTCATGGCTCGAGGAGGTGCGATGGGACGGACGATTCAAACCCGCGACGGGATGGCGCTGGTGCGCCGCGACTGGCCGTCCGCCGACGCCAGGGGGACGATTGTCATCGTCCACGGCCTCGGCGAGCACATCGGCCGTTACGCGCACGTCGCCGCGCGGCTGAACGCCGATCGCTGGAGCGTGGTCGGCTACGACCAGCGCGGCCACGGCGCGAGCCCGGGCGAGCGCGGCCGGCTCGCGGCCGACGACGACCTGCTCGTCGACTTGGCAGCGGTCGTCGATGAAGTCCGCGCCGAGACGAGCGGCCCGCTCGTGCTGCTCGGCCACAGCCTCGGCGGTCTCGTCGTCGCCCGATTCGTCGCCGGCGGGCTCGAGTCGCCGCCGCCGGCGTGGCAGCGCGACGTCGATGCGCTGGTGCTGTCGTCGCCGGCGCTCGACGTCGGCATGACCGCGGCCAAGCGCGCCTTGCTGGCGACGCTCGAGACGCTGACGCCGAACCTGGGCATCGGCAACGGGCTCGACGCGACCGGGATCTCGCGCGATCCCGCCGTCGTCGCCGCGTACCGCGCCGATCCGCTCGTCCACGACCGGATCGCGCCGCGCCTCGTCCGCTTCATCGCCGACGCCGGCCCGGCGGTGCGCGCGCTGGCGCCGCGCTGGCGGGTGCCGACGCTCCTGCTCTACGCCGGCAGCGACCGCTGCGTCGTCCCGGCCGGCAGCGCCGCGTTCGCGGCGGCGGCGCCGACGTCGGTCGTGGTGGCGCGCCCCTTCGGGTCGCTCTTTCACGAGATCTTCAACGAGCCCGAGCAGGACGAGGTCTTGGGGGTCTTGACGGCGTGGCTCGATACACTGAACCTTTTGCCGACGAGGAATCCGCGATGAACGCACGCGACCCGCTGCAACCGATCCAGAAGGACGAGGCCGAGGCGCTCGGCCGTTTCGCCGAGCGCGTCTGGGACGACGAGATCGTCCCGCAGATCACGAAGTACATCGAGGTGCCCGCCAAGAGCCCGATGTTCGACGCCGAGTGGAAGGAGCACGGCTTCATCGACCGCGTCGTCCGCGACGCCGCGGCGTGGGTCGAGCGACAGCAGGTGCACGGCCTGAAGCTCGAGGTGATCCGCCTCGAAGACCGCACGCCGGTGATCTTCTTCGACGTGCCCGCGACTCGCCCGGGCGGCAACGACGCCGGCGCCGAGACGATCTGCCTCTACGGCCACCTCGACAAGCAGCCCGAGTTCAACGGCTGGAAGAACGGCTACGGCCCGTGGACCCCGCGCTACGAGAACGGGTTGCTCTATGGCCGCGGCGGCGCCGACGACGGCTACGCGATCTACGCGGCGATCACGGCGATCAAGTCGCTCGACCTGCAGGGCATCGCCCGGCCGCGCTGCGTCGGCCTGATCGAGACCAGCGAGGAGAGCGGCTCGCCCGACCTGCCGGTCTACGTCGATGCGCTGCGCGACCGGCTCGGCTCGATCGGCCTCGTCGTCTGCCTCGACAGCGGCGCCGGCAACTACGACCAGCTCTGGCTCACGACCAGCCTGCGCGGCAACATCACCGGCACGCTCAAGGTCGAGATCCTCACCGAAGGCGTCCATTCCGGCGACGCCAGCGGCCTGGTGCCGTCGAGCTTTCGCATCCTGCGCCAGGTGCTCGATCGGCTCGAGGACTCGAAGACCGGCCGCCTCCTGCCCGAGAGCTTCCACTGCGCGATCCCGGCCGATCGCCTCGAGCAGGCGAGGGCGACCGCGAGGATCCTCGGCGACGAGGTCTGGAAGCGCTTCCCGTGGGCGTGCGGCGCCGACGGCGGGCCGACGCTGCCGACGACGACCGACCCGGTCGAGGCGCTCGTCAACCGCACCTGGAAGCCGACGCTCTCGGTCACCGGCGTCGACGGCTTTCCGGCGTTGAAGGACGCAGGCAACGTCCTGCGCCCGTACACCGCGTTCAAGCTCAGCCTGCGCACGCCGCCGCTCGTCGACGGCAACGCCGCCGCGCAGGCGCTGAAGACGCTGCTCGAGGACAGCGCGCCGTACAACGCCAAGGTCACCTTCTGCACCGACGGCCGCGCCGGCCATGAAAGCGATGCGTCGGGGGCGACGGGCTGGAACGCGCCGAGCCTCGCGCCGTGGCTCGAGAACGCGCTGCACGCGGCTTCCGAAGCGCAATTCGACGCGCCGTGCGGCTTCATCGGCCAGGGCGGAACGATCCCGCTGATGGCGATGCTGCAGCAGAGCTTCCCGAAGGCGCAGATGATGGTCTGCGGCGTCCTCGGCCCGAAGAGCAACGCGCACGGCCCGAACGAGTTCCTGCACGTGCCCTACGGCAAGAAGCTGACGGCGGCGGTGGCGCAGGTGATGGCGGCCTGCGCGTAGTCCCGCTCCGGCGGGTCGCGCCGCTTCGCGTCCTCGCGCCTCGCATTCGCGCGCGCTGCGATCAGCTCAAGTGCGGGAAACGGCGCCGCCGAGCATCGCCATCGCGACCGCTTCGGCGGTCTCGATGCCGTCGACCGCCGCCGACATGATCCCGCCGGCGTAGCCCGCGCCTTCGCCGGCCGGGTAAAGGCCGCGCACGTTGACGCCCTGGCGGCCTTTGTCGCGCGTCACGCGCAGCGGCGCCGACGTCCGCGTCTCGACGCCGGTGAGTACCGCGTCCGCCATCGCGAATCCCGGGATCTGGCGCTCGAACGCCGGCAGCGCCTCGCGGATCGCCTCGATCGCGTAATCGGGCAACGCGGCGCGGTCGGCGGCGCCGAGATCGACGCCATGAACGCCGGGCTGGTACGACGGCAGCACCGTGCCGAACGCGGTGGTGGCCTGGCCGCGCAGGAAGTCGCCGACGAGCTGGCCGGGCGCGCGATAGCCGCCGCCGCCGAGCTCGAACGCGCGCGATTCCCAGAAGCGCTGGAAGACGATGCCGTCGAGCGCGCCGACGGTGTCGCCGCCGGCCTTGCCCTTCGACGTCGCCAGCGCATAGTCTGCCGGCGCGATGGCGACGACGATGCCGGCGTTGGCGTTGCGCTCGTTGCGCGAGTACTGGCTCATGCCGTTGGTGACAACACGCTCGAGCTCCGACGTCGCGGCGACAACCGTGCCGCCGGGGCACATGCAGAAGCTGTAGACGGCGCGGCCGTTCTTCGCGTGGTGGACGAGCCGGTAGTCGGCCGCGCCGAGCAGCGGATGGCCGGCGCTCGGGCCGAAGCGGGCGCGGTCGATGAGCGACTGCGGGTGCTCGATGCGCAAGCCGATCGAGAACGGCTTGGCTTCGAGGTGGACGCCGCGCCCCTGCAGCATGGCGAAGGTGTCGCGTGCGCTGTGGCCGGGGGCGATGACGACGTGCTCGGCGTCGATCTCCTCGCGCTCATCGCCGACGACGACGCCGCGCACCGCGCCGTCCTCGATGCGCAGGTCGACGACGCGCGCGCCGAAGCGGATCTCGCCGCCGAGGCGCTCGATCTCGTGGCGCATGCGCTCGACGACGCCGACCAGGCGAAACGTGCCGATGTGCGGCTTGGCGACGAAGCGGATCTCCTCGGGCGCGCCGGCGCGGACGAACTCGTCGATCACCTTGCGCGTCAGGTGGCGCGGGTCGCTGATCTGGCTCCAGAGCTTGCCGTCGGAGAACGTTCCGGCGCCGCCTTCGCCGAACTGCACGTTCGATTCCGGATCGAGGACGCCGCGCCGCCACAGGCCCCAGGTGTCGCGAGTCCGCTCGCGCACGGCGCGGCCGCGCTCGAGGACGAGCGGGCGAAACCCCATCTGGGCGAGGACGAGCGCGGCGAAGATGCCGCACGGCCCGAAGCCGATCACGACGGGGCGCGGGCGGCCGCTCGCGGCGAAGTCCGCGGGCGCGTGCGCGATCAGACGGTAGGTGGTGTCCGGCGCCGGCCGCACGTGCGGGTCGCCGCCATGACGCGCGAGCACGGCCGCCTCGTCGGCGACCTCGCAGTCGATCGTGTAGACCAAGACGATGGCCGCCTTCTTGCGCGCGTCGTAGCCGCGCCGAAAGACGGTGAATCCGAGCAGCGCCGCGGCGTCGATGCCGAGGCGGGCGACGACGGCGGCGCGCAGCCCGGCGTCGCTGTGCTCGAGCGGCAGGCGGAGTTCGGTCAGGCGGATCATGGCGACAAGGGCGATCGCCGATTGTCGCGACCCTCGCGCAGCACCGGACTGCGCGTGGCCGCGATCCCGGCGTCAGTGGAACGCTTCGATCGTCGTCGCGCCCATCAGCGGCTCGAGCAGGCGGCCGAGCGGGCGCAGGGTCGAGTAGCGCGACGCGACCTTCTGCGCGTAGGCGAAGAAGCGAGGCAGATCGGCGCTGTACGCGGGCTTGCCGTCGCGGTGCTTCAGGCGCGAGAAGATGCCGAGCACCTTCAGGTGCCGCTGCAGGCCGATCCATTCGACGCTGCGCCAGAA
Organism: Rhizobacter sp.; assembly: GCA_017881025.1. Classification (GTDB taxonomy): domain Bacteria; phylum Pseudomonadota; class Gammaproteobacteria; order Burkholderiales; family Burkholderiaceae_C; genus Schlegelella_A. The sequence continues at coordinate 24,732 of JADGRJ010000008.1, read as the reverse complement.
CTCGCCGAAGTCGGCGGGCACCGGCAGCTTTGCCTTGCGCGCCGCTTCCCAGTAGCGGATCGCCCAGTCGAGCTCCTGCTCCTCGTCCCACGAGATGAAGGCGTCGCGCAGGAGCGAAGCGAGGTCGTAGCCGATCGGGCCGGACACCGCGTCCTGGAAGTCGAGGATGCCGGGGTTCGGCTCGGCGACCATCAGGTTCCTCGGCATCCAGTCGCGGTGCACGGCGACGACCGGCTGCGCGAGCGCGGCGGCGACGAGCTGGTCGCACGCGGAGTTCCAGGTCGCCGTCTCCGCCGCGGTCCACGTGACGCCGCATTCGCGCGCGACGCACCAGTCGGGAAACAGAGCGAGCTCGCGTCGCAGCAGCGCGTCGTCGTACGGCGGCAGCGCCGTCGCCGGCACCTTGAGCTGCCAGGTGACGAGGGCGGCGATCGCGTCGCGCATCAGGCCGTCGGCGCGGCGCAGGTCACCGCTTGACTGCGCCGCTTGCAGCGCCTGAAGGTAGAGCTCGCTGCCGAGGTCGTCGAGGAGGAGAAAGCCGTGCGCCGCGTCTTCCTCGAGGACGCGCGGCGCGTGCAGGCCGGCGTCGGCGATCAGGCCGGCGACGTGGACGAAGGGCCGAACGTCCTCCTGTGGCGGCGGCGCGTCCATGACGACGACGCTGCCGCCGCCGCCGCGGTCGGCGCGGAAGTAGCGGCGAAAGCTGGCGTCGCTCGACGCCGGCCGCAAGGTCGCGGTGACGACGGCGTGGCGCGGACCGACGCGGCCGAGCCAGGCGAAGAACGCGTCGGCGCGGGCGGGGTCGCTCCAGGCGATGGCCGGGGCAGGCGAAGAAGTCGGGGTCACGGGGCGATGAGAGGGGCCAACAGGAGCGAGGGAGGGAACGCCTCGTGGATAATCGATTCTACAAATCGGTGCCGCTTCGGCCGGGGGCCGCGGCACCCGTCTACGTCCGGCGGCGCCCGCTCGCGAAAGCCGGCCTCGCGCTTGCGCATCCGCCCGCCTCGCCCAGTGAGTCCAGCCGCTCGCCAAGATTCACGATCCAGGGTCCGCGAGCGGCCACGGGTCGGCGCGTCTTGGCTGGCAACGCCGCTCGCCGCCTTCGCCGTCGCCGCGCTCGCGCAGCCGGCACCGCCCGGGCCGGCCGCGAGTGCGGCGGCCGCGCCGAGCGCCGACGCTTCGGCCCCTGCCGCGAGCGCGGCCGACGCGGCGTCGGGCATCGAGCTGCGCCGCGCCGACTCGCTGCTGGCACCGGCGCGCGGCGACGCGGCGCGGCAGCTGCCGATCATCCTGCGCGCGCGCGAGGTCCGCGGCCGCCCCGACCTCGACGCCTCCGCCGAAGGCGACGTCGAGTTCCGGCGCGGCGGCATGGTGATCCACGCCGACAAGCTCACCTACGACCAGGCCGAGGACATGGCGCGCGCCACCGGCCACGTCGTCGTCACCCGCGACGGCAACGTCTTCAGCGGCCCCGAGCTGCAGCTCAAGGTCGAGCGCTTCGAGGGTTTCTTTCGCACACCGACCTACCGCTTCGCGCGCACCGGTGCCGGCGGCAAGGCGAGGCTGATCGAGTTCATCGACGACCAGCGCGCCGCCGCCAGCGACGCGACCTACTCGAGTTGCACCATCGAAGACGGCGACGGCGAGCCGGTCTGGATCCTGAAGGCGCGCGAGCTGCGCATCGACAACGAGACCAACGAGGGCATCGCCCGCGACGCGGTGCTGCGCTTCTACGGCGTGCCGATCCTTGCCTCGCCGGTGCTCAGCTTTCCGCTCAGCGAGGAGCGCAAGTCGGGCTTCCTGCCGCCGAGCTTCGGCATCGACAGCCGGAGCGGCTTCCAGGCGGCGATCCCGTACTACTGGAACATCGCGCCGAACCGCGATGCGACCTTCACGATGCAGGAGAGCGTTCGCCGCGGCCCCTCGCTCGACAGCGAGTTCCGCTACCTCGAGCCGTCGTTCTTCGGCTCGGTGAACGCGAAGCTGATGCCGCGCGACGCGGTTGCCGAGCGCTCGCGCTATTCGCTGCGCGCCGATCACGAAGGGTCGCTGCCGTACGACGCATACGCCCAGCTGAAGGTGCTGCGCGTCTCCGACGACGACTACTGGAAGGATTTTCCGGGCGAGGTGAAGAGCCTGACGCCGCGCCTCTTGCCGACCGACCTGCTCGTGTCGCGGCCGTTCGGCGACTGGACGACCTACGCCCGCGCCTTGCGCTGGCAGGTCCTGCAGACGGTCGACCCGACGACGCGGATCGATTCACCGTACGAGCGCGCGCCTCAGGTGGGGGCACGCTACGCGGGGCCGTGGCGCGGCGGCTTCGACGTCGCCTTCGAGGCCGAGTTCAACCGCTTCGCCAACCCCGACGACCGCTACCTGGCCGATCGGCAGACCGGCCTGCGCACGCACGCCCTCGGCAGCATCGCCCGGCCGTTCTTCTCGCCCGGCTGGTCGGTCACGCCGAAGCTCTCGTTGAACGCCGCGAGCTACGCGCTCGACCTGCCGCTTGCCGACGGCCGGACGAGCGCGTCGCGAGTCATCCCGACCTTCAGCATCGACAGCGCCTGGACGTTCGAGCGTGAGACGAGCTTCTTCGGCCGAGCCGTTCGCCAGACCCTCGAGCCGCGCCTCTTTTACGTCAACACCCAGTACCGCAGCCAGCAAGACCTGCCGAACTTCGACGCCGCGCCGAAGGACTTCAATTTCGACTCGCTCTTCACCGAGAACTCGTTCTCGGGCGTCGACCGGGTCTCCGACTCGAACCAGCTGACCGCCGGCGTGATCTCGCGCGTGCTCGATCCCGACACCGGCGCCGAGGCCCTGCGCGTCGGCCTGGCCCAGCGCTATCGCTTCCGCGACCAGCGCATCACGCCCGACAACGTGCCGCTGACGCAGCGCTTCTCCGACGTCCTCGTCTTCGGCTCGACGAGCCTAGTGCCGCGCTGGATCTTCGACACCTCGGCGCAGTTCAATCCCGACAGCCACCGGATCGAGCGGTCGCTCGCCAGCGTCCGCTATTCGCCCGGGCCGTACCGAACCGTCGGCCTGACGTACCGGCTCGCGCGCGGCCTCTCCGAGCAGGTCGAGCTCGGCTGGCAGTGGCCGGTCTACGGCCGCGGGCCCGGCGAGCGCGGCGAGCGGGCGACCGGCGGCGGCAACGGCTGCAACGGCACGCTCTACAGCGTCGGCCACGTCAACTACAGCACCCGCGACAGCCGCCTCACCGATTCGATCGTCGGCTTCGAGTACGACGCCGGCTGCTGGATCGGCCGGGTCGTCGTCGAGCGGCTGTCGACCGGGCGGAGCGAGGCGACGACGCGCTTGCTGCTGCAGCTCGAACTCGTCGGCCTGTCCCGGCTCGGATCGAATCCGCTCAGGGTCTTGAAGGACAATGTCCCCGGCTACCAGCTCCTGCGTGAGGAGCGCACGACGACCTCACCGTTCACTCCCTATGACTGACTTGAAACTCCTTTGCCGGCGCGTCGTCGCCGCGGGGGCTCTCGGCCTCGCCGCCGCTCACATCCCCGCGCAGACCGGCGACTACATCGTCGCCGTCGTCAACCAGGAGCTCGTCACGGCGAGCGAGGTGCAGCAGCGGCTGGCCCGCGTGCGCGACGAGGCGGCGCGCAACCGTTCCCCCCTGCCGCCCGCGTCGGCGCTGCGCAAGCAGGTGCTCGACTCGCTGATCGACGAGCGCGTGCTGGTCACCAACGCGCGCGAGAGCGGCGCCCGGATCGACGATCCCGAGCTCGACCGCGCCGTCGCCAACGTCGCCACCCAGAACCAGCTGACGCCGCAGCAATTGCGCGAGCGGCTGCGTCAGGAAGGCATCCCTTTCACCAAGTTTCGCGACAACATCCGCGACCAGATCCTGGTCGAGCGCGTGCGCGAGCGCGAGGTCGTGAGCCGGATCAAGGTCAGCGACGCCGAGATCGACGAGATGATCGAGAAGCGCCGCGCCGCCGCAGGCACGGGCGCGCAGATCAACGTCGCGCAGATCCTGGTGACGGTGCCGGAAGGCGCCGCCGAGGGAGTCGTCGCCGAGCGGCGCGGCCGCGCCGAGGCGGCGCTCAGGCGCGTCCGCGCCGGCGAGGACTTCGCCACCGTCGCGCGCGAGATCTCCGAGGACAGCAATCGCGCCCAGGGCGGCGAGATCGGCCTGCGTCCGATCGATCGCCTGCCCGACCTGTTCGTGCGCGCGGCGCAGGGGCTGAAGCCGGGCGAGATCGCCCCCGAGCCGATTCGCAGCGGCGCCGGCTTTCACGTCCTCAAGCTCGTCGATCGCAAGGAGGTCGCTGCGTTCACCGTCGACCAGTCGCGCGCTCGCCACATCCTGCTGCGGCCGTCGCCCGAGCTGACGCCCGAGGCGGCGGCGCGTCGGCTCGTCCAGTTCAAGCGCGACATCCTCGCCGGCGCGCGCACCTTCGAGCAGCTCGCGCGCGAGAACTCCGAAGACGGCAGCGCGGCGCAGGGCGGCGACCTCGGCTGGGCCGCGCCGGGCTCGTTCGTTCCCGAGTTCGAGGAGGTGATGGCGGCGCTGCCGGTCCGCGGGATTTCCGATCCCGTGACGACCCGCTTCGGCCTGCACCTGATCCAGGTCGTCGACCGGCGTCAGACCACGCTCGACAACCGGCAGCTGCGCGAGCAGGCGAGGAACATCCTGCGCGAGCAGAAGTTCGAGGCGGCGTACGCGGAATGGCTGCGCGACTTGCGCGGCCGCGCCTATATCGAGTACCGCGATCCGCCGCAATAGCGGCGGCGCTGGGCCAGCCTTGCCAGGCACGAGCAGGCCCTAGCCGTGAAGCACGCCAGGAAGCGGTTCGGACAGCACTTCCTCGTCGACGGATCGGTGATCGACCGGATCGTCGGTGCGATCGATCCGCGCCCGGGGCAGTCCATCGTCGAGATCGGCCCGGGTCGCGGCGCGCTGACCGGCCCGTTGCTGGCGCGCTGCCCGGCGCTGACCGTGATCGAGCTCGACCGCGACCTCGCCGCCCGGCTGCGCCGGACCGCGGGCCTCGTGGTGATCGAGGCCGACGTGCTCGACGTCGACTTCGCGAGCATTCCCGCCGCGGCGTCGGGTGCCAGGCTCCGCGTCGTCGGCAACCTGCCCTACAACATCTCGACGCCGATCCTGTTCCACCTTCTCGAGGCGAGCCACGCCATCGAGGACCAGCACTTCATGCTGCAGAAGGAGGTGGTCGCACGCATCGCCGCCGCGCCCGGAACCAAGGACTTCGGCAGGCTCACCGTCATGCTGCAGTGGCGCTACGAGATCGAGGAGCTGTTCGACGTGCCGCCCGAAGCGTTCGAGCCGCCGCCGCGCGTCGACTCCGCGGTGCTGCGGATGACGCCGTTGCCGGTGCGCGCGGGTGTCGATCCGGCGTTGTTGCGCGAGCTCGTCACTGTCGGCTTCTCGCAGCGGCGCAAGCTTCTGCGCCACACCGTCGGCAAGTGGCTGGACGCGCGCGGCGCCGATCAGCCGTTCGACCTGCAGCGCCGCGCCGAGGAAGTCCCGGTGGACGAATGGATCGCCCTCGCCGTCGCGCTAAGAAAAGCGACCCCGAAGGGGTCCGCCCCTCCCCCCTCGGGGGGAGGGGAGCGCAGCGGGGAGGGAGCAGCCCTGAACGCCGCAGGGGTGGGTTGAAGCGGCTACGCCGCTTCAACCCACCCGGTGTCGAAGGCGCTGCTCATGAGCGGCATGTTCGCGCCGAAACTGCTGTTCGCCGCCGTCTTGGCGGCCTTGACCGGCTTGTCGCTGCCGTTGACGCTGTGTGCTCCGGGGGCCACCTCAGTAGCCCGCTCCCATGACCCTGATTCTTGGGAGCGGGCTACTGAAAAGAATAGAAGCACCTGAACGGAATCTTGCGCTCCGCCCAGAAGTCGGCCGCGTCGCGAAAGACGTCGAGCAGCTGCTCGCGCGCCTCGCGATCGAAGCGCGGGTTGTCGGGAAGCTGCTCGAGGACGACGACGAAGCCGGGTTGCGCGCCGGCTTTGTGGACGAGGTCGGTCATGCAATCGAAGAGCGCGTCGAGGTTCTTGCCGAAGTGAGCCGGAAAGGTGAACGATTCGGCGATCGCTTCGAGGACGTCCTGTTTCGATTGCGCCGCAGTCAGATTGGCGTAGAGGAAATGCTGGTCGGCGTGGTGCGCCGCCTGCATCAGATCGTCGACCCGGTAGGCCCGTATCGACTGGACGATATTCGGACGGACTGTCTGCAAGAGCATGTCGCGTTCCTCCTGTTCAAGAAAAATGGCTGCTGCGCTCATGGCGTGATCCGGTGAAAGCTCGAGTAGTGATCGGCGGTGTAGTAGCACGCCAGAGGCGCGGTCGGCTGCGTTCCGCCGCAGACGATGCGCCGGCCGCCGCGGTCGCGCGCGCCCGGCGTGGGCACGGTGTATTCGCGGTAAAAGCCACGCGGGTGCGATGGCAGCAAGCGCTCGCGATTGCCGAAGACGATGCCGTCCTTGGCGAAGGCGAACGGGCCGCCCCGGCGGATGGTGCGCTCCACCGACTGCGCTTCGGACGGAAGCGCCGCCACTGCGACGGCGGGTAGAGAAGGCGCCCGCTCGCGCGCCTGTACGGCCGCGACCGACAGCAACACTGCGGCGCCGACGCCCGCTCCCCACCGGAGCAGTGGCCGCCACAGATGCAGCCGACCCGACAAAACCACGGGAAATCCCTGAAAAACAATCGCGGGATGTTACCGAATCGGTGCGGAAACCTCAACCCTTTGCCTCAAATTTGGGCACTAATCGAAGGAATTAAGTGGGCGCTCACATGATCTGAGCTCTAGACTTTTGTTTGCCTCGTCGGGCCGAGGGGCAAAGCGAAACGCGCGCCTTTACTCAGCGCGCCGCGTTGGCATCGGCCACCGCCAGGGCGGTCATGTTGATGACCCGGCGCACCGTCGCGGAGGGCGTCAGGATATGCACCGGCAGCGCCGCGCCGAGCAGCACCGGGCCGATCGCGATGCCGCCGCCGGCGGCGGTCTTGAGCAGGTTGTACGAGATGTTGGCGGCGTCGATGTTCGGCAGCACGAGCAGGTTGGCTTCGCCGGTCAGCGGGCTCGTCGGCATGGTCTCGCGCCGGTAGTGGTCGTCGAGGGCGGTGTCGCCGTGCATCTCGCCGTCGACCTCGAGCCAGGCGGCGCGCGCCTGCAGGAGGGCGAGCGCATCTCGCATCTTCACCGCCGACGGCTGGTTGCTCGTGCCGAAGTTGCTGTGCGAGAGCAGCGCCGCCTTCGGCTTGATGCCGAAGCGGAGCATCTCCTCGGCGGCCATCACCGTGAACTCGGCGATCTGCTCGGCGCTCGGGTCGTAGTTGACGTGGGTGTCGACCAGCATGACCTGGCGACCGGGAAGGATCAGGCCGTTCATGCAGGCGTAGGTCTTGGCGCCTTCGCGCAGGCCGATCACCTGGTCGATGTAGCTCAGGTGCATCGCCGTGCTGCCCCAGGTGCCGCAGAGCATGCCGTCGACGTCGCCGGTCTTCAGCAGCATCGCGCCGATCAGCGTCAGGCGCCGGCGCATCTCGATCTTGGCGAGCTGCGCGGTCACGCCCTTCCTCGCCGTCATCTCGTGGTACATCTGCCAGTAGGTGCGGTAGCGGTGGTCGTTCTCGGTGTTGACGAGGTCGTAGTCGCGTTCGGCCTGCAGGCGCAGGCCGAACTTGGCGATGCGTTGGCGGATCACCTCCGGCCGGCCGATCAGCGTCGGCCGCGCGAGGTTCTCGTCGACGACCACCTGCACCGCGCGCAGGACGCGTTCTTCCTCGCCCTCGGCGAACGCGATCCGCTTGTGCTTCGCGGTCTTGGCGAGATTGAAGATCGGCCGCATCGTCGTCCCGGAGGCGTAGACGAAGGTCTGCAGCTTGGCGCGGTACGCCTCCATGTCGGCGATCGGCCGCGCCGCGACGCCCGAGTCGGCGGCCGCCTTGGCGACCGCCGGCGCGATCCGCATCATCAGGCGCGGGTCGAAGGGCTTCGGGATCAGGTACTCGGGGCCGAAGCTGAGCGTCGCGCCGGCATAGGCGGCGGTGACGACCTCGCTCAGCTCCGCCTGCGCGAGCTCGGCGATCGCGTGGACGGCCGCGATCTCCATCTCGACCGTGATCGTCGTTGCCCCCGAGTCGAGCGCGCCGCGGAAGATGTAGGGAAAGCAGAGGACGTTGTTGATCTGGTTGGGATAGTCGGTGCGGCCGGTGGCGACGATCGCGTCGTTGCGGACCGCGTGGACCTCCTCGGGCAGGATCTCCGGCGCTGGATTGGCGAGCGCGAAAATCACCGGATGGGGCGCCATCTTCGCGACCATCTCCGGCTTCAGAACGCCGGCCGCAGAGAGGCCGAGGAAGATGTCGGCGCCGGCGATCACGTCGGCGAGCGTGCGATGCGGCGTCTCCTGCGCGAAGACGATCTTGTCTTCGTCCATCAGCTCGGTGCGCCCCTTGTAGACGACGCCGGCGAGGTCGGTGACCCAGATGTTCTCGCGCGGGATGCCGATCTTGACGAGCAGGCCCAGGCACGCGAGCGCGGCGGCGCCGGCGCCCGAGGTGACGAGCTTGACCTCGTCGATCTTCTTGCCGCTCACCTTGAGCGCGTTGAGGACGCCGGCGCCGACGACGATCGCGGTGCCGTGCTGGTCGTCGTGAAAGACCGGGATCTTCATGCGCGAGCGCAGCGCGCGCTCGACATAGAAGCAGTCGGGCGCCTTGATGTCCTCGAGGTTGATGCCGCCGAAGGTCGGCTCGAGCGCGGCGATCAGGTCGATCAGCTTGTCGAGGTTCCTCTCGTCGACCTCGATGTCGAAGACGTCGATGCCGGCGAACTTCTTGAACAGGACGCCCTTGCCTTCCATCACCGGCTTGGCCGCGAGCGGCCCGATGTCGCCGAGGCCGAGCACGGCCGTCCCGTTGGTGATCACCGCGACCAGGTTGCCGCGCGAGGTGTAGCGAAAGGCGTTGGCCGGGTCGGCGACGATCTCCTCGCACGCCGCGGCGACGCCGGGCGAATAGGCGAGCGCGAGGTCGTGCTGGTTGACGAGCTGCTTGGTCGCGGCGATCGCGACCTTGCCCGGCGTCGGGAACTCGTGGTAGTCGAGCGCGGCGCGGCGCAGTTCGGCGGCTTTTTGTTCGGAGTTCGACATGATTTCGCTCGAGGGCCGGGCGTGAGGCGAGGCCGCGTGGAGAACGGCGGCCATCATTGCAGATTGGCGCCGCGGGGCGAACCGGATGTTCCCCGGGTCGCGCCATGCCGCGCTGCGAGCCGGCGCCGATAATCGGTCGCCTCATGCCTGACCTCGGCGAATTCGAGCTCATCGAGCGCTTCTTCACGCGGCCGGCCCGGCGCGCCACGCTCGGCGTCGGCGACGACTGCGCGCTCGTGCAACCGACGCCCGGGACGACGCTCGCGGTGTCGACCGACATGCTGATCGAAGGGCGTCACTTCCTCTCGACCGTTCCGCCCGAGCGGCTCGCCCACAAGGCGCTTGCCGTCAACCTGAGCGACCTCGCCGCCTGCGGCGCGCGACCGGTCGCGTTCACGCTCGCCCTCGCCCTGCCGCGCGCCGACGAAGCCTTCCTCGCCGCCTTCGCGCGCGGCCTGTTCGCCCTCGCCGACCGCGAGGCGTGCGAGCTGATCGGCGGCGACACGACGCGTGGCCCGCTCGCCGTCTGCATCACCGTCTTCGGCGAGCTGCCCGCCGGTGCCGCGCTGTTGCGCTCGGGCGCGCGCCCGGGCGACGACCTCTACGCGAGCGGAACGCTCGGCGACGCGCGCCTGGCGCTGGAGGCATTCCGCGGCCAGGTCGCGCTCGACGCCGACGCCTTCGGCCAGGTGCGCCGGGCGATGGAGCTGCCGGAGCCGCGCACCGGTCTCGGCATCCGCTTGCGCGGCGTCGCGACGAGCGCGATCGACATCTCCGACGGCCTGACCGGCGACCTCGGCCACCTGCTGCGCCGCTCCGGAGTCGCGGCCGTCGTCGACGTCGACGCCTTGCCGCGAAGCGCCGTCCTCGCCGCGCAGACGGTCGCCCTGCAGCGCGAGTGCCTGCTCGCCGGCGGCGACGACTACGAGCTGGTGTTCACGGCGCTGCCGTCGCGCCGCGACGCCGTCGCCGCCGCCGCCGCCAATGCCGGCGTCGCCGTGACGCGGATCGGCCGCATCGAGGCGGGCGAGGGCCTGCGCCTGATCGATCGCGGCGGTGCGGCCGTGGCGAGCGAGTTCGGCTCGTTCGACCACTTCCGTGCCTGAGTCGCGCCGCGCTGACACCGTGAGCGCCGAGCCCGCGCTTCATCCTCCCCTCGCCGGCGCCGGCCGCCGCCCGGGCTGGCGCTTCCTGCTCGCCCATCCGGCGCACCTGATCGCCCTGGGCTTCGGCAGCGGCCTGTCGCCGTGGGCGCCGGGAACCGCCGGGACGCTGTGGGCCTGGGGGGTCTACGCCGTCGCCGCGCCGCTCCTCGGCGACGGCGCGCGCGGCGCGGTCATCGCCGGCGCCACGCTGCTCGGGTGGTGGGCGTGCACGGTGACTGCACGCCACCTCGACCAGGCCGATCCCTCGGCGATCGTCTGGGACGAGGTCGTCGCCTTCTGGCTCATCCTCTGGCTGGTGACGCCGGCGACGCTCGTCGCGCAGATCGTCGCGTTCGCGCTCTTTCGCGTTTTCGATGCCGCCAAGCCGGGACCGGTGGCGTGGGCCGACCAGCGTTTCAAGCACCGCCGCGGCGCGCCGATCGGCTGGGCGCAAGGCTTCGGCATCCTCTTCGACGACGTCGTCGCGGCGCTGTGCACGCTCGTCGTCATCGCCGCTTGGCGGTTTGTGTGAGCACAGCCGAAGCGATCGACGGCCTCGTCGCGCGACTCGCCGCCGCGCTCGCGGCGCGCGGCACGACGATGGCGGCAGCCGAGTCGTGCACCGGCGGACTGATCGCCGCCGCCTGCACGTCGCGCGCCGGCTCGAGCGCCTGGTTCGAACGCGGTGTCGTCACCTACTCGAACGCGGCCAAGACTGAGCTGCTCGGCGTTCCCGCCGCGCTCATCGCCGACCGTGGCGCCGTCAGCGAGGAGGTCGCGCGAGCGATGGCGGACGGCATGCTCGCGCGTTCACCGGCGACCTTCACGGTCGCCGTCACCGGCATCGCCGGGCCCGACGGCGGAACGCCGGCCAAGCCGGTCGGGACGGTCTGGATCGCGACCGCTTCGCGCGGCGGCGCGGCCGAGGCGACGCTGCTGAACGCGGCCGGCGATCGCGCCGCGGTGCGCGAGCGGTCGGTCGTCCGCGCATTCGAGCTGCTGCTGGCGCGGATCGAGGCGAAACCGTCCGCGCGTTGACGACGGGCTAGGCGGTGAGCGCCATCCGCGCGATCGGCTTCGTGCCGACGCGCGCGGTCTGCTCGGCCAGGAGCAGCACGAGCCGCTTCAGCGCTTCCCACGGATCGAGCGGCCAGTCGGGGTGCTCGAGGCCCTTCATCAGGCCGTCGCAAACGTGCGCCGCGTCGAGCAGATGGGCGAGCGTCGACTCGCTCATGAGCGTGACGGCGCGCTCGAAGACACGCTCCTTCGCGCCCCAGACGCGCGCCTCGCGCAGCGCCAGCGGCAACGGCTTGCCGGCGCCGAGCGCGTCCTTGACGCGCTTCAGGCCGCGGATGTCTTCTGCCAGCGTCCAGTGGACGAGCACCGCCGCCTCGCCTTCGCTGCGCAGGCCGTCGAGCATCCGCAACGCGCGCGCCACCTGGCCGGCGAGGACCGCCTCGCCGAGGCGAAAGACGTCGTAGCGGGCGACGTTGAGGACGGCGCCCTCGATCTGCTCGAAGCCGATCTCGCCCGCCGGATAGAGCAGCGCGAGCTTCTGGATCTCCTGGTGCGCGGCAAGCAGGTTGCCCTCGACGCGATCGGCGAAAAACGCGAGCGCGCGCTGGCCTTCCGCTCCGGCGGCGACGTGCTGGCCCTGTGCCGCCAGGCGTTCGGCGATCCACGACGGCAAGGCCTTGCGCTCGACCGGATCGACCCGGATCGTGATGCCGGCGCGGTCGAGCGCGCCGAACCAGGCGCTCGACTGCTGCGAGCGGTCGAGCCGCGGCAGCTGCAGGAGCGTGATGACGTCACGGCCGCCGCCCGCCGCGGCGATCTCGCAGTAGTGCTGCAGCGCCTCGGAGCCTTCCTTGCCGGGCTTGCCGGACGGAATGCGGATCTCGACCAGCTGGCGGTCTGCGAAGAGGCTCAGCGCCTGCGATGCGCCGAGCAGGCTGCTCCAGTCGAAGTGGGCGCCGGCGACGGTGTGCACCTGGCGCTCGCTGCAGCCGGCGGCACGTGCCGCGGCGCGGATCGCGTCGGCCGCTTCCTGGGCGAGCAGCGGCTCGTCGCCCCACACCGTGTAGACCGCGCGCAGGTCGCGTTGCAGGTGGTCGGCGAGACGGTCGGCGAAGATCTGCATCAGAGAAGGCGAATCGAGGCGAGGCGGCGCAGCACCTGCGAGACGATGTCGCTCTGCATCGCGCGGTAGAGGAACGCTTCCTCCTGCTCCTTGGCGAGCGCCGCGCTCTCGGTGTAGGTGAGCGAGCGGCGCAGCAGGATTTCGCTGTCGGGGATGAGATCCTTGCCGGTGCCGCTGCGGACGCGGAAGTTGAAGCGCAGGCGCAGCTCGAACTCGCGGATCTGGTTCGCGGAGGTCTGCGCGACGACCACCTTCTCGCGCGCTTCGGACAGTGCCTGGAGGACGACCTGCGCTTCGCCCGCGCTCTCGACGACGCGCGTCGTCGGGCTCGCCTCAAGATTCATCTTCAGCTCGGCAGCGAGCGGCGAGCGCGGCGCGAAGCCGGTCAGCTGGATCGTCTTGAAGCTGAGCTCGGGCGCGCGCTTGAGCGCGAAGCCGCAGCCGGGGAGCGTGACCGCGGCGCCGAGAAGGAGGCGCCGCCGCATCAGACGACGATGTTGACCAGCCGGCCGGAGACGACGATCACCTTCTTGATGTGCTGCCCTGCGCCGAACTTGGCGAATTCCGGCGATGCCAGCGCCGCGGCTTCGATGTGCGCCCTGTCGGCGGTCGCGGCGACGCGGATCGAACCGCGCAGCTTGCCGTTGATCTGCAGCACCAGCTCGATCTCGTCCTGCACCAGCGCGCTCTCGTCGACCTGCGGCCAGGGCGCGTCGAGCAGGCTGCCGTGGTCGGCCGCGAAGCCGAGCTCGTTCCACAACGTCCAGGTGGTGTGCGGACAGACGGGGTAGAGCACGCGCAGCAGGATGCCGAAGCCCTCGCGCAGCGGCGCCGGCGCGGGCGCGGCCTCGCCGGCGTGCGCCTCGAGCGCGTTGAGGAGCTTCATCGCGCCCGAGACGACGGTGTTGTATTGCATCCGCTCGTAGTCGTAGCTGACCTGGCGCAGCACTGAGTGGATCTCGTGGCGCAGCGCCGGCGCGGCGCCGCGCGCCGGCCGGCGCGCCGGTGCCGAATCGATCGTGTCGGCGTGCTTCGCGGCGAACTTCCAGAGGCGCTTGAGGAACCGGTTCGCGCCTTCGACACCGGCGTTGTTCCAGTCGAGCGACTGCTCGGGCGGCGCCGCGAACATGACGAAGAGGCGCGCCGTGTCGCCGCCGTAGCGGTCGATGAGGTCCTGCGGGTCGACGCCGTTGCGCTCGGTCTTGCCCATCTTCAGCATGCCGCGGTACTCGACCGTTGTGCCGTCGGCGAGGCGCCCGCTGCTCGGCCGGCCCTCGGCCTCGCCGATCGCCGTCACCTCGTCCGGCGGGAAGTAGTCGACCCCGCCCTGCGCGGACGGTCGCGCCCAGACGTGGTTCAGCACCATCCCCTGAGTGAGCAGCCGCGTGAACGGCTCGTCGATCGCGACCAGCTTCATATCGCGCATCACCTTGGTCCAGAAGCGCGCGTAGAGCAGGTGCAGGATCGCGTGCTCGATGCCGCCGATGTACTGATCCATCGGCATCCAGTACTCGGTACCGGGGCCGACCATCGCGTCGTCGAGGTGCGGATCGCAGTAGCGCATGTAGTACCACGCGCTGTCGACGAAGGTGTCCATCGTGTCGGTTTCGCGGCGCGCCGGTCGGCCGCACTTGGGACACGGGACGTTCAGGAAGGCACCGTGCTTGGCGAGCGGATTGCCCGAGCCGTCGGGGATCAAGTCTTCGGGCAGGACGACGGGCAGGTCCTTCTCGGGCACCGGCACGACGCCGCAGACCTCGCAATGGACGATCGGGATCGGCGTGCCCCAATAGCGCTGCCGGCTGATGCCCCAGTCGCGCAGGCGCCAGGTCGTCTGCTTGCCGCCGAGGCCGCGGTGCTCGAGCGCGGCGGCGACGGCGTCGACCGCGACCTCGTACGCGAGGCCGCTGTAGACGTCGGAGTTGATCGTGACGCTGCACGTCGTGTCGGCGTACCAGTCCTGCCACTCGTCGTACGAGAACTCCTCGCCGTCGACGTGGATCACCTGCCACATGTCGATGCCGTACTGCCTGGCGAAGGCGAAGTCGCGCTCGTCGTGGGCGGGAACGCCCATCACCGCGCCGTCGCCGTAGTGGATCAGGACGTAGTTGCCGACCCAGAGCGGAATCTGCTCGTGGCTGAGCGGATGCTGGACGTAGAGGCCCGTGTCCATGCCGCGCTTGGCCTGCGTCGCCAGCTCGGCCTCGGTCGTGCCGCCGGTCTTGCACGACTCGAGGAACGCCGCGACCTTGGGGTTCTTCTCGGCGGCGCGCAGCGCGAGCGGATGCTCGGGCGCGACGGCGCAGAAGGTCACGCCCATGATCGTGTCGGCGCGCGTCGTGAAGACCCACAGGCGCCCGCCGCCGATCAGCGCGCCGCGGCCGTCGCGGATGTCGTGCAGGAAGGCGAAGCGAACGCCCTCGCTCTTGCCGAGCCAGTGCTCCTGCATCAGCTTGACACGCTCGGGCCAGCCGGGAAGGCCACTCTGCACGCACTCGAGCAGCTCGTCGGCGTACTTCGTGATCTTCAGGTAGTAGCCCGGGATCTCGCGCTTCTCGACGAGCGCCCCCGAGCGCCAGCCGCGCCCCTCGATGACCTGCTCGTTGGCGAGCACGGTCTGGTCGACCGGGTCCCAGTTGACGATCTGCGTGCGTCGCTCGGCGATCCCCGCCGCGAGCATCTTCAGGAAGAACCACTGGTTCCACTTGTAGTAGGCCGGGTCGCAGGTCGTGACCTCGCGGCTCCAGTCGAACGCCAGGCCGAGGGCCTGCATCTGCGCCTTCATCGCCGCGATGTTGTCGCGCGTCCAGCGCGCCGGCGGCACGCCGTTCTTCATCGCCGCGTTCTCGGCGGGCAGGCCGAAGGCGTCCCAGCCCATCGGCATCAGCACGTTCATGCCGGTCATGCGCAGCTGGCGCGCCAGCATGTCGTTGATGGTGTAGTTGCGCACGTGCCCCATGTGCAGCCGGCCGCTCGGGTACGGCAGCATCGAGCAGGCGTAGAACTTGGGGCGGCTCGGGTCCTCCCTGACGCGATAGACGTCGGCGGCGGTCCACGCGCGCTGGGCGAGCTGCTCGATCTCGTGCGGTTCGAAGTCGGATTTCATGCGAGAACGATGCGGCAGGCAGGCATCGTCGATTATAGAAAGGGCAGCCGCGAAGGCCGGCTGCGCCGCCACGGGCCTGTCCGTCCGATGGGGGAAGGTGCCCCCGAGGGGGGCTCTCGACAACCCCGCGAGGGCTCGCGAGCATCGGCGCTCGCCATCGTCGGCGTGTCGTCCGGGAGCCCTTCATGCCGCAATCGTCGTCGTTCCTGGGCGAGCGGCGCCAGCTGCTCGTCGCCGTCGCCGCGCTGGCCCTTCCTCGCTGGGCCCTGGCGCTGCCGCACGGCGCGCCGCCACCCGACGTCGCGCTCGCACCGCAGCTGGCCGCGATCTATGCAGGCCAGGTCGATCCGGCGCTTTGCTTCGTCAGCGAGAAGTACGACGGCGTGCGCGCGCTCTGGGACGGCCGCGCGCTGCGCCACCGCAGCGGCCGCGCCGTGACCGCGCCGGCGTCGTTCCTGGCCGCGCTGCCCGCCGCGCCGCTCGACGGCGAGCTCTGGCTCGGCCGCGGTCGCTTCGAAGCGCTCTCCGCGCTCGTCCGGCGCGCCGAGCCGCGCGAGCGCGACTGGCGCGACGTCCGCTACATGGTGTTCGACATGCCCGTCGCCGGGCTGTCGTTCGCCGCCCGGCTCGAGCGTCTTGCGGCGATCGCGCCGCGCCTGCGCGCGCCGGTCGAGATCGCGCCGCAATGGCGT
The DNA here is from genome assembly GCA_017881025.1 of Rhizobacter sp. Classification (GTDB taxonomy): domain Bacteria; phylum Pseudomonadota; class Gammaproteobacteria; order Burkholderiales; family Burkholderiaceae_C; genus Schlegelella_A. The sequence continues at coordinate 8,506 of JADGRJ010000008.1, read as the reverse complement.
GTCGCCGACCGCGTCGAGCTCGAGCGAACGATGGTACGCACGGTCGCCGGCGGCGGCGAGGGGTTGATGCTCCATGTCGCGAGCGCCGCCTACATCCCGGGGCGCAGCGAAGCGCTGCTCAAGCTGAAACCGCACCTCGACGCCGAAGCCGTCGTCGTCGGCCACCGCGCCGGCGCCGGCAAGTACCGCCGGCTTGTCGGCGCGCTCGAGGTCGAATCGCCGGAGGGACGGCGCTTCTTCATCGGCAGCGGTCTCAGCGAGGTCGATCGTCGCGACCCGCCGGCGATCGGCACGACGGTCACCTACCGCTATCGCGAGCTGACGTCGAGCGGGCTGCCTCGCTTCGCGACCTACCTGCGCCCGCGCGACGACGGCTGATGTCGGGTCGCTATAGTGGCGCCCATTTTTGGCCGCCCGGTTCTCTTGACATGACCACTTCGATCATCACCGTCTCGCTAGCCCTCGTCGCCGCCGCGCTCGCCGCCGGCTGCGCCGCCGATTCCCAGACCACCAGCAGCGAGCCGAAGGCGCCGCGCGAATACCGCACCGGCTCGAACATCCCGGTGCGCGAGCGATCGACGAGCGAGGAGGAGAAGTCCCGCCCCGCAGCACCGGCAGAGCAGCCGCGAGGCGCCGACCCGGCGGGCAAGACGACGAACTGAGGCGTGGCCGCGCCGCGAGGCGCTACTTCTCCGGATCGGCGATGAAGCCGATCCGGGTCAGCCCGGCTTTCTGGACGATGCCGATGAGCTCGGCGACGCGACCGTACGGCACCGCCTTGTCGGCGCGCAGCTGTACCTCGGTCTGCGGATTCTTCTTGGCGGCGGCGCCGACGCGCGCGGCGAACGCCGCCGCGTCGACCGCCTCTTCGCCGTAGAAGTAGCGGCCGTCGCGGTCGAGCGCGACGGTGATGAATTGCGGCGTGTCGCTCGGCTGGGCGGCGTCGGTCTTGGGCAGGTCGAGCTTCAGGCTCGACGTCATCAGCGGCGCCGTGATCATGAAGATGACGAGCAGGACCAGCATGACGTCGATCAGCGGCGTCATGTTGATGTCGCTCATCGGCTGCGCGCGGGGATTGCGTTCGAGGCGACCGAAGGCCATTGCAATCGACTCAGGCGGATCGGCCGGGCACCGGGCCGTTCCCAAGCCCGGCCGCGCCCCCTCGGGGGGCAGCGACCGCAGGGAGCGTCGGGGTGTCATCCTTGACGATCATTTCGCGCAAGTCATGGGCGAAGCCTTCCAGCTCCGCTTCGCTCGCGGCGACCCGCTTGCCGAAGACGTTGTAGGCGAGCACGGCGGGGATCGCGACCGCGAGGCCCGCCGCGGTCATCACCAGAGACTCGCCGACCGGCCCCGAGACGCGCTCGATCGTGATCGCGCCGGCGGCCGAGATGCTCAGCAGCGCGTGATAGATGCCCCACACCGTGCCGAACAGGCCGATGAAGGGGGCGGTGCTGCCGATCGACGCGAGCAGCACCTGGCCGAACTGGAGCTGCGCGAGGACGCGGTGCAAGGCGTCGCGCAGTCGTCGCGTCAGCTGCGAGTCGACGTGGCCGCGCGCCTCGAGCGTGCCGTCGGGGGGCGTCGTCAGCGCGGCGTCGACGAGCGGGCGAAGGACGCTCTCGCGGTCGAAGGCGGCGAGCTGGGCGCGGCCGTCGTCGAGCGAGGGCGCGGCCCAGAACGCCGGCACCGCGCGCTGCAGGTCGACGTGGACGCGCCGCAGCAGCCAACCCTTCCAGAGGATGACGACCCAGGCGCTGATCGACATCAGGAGAAGCAGCGCCGCGACACTGCGTGTGATGAGGTCGCCCTGCGACCAGAAGTGCTCGAAGCCGGTCGTCGTCATCGGCCGATTGTCGCCAGTCCGAGCACCTCGTCCATGCCGAAAAGGCCGGACCTCTTGGTGAGAACGAAACGGGCCGCGCGCAGGCTGCCTTCGGCGTAGGTGGCGCGGCTGGTCGACCGGTGCGTGATCTCGATACGCTCGCCGGCGCCGGCGAAGAGCACCGTGTGGTCGCCGACGATGTCGCCGCCGCGCAGCGACGCGAAGCCGATGCTGCCGGGGCGGCGCTCGCCGTTGCGGTCGTAGGCGGCGCAGCTTTCGAGCGACTTGCCTTGCGCGGCGGCGATGACTTCGCCCATGCGCAGCGCCGTGCCGCTCGGCGCGTCGACCTTCATGCGATGGTGCGTCTCGACGATCTCGACGTCGAAGCCGTCGGCGAGCGAGCGCGCAGCGACGTCGAGCAGCTTCAGGACGACGTTGACGCCGACGCTCATGTTGGGCGCCATGACGATGGCGATGTGCGCGGCATGGCTCGCGATCTCGGCCTTCTGCGCGGCGTCGAAGCCGGTCGTGCCGACGACGGCGGCGACACCGAGCTCGCGGCACAGGGCGAGGTGGGCGAGCGTTCCCTGCGGCCGCGTGAAGTCGATCAGGACTTCGCTCGTGGCGAGCGCGGCGCGCGCATCCGCGTCGACGACGACGCCGCTCGGGCGGCCGAGAAAGGCGGTCGCATCGCTGCCGATGCCGGCGCTGCCCGCGACGTCGAACGCTGCAGCGAGGACCAGGTCGGCGCTGGCGGCGACGGCCTCGATCAGCGTCCGGCCCATGCGCCCGGACGCGCCGGCGATCGCGACGCGGCGGCGCGGCGCGGCGCTGCCCGCGCTCGTCATGAGCCCGGCTCGAGCGGAGGGTAGGTGCGAGCCGGCACCGGCGGCGCCGGGTCCGCCGGCGGCGGCCGCACCGGCACCGACAGCGCCTTGACCTGTTCTTCGGTGAGGACCAGCGGCGGCGCGTTGCGCGCGGTCTTGAAGGTGTCGATCGAGGCGACGAACTCGTGCTCGCTCGGCAGGTCGGCGCCACCTTCGAGGCCCTCGAGGATGTCGCTCTTGAAGCGGACGACGACCCGGCGCAGCTGCGGCGCCGCGCCCTGGCGGCGGATCGTGAAGACGTAGTCCCAGCGATCGGCGTGGAACGGGTCGGCGAGGAGCGGCGAGCCGAGCACGTCGCGAACCTGGGCACGGGTCAGGCCGGGCTTGGCGAGCGCGACCTGCTCGTTGGTGATGACGTTGCCCTGCACGACCTCGACCCGGTACGGCGTGACGACGCCGAGGAAGTTCTCGGACGACTGCAGCGACTGGCAGCCGGCGAGCGCGCCGGCGAAGAGAGCGAGGGCCGCGCCGGCACGGCGTGCGGAGATCGATGTCATGGGTGTCGTGAGGGGCGCCGCGCGAGGGTCGTCGACGCGAGGCCAAGGCTCGTATGATGGACCGATTCTACCGGCGCGCCCCTGCGCGCCGGGCTCGTCCGAAGCCCATGACCCACGCCGAAGAACTGAAGAACAGCGGCCTCAAGGCGACGCTGCCGCGCATCAAGGTGCTCGAGGTCTTCCAGAACACGACCCAGCGCCACATGAGCGCCGAGGACGTCTTTCGCGTCCTCCTCGCCGAGCACGCCGACATCGGCCTGGCGACGGTCTACCGCGTCCTGATGCAGTTCGAGCAGGCCGGCATCCTCTCGCGCAACCACTTCGAGAGCGGCAAGTCGGTCTTCGAGCTGAACGAAGGCAAGCACCACGACCACCTGGTCTGCCTCGACTGCGGCCGGGTCGAGGAGTTCTTCGACGCCGAGATCGAGAAGCGCCAGAAGAGCATCGCTCTGGCGCGTGGCTTCGAGCTGCAGGACCACGCGCTCGCGCTCTACGCCGCGTGCACGAAGAAGAACTGCGAATTCAAGGTGAAGTGACGCGCCTCGGCGCGCCTCGGCCGGCTACTCGGACTTGCCCATCGCCCGGTGGTGGCGCTCGATGAACTCGGCGTAGGTGTCGATGCCGCGCAACTGCAGGATCGTGTTGCGCACCGCCGCCTCGACCAGCACCGCGAGGTTGCGGCCGGCGTCGACGGCGATCACCGTCTTTCGCACCGGCACCTCGAGGACGTCCTCGCTGAGCGGCTCGTAGGGAAGCCGCTCGAAGTCGCGGTCCATCGTTTCCTTGCGGACGAGATGGACGATGAGCTTCAGGCGCATCTTCCGGCGCACCGCGGTCTCGCCGAAGATCGCCTTGATGTCGAGCAGGCCGATGCCGCGCACCTCGAGCAGGTTCATCAGCAGGTCGGGGCAACGCCCTTCGAGGGCGGTCTGCGAGACGCGGTACAGGTCGACCGCGTCGTCGGCGACGAGGCCGTGGCCGCGCGAGATCAGCTCGAGGCCGAGCTCGCTCTTGCCGAGGCCCGATTCGCCGGTGAGGAGCACGCCGAGGCCGAGGATGTCCATGAAGACGCCGTGCCGCGTCGTCCGCTCGGCGAAGTGCTGGCCGAGGTAGCCGCGAACGACGTCGATCACGTGGCCGGCCGATTCCTCGGTGACGAAGAGGGGGATGTCGGCGCGGTCGCAGAGCGCGACCAGGCGATCGGGCGGCACCTGGCCGTCGGCGCAGATGAGCACCGGCGGGTCGAGCGTGACGATTCGCGAGATGCGCCGCTCGGTGACGTCGGCGCTGGTCTGGTTGAGGTAGGCGACCTCGCGCCGGCCGACGATCTGGACCCGGTTCGGGTGAATGTAGTTGAGGTAGCCGACCAGGTCGGCGGCCGAGCGCGCGTCGCGCACGGCGGCGTCGTCGAAATGGCGCTCGGGATGGGCGTGGCCGGCGATCCACTCCCAGTGCAGGGCGGTGCGGAACTCCTCGAACAGCGCCTCGGCGCTGATGACGGTCGGTTTCATGGGGCCCGGTGGCGCCTCCCGTTGGTCACTGCCCCCAGAGGAGGCGCGGCCGGGCTTGGGAGCGGCCCGGCGCCCGGCCGGACGACGCTCACCTCACAGCCCTGCTCAAGCTACCGATTTGAGCGGCTCCCAGGCGGCGATGATCCGGTGCACCTCGGCCGGGTCGACTTCGCTCTTGAGGCGCTCGCGCAGCTCGCGGTCGGACAGCATCTCGGCGATCTCGGACAGGATCTCGAGGTGGCGCTGCGTCGCCGCCTCGGGGACGAGCAGGAAGATCAGCAGCGACACGGCCTCGTCGTCGGGCGCGTCGAAGGCGATCGCCTGGCGCACGCGCAGCACCGCCGCGAGCGGGTTCTTCAGCCCCTTGATGCGGCCGTGCGGGATGGCGACGCCGTGGCCGAGCCCGGTCGAGCCGAGCCGTTCGCGCGCGAACAGGTTGTCGGTGACCGTGGCGCGGGCGATCGCGTGCTGGTTCTCGAACAGCAGGCCGGCCTGCTCGAACGCGCGTTTCTTGCTGGTGGCGTCGACGTCGACCAGGACGTCGACGGCGGGCAGGATGGCGGCGAGACGATTCATGAGGGGCGCGCCGGCGGCGGCTGGCGATCCGCGCGGGCGGGAGTGACAAAAAGATGAAACGAATTATGGAGTCGGGGCGGCCGACGCGCCGGGTTTCAACCCCCTCAGTCGATGGATGGCGGCGCGGTGCAGCGGCACGGCAACACCGCCGCTGCGGCGGTCAACTGAGGGTGGCGTCGGTTCGTTTGGGCGCGTCGTGGTGGTGGTTCTGGACCTTGTCCTTGTGGCGGACGACCTGGCGGTCGAGCTTGTCCATCAGCTGGTCGATCGCCGCGTAGAGGTCTTCCGAGGTGCACTCCGCGAACAGGTCCTTGCCCTTGACGTGAACGGTCACCTCGGCCTTCTGTCGGCGTTCCTTCTCGGCCGGCTTCTCGATCGAGAGCAGGACCGTGATGTCGACCACCTGGTCGAAGTGCCGCGTGATCCGATCCAGCTTGGCGACGACGTATTCGCGTATCGCCGGAGTCACGTCGAGGTGATGACCGCTGATCGTCAGATTCATGTAAATCCTTTCGGGAGTGCGTCGGGAGACGGTAGCAGAGCGGCCGAAGCCTGTCTCGTGAAAAGGGTCGTCGGGTCGGGGTCGGAATCAGTCTATCGCCGTGGCGAACAGCACACGCTGCCGTCGCGCCGGCGGCACGGCCGATGCGATAATTTCGTCACCGCATCTCGAGACGACGTTCTTGGACATTTCTCACCCTCGGTGACCGTCCGCTCCGGCGAGCCAGGTCATGCTCGACGGAGCCTTCATGCTGAACGTCTTCACGCTGGCCAACGGCCGGCTCTTCCAGGAAGAGATCGAAAGCCACCAGGCGTTGGCCCACGTCCAGCCGGTCTGGGTCGACCTCGACGCGCCGACCGAGGAGGAAAAGGGCTGGATCGCGCAGCGCTTCGGCCTGACGATCCCGAGCGACGCGGTCGATGACGACCTCGAGGAATCGGCCCGCTTCTACGAGGAAGACAACGGCGAGCTGCACATCCGCTCCGACTTCCTGATCGACGACGAGACGCCGCGAAACGTCCGCGTCGCCTTCATCCTCCATCGCAACATCCTGTTCTCGGTCCACGCCGAGGACCTGCCGGTGTTTCGCCTGCTGCGTCTGCGCGCGCGCCGCATCCCGGCGCTGATCGGCGATGCCAAGGACGTGCTCCTGAAGCTCTACGACGCCGACGCCGAGTATTCCGCCGACGCGCTCGAAGGCATCTACGACGGCCTCGAAGCGGTGAGCGCGCGCGTTCTGCGCCAGAATGTCGACGACAAGGCGGCGGGCGAGGCGCTTTCGGCGATCGCCAAGGAAGAGGACCTCAACGGCCGCATCCGCAGGAACGTGATGGACACGCGCCGCGCCGTCAGCTTCATGATGCGCAGCCGGATGCTCGGCGCCGAGCAGTTCGAGGAGGCGCGCCAGATCCTGCGCGACATCGACTCGCTCGACAGCCACAGCACGTTCCTGTTCGACAAGATCAACTTCCTGATGAACGCGACGGTCGGCTTCATCAACATCAACCAGAACAAGATCATCAAGATCTTCTCGGTCGCGAGCGTCGCGCTGCTGCCGCCGACGCTGATCGCGAGCATCTACGGCATGAACTTCAAGGCGATCCCCGAGCTCGACTGGCGCTACGGCTACGTGTACGCGATCGGCTTGATGATCGCCTCGGTCGCGGCGCCGTTCATCTACTTCCGCCGGAAGGGCTGGCTGCGCTAGCGGCCGCCGGCCAGGCGCGCGCAGACGGCGAGCGCCGAGGCGAGGCCGTCCTCGTGCGAGCCGAGACCGGTCCAGGCGCCGCAGAACCAGGTGTCGGCGTGCCCCTGCAGGGCGGGCAGGCGCTCCTGCGCGGCGAGGGCGCGCCGGTCGAAGACCGGATGGGCGTAGTGGAATTCGCCCTGCACCGACGCCGCGGCCGGCTCCTGGACCGGATTGAGCGAGACGATCACCGGCACGTCGAACGGCAAGGGCTGCAGGCGATTGACGAGAACGTGGACGCAGACGGCGCCCGCCTCGCCCGAGTCGTCGCGCGCGGCCTCGTAGTTCCAGGCCGCCCACGCGCTGGGCCGTAGCGGCAGGACGCGCGCGTCGGTGTGCAGGATCGCCCGGTTGCGCTGATAGTGGAACGCGCCGAGCACCTCGCGCTCGTCGGCGCTCGGGTCGGCGAGGAGGGCGAGCGCGTCGACGCTGTGGCAGGCGAAGACGACGGTGTCGAAGCGCTCGGTGCCGCGGTCGCTCGAGACGTCGGCGCCGCCGATCGGCAGTCGCTTGACCTGCCGCACCGGCGTCGCGAGGCGGGCGTCCGCGACCTGCGACAGCATCCTGCGGACGTAGATGTCGGCGCCGCCACGCACCGAATTCCAGCGCGGCCGGTGCATGATCTTCAACAGGCCTTGATCGCGGCAGAAGCGCGCCATCGCCGTGACCGGCATGCGCAGCATCTGCTCGGTCGGGCACGACCAGATGCAGCCGAGCAGCGGCAGCAGGTACCAGTCGCGAAAGCCCTTCGAGAAGCGATGCGCGGCGAGGAAGTCGCCGACCGAATCGTCGTGGGCGGGTGCCGACGCCGAGCGCGCCAGCGTTGCCGCGTGGCGGTTGAAGCGCGGGATCTCGCCGAGCATGTTCCAGAACGCCGGTCGCAACAGGTTGGCCCGCTGGGCGAACACCCCCGCCGAGCCAGCGCTGCTCCATTCGATGCCGGCGGCGGGAATCTGCGCCGAGAACGACATCTCGGCCGGCGCGGTGGCGACGCCGAGCTCGGCGAGCAGGGCCGCGAGCTTCGGCGCGGCGCCCTCGTTGTAGACGATGAAGCCGGTGTCGACACCGTGAGTCCGCCCGCCGAGCGAGACGTCGACCGTGTGCACGTGGCCGCCGAAATGGTCGCCCGCTTCATAGAGTGTGACGCGGGCATCGCCGGAGAGGCCGCGGGCGACGGCGAGCCCGGCGATTCCCGAACCGATGACCGCGATCCGCGTCATCGAGGCGCCGCGGCGCCGCCGGTGCGCCCGCCGCGGGCGGGGCACCGTGGTGCGAAGAAGAATGTCGCCGAGCGCCCCCGGGGAAACGAGGGAGGGAGGAGGGAGGAGGAGAACCCCCCGGGGATTTCAGCCGGCAGGGCCGGCCGGCTCTGCGACGCTTCTTCCATCTGGCTGGCGCCCTCGCTTTGCTAGTCATCGCGAGCGCGCTGCTGCCGGAGGTACTGGTCAGCGACGCGCGCTGG
>JADGRJ010000073.1 GCA_017881025.1 Rhizobacter sp. | reverse complement strand
CTGCCTTCGGGCGACACGCTGCCGATGGAGGATTCGCGCCCGCCGATCGTCCTGACGATGCGGCCGATGCCGGCGATCGCGACGCCGTCGTATTCGCCGACGATGCCCTCGACGCTGATCGAGCGCTACGTCAAGCAGCTGAGCGAGCTCAACGGTGTCATCAGCTGCTGCGTCTTCGAGGTGCAGAGCGGCAACCCGATCGCGCATGCCGGCGCCAATCCGGGCTCGTCCCAGCTCGCCGCACACGGCAGCACGCTCATCGCCGCGATGATGGGCGCGAGCCGCGCCCTCGGCTTCGGCCACGCCCTGCCGGAAGCGGCGATCTCGCTCGGCGCGCACCACCTGCTGCTGCGCGGCGTGCCGCGCAACCCGGGCCTGGCGATGCACGCCGTGCTCGACAAGACGAGCGCCAACCTGACGCTCGCCCGCTTGCAGGTGCTGCGGATGGACTCGCTGTTCGAGGAAGCCCAGCCCGCCTAGGCACCGGCGGCGGCGTCCCTAGTGGACAACGCGGTCGAAGACGAAGCGGCCGTCCTCGTAGTCGACCGGGATCACGTCGTTCGGGCCGAAGCGGCCCTCGAGGATGAGCGTCGACAAGGGGTTCTCGATGTCGCGCTGGATCGCGCGCTTGAGCGGCCGCGCGCCGAAGACCGGATCGAAGCCCTCCTTCGCGAGCTGACCGAGGGCCCGGCTCGTCACCTCGAGCTTCATGTCCATCTTGGCGAGCCGCTCCTCGAGGACGCGCAGCTGGATCTTGGCGATCGACTGGATGTTCTTCTGGTCGAGCGCATGGAAGACGACGGCTTCGTCGATCCGGTTCAGGAACTCGGGCCGGAAGTGCTTCTTGACCTCGGCCCAGACCGCGTCGTTGATCGCCTGGTAGGGCTGGCCCACCATCTGCATGATCTGGTGCGAGCCGAGGTTCGACGTCATGACGATGACGGTGTTCTTGAAGTCGACCGTGCGCCCTTGCCCATCGGTCAGCCGGCCGTCGTCGAGCACCTGCAGCAGGACGTTGAAGACGTCCGGATGCGCCTTCTCGACCTCGTCGAGCAGGAGCACGCTATAGGGCTTGCGACGCACCGCCTCCGTCAGGTAGCCGCCCTCGTCGTAGCCGACGTAGCCCGGCGGCGCACCGATCATCCGCGCCACCGAGTGCTTCTCCATGAACTCGCTCATGTCGAGGCGGATCAGGTGGTCTTCGCTGTCGAACAGGAATGACGCGAGCGCCTTGCACAGCTCGGTCTTGCCGACGCCGGTCGGGCCGAGGAACAGGAACGAGCCGGTCGGCCGGTTCGGATCCGACAACCCCGAGCGCGAGCGGCGGATCGCATTGGCGACCGCGGCGATCGCCTCGTCCTGGCCGACGACGCGCTCGTGCAGCTTGGCTTCCATCTGCAGCAGCTTGTCGCGCTCGCCCTGCATGAGCTTGGAGACCGGGATGCCGGTCGCGCGCGCCACCACCTCGGCGATCTCCTCGGCGCCGACGATGGTGCGCAAGAGCTGCGGCTTGCCACCGCCCTTGCCTTTCTTCTGCTCTGCGTCTTGTGCTTCCTTGAGCTTTCTCTCGAGATTCGGGAGCGTCTCGTACTGCAACTGCGCGACCTTGTCGTACTGACCCTTGCGCTTCAGGTCATCGATCTCGATGCGTGTCTTGTCGATGTCCTCGACAAGCTGGCCCGAGCCCTGCGCCGCGGCCTTCTCGGCCTTCCAGACCTCGTCGAGATCTGCAATCTCGCGTTGCACGCGAACGATGTCTTCCTCGATCAGATCGAGACGACGCCTCGACGCGTCGTCCTTCTCCTTGACCACCGCCGCGCGTTCGATCTGCAGCTGGATGAGACGGCGATCGAGCTTGTCGATCGCTTCGGGCTTCGAGTCGATCTCGATCTTCACCTTGGACGCGGCCTCGTCGATGAGGTCGATCGCCTTGTCCGGCAGGAAGCGGTCAGTCACATAGCGATGGCTGAGCTCGGCAGCCGCGACGATCGCCGGGTCGGTGATCGTGACTCGGTGGTGCGCCTCGTACTTCTCCTTCAGTCCGCGCAGGATCGCGATCGTCGCCTCGACGCTCGGCTCGCCGACCAGGATCTTCTGGAAGCGCCGCTCGAGCGCGGCGTCCTTCTCGATGTACTTGCGGTACTCGTTGAGCGTGGTCGCGCCGATGCAGTGCAACTCGCCGCGCGCGAGCGCGGGCTTGAGCATGTTGCCGGCGTCGATCGCGCCTTCGGCCTTGCCGGCGCCGACCATGGTGTGGAGCTCGTCGATGAAGACGATCGTCTGCCCTTCGTCCTGGGCGACTTCCTTCAGCACCGACTTCAGCCGCTCCTCGAACTCACCGCGGTACTTCGCGCCGGCGAGAAGGAGCGCCATGTCGAGGACGAGAACGCGCTTGTCCTTCAGCGAATCGGGCACCTCGCCGGCGACGATGCGCTGCGCCAGGCCTTCGACGATCGCCGTCTTGCCGACGCCGGGCTCGCCGATCAGCACCGGGTTGTTCTTGGTGCGCCGCTGCAGCACCTGGATCGCGCGCCGGATCTCGTCGTCGCGGCCGATCACCGGGTCGAGCTTGCCGGCGCGGGCGCGCTCGGTGAGGTCCATCGTGTACTTCTTGAGCGCCTCGCGCTGGCCTTCGGACTCGGCGCTGTCGACCTTCTGACCGCCGCGCACCGCCTCGATCGCCGCCTCGAGCGACTTGCGGTTGGCGCCGAACTCCTTGAGGAGCGCGCCGATCGACGTCTTCGACTCGGCCGCCGCGAGCACGAACAGCTCGCTCGAGATGAACTGGTCGCCGCGCTTGCTGGCCTCCTTCTCGGCGGCCTGGAGCAAGGCGCCGAGCTCTCGCCCCGGCTGGACCTGCTCGCCGCCCTGCACCTGCGGCAGGCGCTGCATCGCGTCCTCGAGGCCGCCCTGCAGCTTGGCGACGTTGACGCCGGCGCGCGCGAGCAGCGCCTTCGGGCCGTCGGTCTGGGCGAGCATCGCCGTCAGCAGGTGCACGGGCTCGATGTACGGGTTGTCGCGGGTGACGGCCAGGCTCTGCGCTTCGCCGAGCGCCTCCTGGAAGGTCGTCGTCAGTTTGTCGATTCGCATGGCGGGGTGTCCTCCGGATCGTGCAGAGGTTGGGCGCGACCCCGGAGTTTTCAAGGCGACACGTCCGCCGCCTTGATTCAACGCAACAAGACGGCCTGGGCGAGGCGGAAACCGACCACAGCGCAGGCGAGCGAGCCGACCACGTGGGCGAGCGTGTGGCCGAGCGCGAGCAGCAGCTGGCCGCGCTGCAGCATGATGAGCGATTCGACCGAAAACGACGAGAAGGTCGTGAAGCCGCCCAGCAGGCCGGTGACGAGGAGCAGCCGTAGCAGCTCGTTCGGCGAGCGCTCGAGCCAGAACAGGACAGCGCCGATCAGCAGGCCGCCGACGCAGTTGACGAACAGCGTACCGAGCGGAAAGCCGGCCCAGCGCGCGTTCAGCCAGAGGCCGGCGCCCCAGCGCAGCAACGAGCCGACAACGGCGCCGATCGAGACCGCGACGATCCCGAGCCAGGGCATGCTCAGTCCTCGGCCGGCGCGTCGCCGGCATTGCCCGCGGCGACGCCCCAGCGCGCGAGCGCGGCGTCGTCGGCGCTGCGGGCATCGACCCAGCGCGTGCCGCCCGGACCCGCTTCCTTCTTCCAGAACGGCGCTTGCGTCTTGAGGTAGTCCATCAGGAACTCGCAGGCCTGGAACGCTTCGCCGCGGTGCGCCGCGGTGACTGCGACGAGGACGATCTGCGCCGCCGGCGCGAGAACGCCGACACGGTGGACGACGCGCGCGGCGCGGATCTCGAAGCGCCGCACCGCCTCGTCGATCATGGCCTCGATCGCCGCCTCGGTCATGCCAGGATAGTGCTCGAGCTCGAGCGACTGCACCGGGGCGCCGTCGTTGCGCTCGCGAACCGTGCCGACGAAGGCGGCGACCGCGCCGACGCCGCCGTCGCGGGCACGCAAGGCCGCGACTTCGGCGCCGAGGTCGAAGTCTTCGGTGCGGATCGAAACGCGCGGCCCGGCCATGGTGTCCCCGCCTTCAGCCACCAGTGAGCGGCGGAAAGAAGCCGACTTCGTCGCCGTCGCCGAGCGGCGTGCCCTCGGCGCAGAGGACGCGGTTCTTGGCGCTGCGCAGGACGCGCTCGCGCCCCAACGCCTCGGCGTGCCGGCCGCCGCGGGCGACGAGCGCGTCGCGCAGCGCGGCGATGTCGGCCCCGGCGCCGATCTCGGCGTCCTCGCCGGGGCCGAGCGCCTCGCGCACGGCGGCGAAGTAGCGCACCGCGACCTTCATCCGAGCAGCTCGCGCAGCGACAGGTAGCGGACCGTGTCGCCGGGCGCGATCGCCTGGCCGGGCGGGTTGTCGACCAGGCCGTCGGCCCAGATCGTCGACGTCAGCACCGCCGAGCCCTGATGGCCGAAGAGGTCGAGCCCGCCGGCGTCGTTGCGGCGAACGCGCAGGAACTCGCGCCGGCGGTCGGGCTTGGGCCAGGCGAAGTCGGCGCGCATCGCCATGGGCCGCGGCGCCAGATCGCTCGCGCCCTGCAGGCGCAGCAGCACCGGCCGGACGGCGAGCAGGAAGGTGACGAACGACGACACCGGGTTGCCCGGCAGGCCGATGAACCACGCCGACGAGCCGTCCCCGCGAAAAACCTCGCCGAAGGCGAGCGGCTTGCCGGGCTTCATCGCGATCTGCCAGAGGTCGAGCCGGCCTTCGCGCTCGAGCGCGGGACGAAGGTGGTCTTCCTCGCCGACCGAGACGCCGCCGCAGGTGACGATGAGGTCGTTGCGCTCGGCGGCGCGCTTCAGGGCTTCGCGGGTCGCGTCGAGGCGGTCGGGAACGATGCCGAGGTCGTCGTGGACGGCGCCGAGCGATTCGATCAGGCCGCGCAGGGTGAACCGGTTCGAGTTGTAGATCGCGCCCGGCTTGAGCGTTTCACCCGGCATCGCGAGCTCGTCGCCGGTCGAGAACAGGGCGACGCGCGGCCGGCGCGCGACCTGCAAGGTCGCCGCGCCGACCGACGCCGCCATCCCCAAGGCCTGCGGCGAAAGACGGATTCCCGCGCCGAGAACGCGCGCGCCGCGCTCGACGTCCTCGCCGCGGCGGCGGATCGACTGGCCGACGCGAACCACCGCATCGACACGAACCCCGCCGTCGACGACGCTGCACTGCTCCTGCATGACGACCGCGTCGGCGCCGGGCGGCACCTGCGCGCCGGTGAAGATGCGCGCCGCCGTGCCGGGCGCGAGCGGCGCGCCGACGCTGCCGGCGGCGATCCGCTGGCTGACCGGCAGAACCGTGCCCGCCGCGGCGACGTCGCCGGCGCGCAGCGCGTAGCCGTCCATCTCACTGTTGTCCTCGGGCGGGACGTCGATCTGCGAGCGCACGTCGGCGGCGAGGACGCGGCCGAGCGCATCGAAGGTCGAGAGCGTCTCGGCGCGGTCGGCGCCGGGCGCGGCGACTCGCGCGAGGATTCGCTCGATCGCATCGTCGAGCGCAAGCAGCGGCGGCCGGGGCGGCGGTGTCTCGTTCATCGCCGGTCATTTTCGGCGATGAACGCCTTCAGCCGCACAACGTCGGCCGGCATCGTCGTGAAGCGGCGCGGCAGCGCTTCGAGGCCCGCGAGGCGCGCCGGCCGCGGCGCGTCGCTGCCGATCGCCGCTCGGATCGTGTCGTTGAACTTGGCCGCCAGCGCGGTCTCCAGCACGATCACCGGCGTCGCCGGCTCGGCGTGGTCGCGCGCGACCTTGAGGGCGTCGGCGGTGTGCGGGTCGATGATCTCGCCGAAGCGACGGTGCACGTCGGCGATCGTCGCCAGGCGATCGGCCGCGGTGCTGCGCCCGCTCACGAAGCCGAAGGCGCCGATCCGGGCGCGCTCGCCAGCGTCGAACGCGAAGACGCGGCGCGCCTCGACCTCGGCGAAGAGCGCGCGCGTTCGGGCCGCGTTGCGGCCGAGCGCGTCGAAGACGAAGCGCTCGAAGTTCGACGCCTTCGAGATGTCCATCGACGGGCTCGACGTCTCGTGCGTCTCGGCGGCGCTCCTCACCCGGTAGACGCCGGAGCGGAAGAACTCGTCGAGGACGTCGTTCTCGTTGGTCGCGAGCAGGAGGCGGCGGATCGGCAGGCCCATGCTGCGCGCGACGTGGCCGGCGCAGATGTTGCCGAAGTTGCCGGTCGGCACGGCGAAATCGACCAGCTCGTCGTCGCTGCGCGTCGCCTGGAACCAGCCGGCAAAGTAGTAGACGACCTGCGCCAGCAGGCGTGCCCAGTTGATCGAGTTGACGGTGCCGATCGAATGCGCGCGCTTGAACTCGAGGTCGGCGGAGACCGCCTTGACGAGGTCCTGGCAGTCGTCGAAGACGCCTTCGATCGCGATGTTGTGGATGTTGGCGTCCTGCAGACTGAACATCTGCGCCTGCTGGAACGGGCTCATCCGGCCGAGCGGCGAGAGCATGAAGACCTCGATGCCGCGCTTGCCCTTGAGCGCGTGCTCGGCGGCGCTGCCGGTGTCGCCCGACGTTGCACCGAGGACGTCGAGCGTGCCGCCCCGCCGCCCCAGCTCGTACTCGAAGGCGTGGCCGAGGAACTGCATCGCGACGTCCTTGAACGCCAGCGTCGGCCCGTTCGAGAGGCCGAGGACGAAGACGCCGGGCTCGAGGGCGCGCAGCGGCGCGATCCGCGCGTCGCCGCCGAACACCTCGGCGCGGTAGCTCTTCTCGACCAGGGCGCGCAGGTCGGCCGCGGGGATGTCGTCGATGAAGAGCGACATCACGGCGAACGCGAGGTCGGGGTACGAGAGGCGGCGCCAGGCGGCGAGCATCGCGGCGTCGACCCGCGGATAGCGCTCCGGCACGTACAGCCCGCCGTCGGGCGCGAGACCCTCGAGCAGGATCCCGGCGAAGCCGCGTCCCGCCGCTTCGCCGCGCGTGCTCACGTACTTCACGCCAGGTCTTCCTTGCGGATGCGGACGATCTTCGCGAGCACCGTCGGCAGCGCCTGCATCTTGGCGATCGCCGCCGTCATCCGGCCCTCGACGGTGTCGTGGGTGAGGATGATGACGTCGGTGCGGGCCTCGCCCGCGCCGGCGGCACCCGGCCGCTGCAGCAGCGCGTCGATCGAGATGCCGTGCTCGGCGAGGATGCCGGTGATGCGCGCCAGCACGCCGGTCTCGTCGGCGACCTGCAGACGCAGGTAGAAGGCGGTGACGACGTCGTCGATCGGCAGCACGCCGAGGTCCTGCATCGCCGCCGGCTGGAAGGCGAGGTGCGGGACGCGGTGGTCCGGGTCGGCGGTGGCGAGACGGGCGATGTCGACCAGGTCGGCGATCACCGCCGAGGCGGTCGGCTCGGCGCCCGCGCCCTTGCCGTAGTAGAGCGTCGTGCCGACGGCGTCGCCCTGCACCATCACCGCGTTCATCGCGCCTTCGACGTTGGCGATCAGGCGCCTCGAAGGGACCAGCGTCGGATGAACGCGCAGCTCGATGCCACCCGCGTGATTCGCGCTCGCCTCGCGGCGCTTGGTGATGGCGAGCAGCTTGATCCGGTAGCCGAGCTGCTCAGCGTAGGCGATGTCGGCCGCCTGCAGGTCGACGATCCCTTCGACGTAGGCCTTGGCGAACTGCACCGGAACGCCGAAGGCGATCGCGCTCAGGATCGTCGCCTTGTGGGCGGCGTCGACGCCGGTGATGTCGAAGGTCGGGTCGGCTTCGGCGTAGCCGAGCCGCTGCGCGTCGGCGAGCGCGGTCGCGAAGTCGATCCGCTTCTCGCGCATCTCCGAGAGGATGAAGTTGGTCGTGCCGTTGATGATCCCGGCGATCCACTCGATCCGGTTCGCCGTCAGCCCTTCGCGCAGCGCCTTGATGATCGGGATGCCGCCGGCAACCGCCGCCTCGAAGGCGACGACGACGCCATTCTCGCCCGCCGCAGCGAAGATCTCGGTGCCGTGCACGGCGAGCAGCGCCTTGTTGGCGGTGACGACGTGCTTGCCGGCCGCGATCGCCTCGAGAACGAGCGTCCTGGCGATGCCGGTGCCGCCGATCAGCTCGATCACCGCGTCGATCTCGGGCCGGGCGATCAGCGCGCGCGCGTCGTTGCCGACCTCTGCCGCGTCGCCGGCGACGCGGCGCGCCCGCGCCAAGTCGACGTCGGCGACGTGCGTGATCCGGATCTCGCGCCCGGCGCGGCGGCGGATTTCTTCCTGGTTGCGCTGCAGGACCGCGAACGTGCCGCCGCCGACGACGCCGGCGCCGAGCAGGCCGACCTGGAACGGCTTCATGCGAAGGAAGGCTGGCTGCCCGACTTGGTCGAGTGCCGGGCCCGGTAGTGCGCGAGGAAGGTCGCGATGCGGCCCATCGCCTCGACCAGGTCGTCGGAGTTGGGCAGGAAGACGACACGGAAATGATCGGGGTGCGGCCAGTTGAAGCCGGTGCCCTGGACGATCAGCACCTTCTGCTCGGCGAGCAGCTCGTAGGCGAACTGCTGGTCGTCCTCGATCGGATAGACCGCCGGGTCGAGGCGCGGAAACATGTAGAGCGCCGCCTTCGGCTTGACGCAGGTGACGCCCGGGATCGCCGTCAGCAGCGAGTGGGCGAGATCGCGCTGGCGCGCGAGGCGCCCGCCCGGCGCGACCAGGTCGTCGATGCTCTGGTAACCGCCGAGCGCCGTCTGGATCGCGAGCTGGCCGGGCGTGTTCGAGCACAGACGCATCGAGGCGAGCATGCCGAGCCCCTCGATGTAGTCGCCGGCGTGGCGCTTCTCGCCCGAGACGACCATCCAGCCGGCGCGGTAGCCGCACGAGCGGTAGTTCTTCGACAGGCCGTTGAAGGTGAGGAAGAGCACGTCGTCGGCGAGCGAGGCGATCGACGTGTGGGTGTTGCCGTCGTAGAGCGTCTTGTCGTAGATCTCGTCGGCGAAGACGATCAGGTCGTGCCGGCGCGCCAGCTCGACGATCTTGGCGAGGACGTCGTCCGGGTAGAGCGCGCCGGTCGGGTTGTTCGGATTGATGACGACGATCGCGCGCGTCCTGGGCGTGATCTTCGCGGCCATGTCGTCGAGGTCGGGCAGCCAGTCGTTCGCCTCGTTGCAGAGGTAGTGCACCGGCGTTCCGCCCGAGAGCGCGACCGACGCCGTCCAGAGCGGATAGTCGGGCGCCGGGATGAGCACCTCGTCGCCGTCGTTGAGCAAGGCGTTCATGCTCATCGTGATCAGCTCGGAGGCGCCGTTGCCGAGGAAGACGTCGTCGACCGTCACGCCCTTGACGTGCTTTTGCTGGGTGTAGTGGACGATCGCCTTGCGCGGCGCGAACAGGCCCTTGGAATCGGTGTAGCCGGCCGCGTTCGGCAGGTTCCTGATCATGTCCTGGACGATCTCGTCGGGCGGCTCGAGCCCGAACGCGGCGATGTTGCCGATGTTGAGCTTGATGATGTGCTGGCCCTCTTCCTCCATCTGGCGCGCCTTCTCGAGCACCGGGCCGCGGATGTCGTAGCAGACGTTGGCGAGCTTGCTCGACTTGTGAAGAGGTTGCACGGGAAATCTCCGGCGATTCGAGGGCCCGAAGGCAACCTGATATTTGACCACAGGGGTCGCGCCTTGCGCCCCGTGCCGCGGCTGCCGCGCCGCCGCGAACGCCGGCTCCGATAATCACGTCATGAAAATGCGCGCCGACCGGATCGAGGGCCAGAACGCGATCGCCCGCCATGGGCCCGAAGGCGTCGTCGTCAACGGCGTCGAGCACACCGAGAGCGTCGTCGTGCCGTGGCGCGGCGACGTCGTCGCCTGGCAGGTCGGATCCTTCGAATCGCTCTCGGCCGACGATTTCGCGCGCATCGCGGCGATGAAGCCCGAGCTCGTCATCTTCGGCAGCGGCGCGCGCCTTCGCTTCCCGGCGCCGGCGCTGCTGCGACCGCTGATCGACGGCGGCATCGGCGTCGAGACGATGGACACCGCGGCCGCCTGCCGAACCTACAACGTCCTCCTCGCCGAAGGCCGCTCGGTCGTCGCCGCGCTGCTTTTCGCCGCCGCCGCTGCCGGCGTTCGCCGACCACCGGACGGGTCGGCGCGGCGAGGGCAAGCCCTATAATCGCTGGCTACGCCCCGCGACGGGGTCACCTGGTTACGGCCCGCCGCCTGGGCTTAGCGACAAGAGCTTCATGACGCCTGCAATCAATAAACCGGTCCCGGAATTTGAAGCGCTCGCAACAGGAGGGGTGAAGTTCACACCGCAGGCCTACGCCGGCAAGATCGTCGTCCTGTATTTCTACCCCAAGGACAATACCCCCGGCTGCACCACCGAGGCGATGCAGTTCCGCGATCACTACAAGGAATTCGTCAAGGCCGGCGCGGTCCTGTTCGGCGTCTCGCGCGACAACATGGCGTCGCACGACCGCTTCAAGCAGAACCTCGAGCTGCCGTTCGAGCTGATCGCCGATACCGAAGAAAAGCTCTGCCACATGTTCGGCGTCGTCAAGAACAAGATCATGTACGGCAAGAAGGTGAAGGGCATCGAGCGCAGCACCTTCCTGATCGACGGCACCGGCGTGCTGCGCGCCGAGTGGCGCGGCCTGACGGTCGCCGGCCACGTCGAGGAAGTCCTGAAGGCCGTCAAGGCCATCAAGAAGACCGGCTGAGCGGCCGCGGCCGCCGGCCGCGTCGGCGCCGCGCCGACGCCGCGTCGGCCGCGGCTTGCAGCACGCCGTTCGCACCATCCAAAGGGGTCGCCCCCTCACCGAGCTCCCAATGCCCCTGCCCAAGCCCCCGGCCAAGCGCGCCGACTTCCTGAGCCGCGCCGACTTCGAATCGCAGGCGGCGCACCGCCCGGCGCGACGCGCCGGCCGCGCCCAGCCGGGCGGCGAGCCGGTCGCGCCGGCGCTCCTCGAGCTGTTGAACGAAGGCACCCTGCCGGCGGCACCGCCAGTCGCGGCGAAGGCGCCTGCCATCGCGGCACCCGCGCCCCAGGTCGTCGTCGCTCGCCCCGAGCGCATGAGGAAGCCGCGTGGCACCGGCCCGGCGACGCTGTTCGTGCTCGACACCAACGTGCTGATGCACGACCCGACGTCGCTGTTCCGCTTCGACGAGCACGACGTCTACCTGCCGATGATCACGCTCGAGGAGCTCGACGGCCACAAGCGCGGCATGACCGAGGTCGCGCGCAACGCGCGCCAGGTGAGCCGCGACCTCGACGCCCTCGCCGCCAACATGCCGACGCGCGACGCGGCCGGCCGCTCGGAGGGGATCGCCCTCAACCGCACCGGCCACCGCGAGGCCGGCGGCAAGCTCTTCTTCCAGACCGACCTGATCCACGTCAGCCTGCCGCAGGGGCTGCCGGCGGGCAAGGCCGACAACCAGATCCTGGGCGTCGTCAAGGCGCTGGTCGAGCAGCAACCGCATCGCGACGTCGTGCTGGTGTCGAAAGACATCAACATGCGCATCAAGGCGCGTGCGCTCGGCCTGCCCGCCGAGGACTACTTCAACGACAAGACGCTCGACGACGGCGACCTGCTCTACACCGGCACGCTGCAACTGCCCGCCGACTTCTGGGACAAGCACGCCAAGACGGTCGAGAGCTGGCAGCAGGGCGGCCTCACCTACTACCGGATCGGCGGTGACATCGTCGGCTCGCTGCTGATCAACCAGTTCGTCTACCTGGAAGCGCCCGGCGCGCCCTCGCTCTACGCCAAGGTGATCGAGATCACCGGCAAGACCGCGGTGCTGCGCACGCTCAAGGACTACACCCACCAGAAGAACTCGATCTGGGGCGTGATGGCGCGAAACCGCGACCAGAACTTCGCCTTCAACCTGCTGATGGACCCGGAGTGCGACTTCATCACCCTCACCGGCACGGCCGGCTCGGGCAAGACCTTGATGTCGCTCGCCTCGGGCCTGGCGCAGGTGATGGACGACCGCCGCTACACCGAGATCATCGTCACCCGCGTCACCGTGCCGGTGGGCGAGGACATCGGCTTCTTGCCCGGCACCGAGGAAGAGAAGATGAGCCCGTGGATGGGCGCCCTCGACGACAACCTCGAGGTGCTGTCGAAGACCGACAGCGGTGCCGGCGAGTGGGGCCGTGCCGCGACCAACGACCTGGTGCGCTCGAAGATCAAGATCAAGAGCCTGAACTTCATGCGTGGCCGCACCTTCCTCAACAAGTTCGTGATCATCGACGAGGCGCAGAACCTGACGCCCAAGCAGATGAAGACGCTGATCACGCGCGCCGGTCCCGGCACCAAGATCGTCTGCCTCGGCAACCTGGCGCAGATCGACACGCCCTACCTGACCGAGGGCAGCTCGGGCCTGACCTACGCGGTCGACCGCTTCAAGGGCTGGGCCCACTCGGGCCACGTGACCCTGGCGCGCGGCGAGCGCTCGCGCCTCGCCGACTTCGCGAGCGAGGTTCTCTAGCCCTAGCGAGCGAGGTCGTCGAAGAACGCCTTGGCGTTCGTCTCGCGGCCGAGGAACTCCTTCACCAGCTGGCGCGGCGGCAGTTGCCGGCCCTGCGACAGCACCGTGCGCCGATAGCGCGCGCCGACGACCGGATCGAGCCGGTCGTCCCTGAACGCCGTGCGCAGGTCGTGCGCGACGACCAGGCTCCAGAGATAGCCGTAGTAGCCCGCCGCGTAGCCGCCGGCGATGTGCGCGAAACCGGCCGGGAACTGCGTGCCGCCGACGTACCCGAGCGGCGTCGCGCCTTCCATCTGGCGCCAGAGCGCCATCGGCTCGGGCGTGTCGGCGGTGTAGAGCGCCAGGTCGTAGCTGGCGAAGAGAAGCTGCCGCGCCGTGCGCATGCCCTTGCCGAAGTCGCGCGCGACGCGGGCCTGGTCGATCATCTCGTCGGGCACCGGGCGGCAGGTCGGGCAAACCTCGGTGAACAGCTTCAGCACCTTCTTGTCGTAGACCCAGTCCTCGAGCATCTGCGACGGCGCCTCGACGAAATCCAGCTGCACGTACGCGCTCGACTGCTGCGCGTTGCGCGTCGCCGAAAGGTTGTCGTGGAGCGCGTGCCCCAGCTCGTGCAGCAGCGTCTCGAGTTCGCCGAGTGTCAGCCCCTTCCTGTCGTTGTTGACGACCAGCGCCGCCTGCGAGACACGACCTTCGCGCGTGGCGGCACTGCGCAGCGGCCAGACCGCGGCGTGGTTGAACTTGCCGTCGCGCGGGTAGGGGTCGACATAGAGCGTCGCCAGCGGCTTGCCGCTCTTCGCGTCGCTCACCGCGTAGGCGCGCGCGTCCTCGTGCCAGAGCGTGGCGGGCACGGGCGTGTAACGGATCGCGAACATGTGCTCGGCGACCCGCATCACGAAGCGCAGGCTCTCTTCGGCAGGAAAGTAGGGGCGGAACGCCTCCTGGTCGACGTTGTAGCGCTCGCGACGCAGCTGCTCGGTGTAGAAGCCGACGTCCCAGCGCTCGAGTCGAGTCGCCGCCGCCGGCGTGCCGAGGTGGCGCGCCTTGGCGTCGCGCAGCTCGTCGAGGTCGCGCAGCTCGCGCGCCTGCACGGCGGCTCCCACGTCCTGCAGGAAGCGATCGGTCGTGCGGGTGTTCTCGACCATGCGCCGGCGCAGCTGGAAGTCGGCGAAGGTCTTCATGCCGAAAAGGCGCGCGTACTGTTGGCGCAACCGCGCGAGCTCGCCGAGCAAGGCGAGATTCGCGTCGCCACCTTCGTTCTGCTTGGCACGCCAGAACCGCTCGCGTGTCGATTCCTTCTCTGCGCGCTCGACCACCGGATTCAGTGTCGGGTAGTCGAGTCCGAGCAGGACCTTGCCGGCGTCGTCGCGCGGCTTGGTCTTCCAGACTTCATCCGGAACGCCGGCGAGGTCCTCGACCGCCACCGCGATCCTGACGTTGGCGTCGCGGATGCGGGCGCTGAACTGCTTGTCGAGGTCGGCGATGCGGTCACTGAGCTGCTTGGCCCGCGCGCGGTCGGCCGGTGCCAGGACGACGCCCGAGTCCTCGAAGCCCTCGCGCGCGAACTTGACGAACTCGCGCTCGACCGCATCGCGCGGCTTCACGCTCGTCAGGGCGCGGTAGAGCGTCTCGTTCTGACCGAGCGTCGAGCCGAACTCGGCCCAGCGCTGGTTGCACGCCTGCGCCGCCTCGCGGATCGCCTTGTCCGGGTGGACGTTCTCGAGCAGCCCGACCGGCGCCGACACGTCCTCGATCCATGCGTTGAGGTCGTCCCAGGCGGCGAGCCAGCGCGAGTCCGGTGCGCGCTTCTCGAGCGTCTTGACGCGCCGACCGGCGCCGGCCAGCGCGGCGTCGCACGCGGCGGTGAGCGCCGACGCGCTCGCGAAGCGCGGGAAGGCCGGCCCCGGCAGCGACGGAGCCGCTGCCGCCGTGCTGCCGATCAAGGCGGCAGCCAGGGCCAGGGGAATGGCCGATGACATCGAGTTTCCTCAGGAACGCGGGTCGACGAGGTCGCGGATCTGCTCCAGCGCCGTCGGGTCTTCGATCGTCGTCAGGTCGCCGGCGTCGCGCTTCTCGCAGATCGCCTGGATCGCGCGGCGCAGGAGCTTCCCGGAGCGCGTCTTCGGCAGGACGCTGACGAAGTGGACTCGCGCCGGCCGCGCCAGCGCGCCGAGCTGGCCGTCGACCGTCTTCATGATCTCGCCTTCGAGGCGCATGCACGCGTTCGCGTCGCCGAGCGCGCTCGCGTCGCGGGCGACGACGAAGGCCATCGCGACCTGGCCCTTGAGCGCGTCGGCGACGCCGACGACCGCGACCTCGGCGACGTTGGCGTGGCTCGAGATGCTCTCCTCGATCTCGCGCGTGCCGAGTCGATGGCCGGCGACGTTGATGACGTCGTCGGTGCGGCCGAGGATGAAGAAGTAGCCGTCGGCGTCGCGGATGCCCCAGTCGAAGGTGTTGTAGACCACCCGGCCCGGGATGCTCTTCCAGTAGGTCTCGACGAAGCGTGCGTCGTCGCGCCACACGGTCTCCATGAAGCCGGGTGGCGTCGGCGCCTCGATCACGACGATGCCCTTCTGGTTCGGCTCGGTGACGTCGAGGCCGGTCGACTCATCGATGATCTTGACGTCGTACCCGTACATCGGCAGCCCCGGGCTGCCGAACCGGCTCGGCAGGGGCTCCACGCCGTTGGCGAGGGCAAGGATCGGCCAGCCGCTCTCGGTTTGCCAATAGTTGTCGATGATCGGCTTGTCGAGCGCGTCCGAGATCCATTTCGCCGTCGGCTCGTCGAGCGGCTCGCCGGCGAGAAAGAGCGCGCGCAGCGACGAGAGGTCGTGCTGGCGCAGGTACTTCGGGTCCTGCTTCTTCAGGACGCGGATCGCCGTCGGCGCCGTGAACATGACGGTCACCTTGTACTTTTCGACCAGGCTCCACCAGACGCCAGCGTCGGGACGGATCGGCAGCCCTTCGTACATGATCGTCGCCATGCCCGCGATCAGCGGCCCGTAGACGATGTAGCTGTGGCCGACGACCCAGCCGATGTCGCTGGTCGAGAAATACGTTTCCCCGGCGTTGCCGCAGAAGATGTGCTTCATGCTCGCCGCGAGCGCGACCGCGTAGCCGCCGGTGTCGCGCTGCACGCCCTTCGGCTGGCCCGTCGTTCCGCTGGTGTAGAGCGTGTAGCTCGGGTGGGTCGACTCGACCCAGGTGCAGGGAATCTGCGCGTCGAGATGACGCTCGCGCAGCTCCGCATAGCCGTGGTCGCGCCCGGGGGTCGTCGCCATCGGCGCCAGGCCGCGGTCGACGAGCACGACGCTCGCCGGCTTGTGCCTGGCGATCGTGATCGCCTCGTCGAGGAGCGGCTTGTAGGCGATGACCTTGCCGGCACGGCTGCCAGCGTCGGCGCTGATCACGACCTTCGGCTCGGCGTCGTCAATGCGGCTCGCCAGGCTGACGCTCGCGAAGCCGCCGAAGACGACCGAGTGAATCGCGCCGATCCGTGCGCAGGCGAGCATGGCGAACGCCGCCTCCGGGATCATCGGCATGTAGAGCAGCACGCGATCGCCCTGCGCGACGCCGAGCGACATCAGCACGGCGGCCATTCGCTGCACCTCGGCGTGCAGCTCGGCGAAGCTGTAGACACGCTCGCTCTCGGTCTCGGTCGAAACGTGGATCAGCGCCGGCTGCGATGCGCGCGCGGCGAGGTGCCGGTCGACCGCGTTGTGGCAGAGATTGGTCGTGCCGCCGACGAACCAGCGCGCGAACGGCGCCCGGCTCGTGTCGCAGACCGTCTCGAACGGCCGTTGCCAGTCGACGAGCCTCGCCTGCTCGCCCCAGAAGCCGTCGCGATCGTCGAGCGAGCGGCGATGAAATTCGGCGTAGGTGTCCTTCCGGCGTGCGCTCATCTCGG
>JADGRJ010000072.1 GCA_017881025.1 Rhizobacter sp. | reverse complement strand
TGGATCGGCCGGGCCTCGAAGGGCGCAGCTGCGAGTGCTACGCCGTGGTCAAGAAGGAGTACGACCGCCTGCTGCCGGCCATCGTGGCGACTTGAGGCGCATATGTGGGGTGGCAGACAGTCGCGCGACGGCGCGGCTTCCAGAATTGGCGGCCAGCTCTTGCCGCGACACGCTTGTCCGCCCAGAACCACCTCATCGAGATCCTCGCCCGCGACGATCGCCGGCGCCTCCTCGCGATCTGCGAGCCCGTCGAGCTGATGCTCGGGCAGGTGCTCTGCAAGCCCGGAACGCCGACGCGGCACGTCTACTTCCCGATCGACGGCTTCATTTCCCTCGTGGCGATGGTGGCGGGAAGCCCCGGCGTCGAGGTCGGCATGGTGGGTCGCGAAGGCATGCTCGGATCGCAGCTCGCCCTCGGGGTTGGCACGACGCCGCTCCACGCGGTGGTGCAGGGACCGGGGAGCGTGCTGCGCGTCGGCACGGCCGGCTTCCGGCGCGAGCTGGCACGCAGCGTGACGCTGCAGCGCACCCTCGACCGCTACATCGCGGTCCTGATGGCGCAGCTCGCATCCTCGGCCGTCTGCCTGCGCTTTCACCAGATCGGGCCGCGCATGGCGCGGTGGCTGCTGATGAGCCACGACCGCGCTGGCGGCGACACCTTTCGACTGACGCACGAATTCCTCGCCTACATGCTGGGCGTTCGCCGTGCCGGCGTCACGTCGGCGGCGGCGCGGCTGCAGCGCGCGGGCCTGATCGAGTACCGGCGTGGCGTGCTGACCGTGCTCGATCGCGGTGGGCTCGAGGCCGCGGCATGCGCTTGCTACGCGGCGGATGGGCGCGCCTACTCCGCCCGATTGCGCTAGATCCATGCCTTGGCGAACGCCGAAACAGATCACAACCCTATGTGCGGTAGCAGACGGTTGGCACCGGGGGAGTCGTCCAGACTGGGGCTGTTGGCGGACTTCAAACGAACGGTGAACCCACAGTGCCTGACATCCATAGCGTCGTCGACTTGCTGCCGCGCAAGGCTCGGTTGAGTCTCCTTGTCGCAAGCAGGCCGGTTGCACGTGCTCACGCCGACGCGCGGCCCAGATTGCGGACCGAACCATCGGCCGCCCGTGCGCAAGCGGGCAGGCTCGTCCCGGTTTCTTCGAGCAGGCCAAAGGTGCATTGCTCGAGGTGCAGCTTGCGCGAAAGCTGCCTGCCGGTCGGTCTTACCGAGGTCGAGCTCGAGCAAATCGACAGCCGTCTGGTGACCGTTCTGAGAAAGGTGGCACGAGGAGAGACGTTGTTCCGAGTCGGCAGCCGCTTCGATGCCATTTTCCAAGTCTGGACCGGCGTCTTCAAGACCGTCATGACCACAAGCCAGGGGCGCGAGCAGGTCACGGGATTCCAGATGGGCGGCGACCTGATGGGGGTCGACGGCATCGACA
Organism: Rhizobacter sp.; assembly: GCA_017881025.1. Taxonomy (GTDB): domain Bacteria; phylum Pseudomonadota; class Gammaproteobacteria; order Burkholderiales; family Burkholderiaceae_C; genus Schlegelella_A. Next base: position 14,927 of record JADGRJ010000072.1, on the reverse strand, counting down.
CCGGCCGGCACAGCGTTGACGCGATCGCGCTCGAGGATGCGCAAGTCTGCGTGATTCCGTATGGCACCCTCGAAAGGCTCGGGCGCGAAATTCCGCCGCTGCAACAGCAGTTCCACCGGATGATGAGCCGAGAGATCGTCAACGACCACAGCGTGATGCTGCACCTGGGCAGCATGTGCGCCGAAGAGCGGGTCGCGGCCTTCCTGCTCAACCTGACGGATCGGCTGCGCTCGCGCGGGTTCTCCGCGTCCTCCATGGTGCTGCGAATGAGCCGAGACGAGATCGGCAGCTATCTCGGCCTCAAGCTCGAGACGGTCAGTCGCACGTTTTCGAAGTTCCAGGCCAACGGGCTCTTGTTCGTGCGCCAGCGCCAAATCCAGATCACGGATCCGATCGGTCTTCAGCATCTTCTCGACGGCTTCGTCTAGAGCCGAGCCTACTGCGCGACTACTCGTGGCACCAGGGCTGGGTATCGGCCCAGGCCGGCTCGGCCGCCGGATCGCGCCGCGTCGTCGCGGCGCCGCTCGCCGGCGCCGGGTGCGACACGCCCCATGGCGCGAAGCCGTCGCGGCGAACGACAAGGTCGCGAAAACCCCAACGGCGAAGATCGAGCGAGCGGGTCGCGGCCGGCTCGTCCGGGCCGGCGTCGGGGGCCGCGCTCCGCAACACGTGCGCAAACAGCTTCATCGCCATGACCGATGGTCCTCGTGTCTCGGCACCGGCGCTGCGCCGGCAGGGCGCGAGTCTCGCGCAACGCCGGCGTTTCGTCGTCCCTCCGATGGAGGAGGCGTGACACCGCGTCCGTCGTCGGTCGATGCTGACGCGAACGCGTGTCGCGGCGGTGACATTTCTCGATCGCGGCGCGCGGCGCCGCCGTCGCTGCGACCGCCGCTTCCTAGAATGGCCCATGCCCATCTCCCGGCGCCACGTCTCGTGAGCGCATCGCTCCTTCGCGTCCTTGCCGTCGCCACGACCGCACGCGCGCCGGGCTTCGCGATCGAGACCAGCCCGGGCTGGGCCGGCGCGATCGAGCGGCTCGGCGGCGACCATCCTTTCGACGTCGTCCTGGTCGACGGCGACCTGGCGCCGGCGTCGCCCGCCGAGATCGCCGCAGTCGCCGAGCGCGCCGCGCTCGTCGTCGCCGTCGTCGAGCCCGATGCCGATCATGCGAGCGGATGGCTGCGCCGCGGCGCCGACGACGTCATCGGCCGCGACGAGCTGGCCGGCGCGGTAGGCTGGCGCCGCATCCGCTTCGCGGTCGAGCGCCGGCGCCATCGCGATGGGCGCCGGGGCGACTGCTCGACCGACCCGGGCACCGGGCTGCCGCACCGCCGGCAGCTCGTCGAGCACCTGAGCCAGCTGCTCGCGCTGCGCGAGCGCGAGCCGGCGCCGATGGCGGTGCTCGCCTTTCGAATCGAGGGCCTGCGCCCGCACGGCGACGGCGCCGAGGCGGTCGACTTCGAGATGCTGCGGCGCAAGATCGCGGTTCGCCTGCGCGCCGGCGTTCGCGGCAGCGACGTCGTCGCAGCCATCGACGACGACGTGTTCGCGGTGCTGCTCGGCTCGATCCTGACCGCCGCCGACGCCGACCGGGTCGCCGCCAAGCTCGTCGCCGCGCTGCTCGCCCCGTTCACGGTCGGTGCGATCGATCGCTCGGTCGCCGTCGCCACCGGCATCGCCCACTACCCGCACGACGGGCGGGAGGCCGAGCGGCTGCTGCGCCGCGCGCTGGCGCTCGCCGCGGCGGCGCCGGCGACGTCCGAGGCCGGTCCGGCGACGGCTCGCGACGCCGGCGGCGCCGAGCGCGCCGCCGCCAACGACGAGCGCTAGACGCCCGGCTCGGCGAACGCCTCGGGTCCGGGGGCGGGCACGGCGGCGATGCCGGACAATCGCCGGCCCATGCCGATATCCTTGCGCCTCCTCGCCGGCAGCCGCCGCGCGACCCCGCCGTCGAAAGTCCCCCTGTGAAAGCCGCCGAGATCCGATCGACGTTCCTGGAATTCTTCGCCTCGAAGGGGCACACGGTCGTGCCCTCGAGCCCGGTCGTCCCGGGCGACGACCCGACGCTCCTGTTCACCAACGCCGGGATGAACCAGTTCAAGGACGTCTTCCTCGGTTTCGACAGGCGCCCCTACGTGCGCGCGGCGACGTCGCAAAAGTGCATCCGCGCCGGCGGCAAGCACAACGACCTCGAGAACGTCGGCTACACGGCGCGCCACCACACTTTCTTCGAGATGCTGGGTAACTTCAGCTTCGGCGACTACTTCAAGAAGGATGCGCTGAAGTTCGCCTGGGAGCTGCTCACCGACGTCTACAAGCTGCCCGCCGGCAAGCTCTGGGCGACCGTCTACGCCGAGGACGACGAGGCCTACGACATCTGGAAGAACGTGATCGGCCTGCCCGCCGAGCGGATCGTTCGCATCGGCGACAACAAGGGCGCGCGTTACGCCTCCGACAACTTCTGGATGATGGGCGACACCGGGCCGTGCGGCCCGTGCAGCGAGATCTTCTACGACCACGGCGCGGGGATCCCGGGCGGCCCGCCCGGCTCGCCCGACGAGGACGGCGACCGCTACATCGAGATCTGGAACAACGTCTTCATGCAGTTCAACCGCGACGACGCGGGCGTGATGCATCCGTTGCCGAAGCCCAGCGTCGACACTGGCATGGGCCTGGAGCGCCTGAGCGCGGTGCTGCAGCACGTGCATTCGAACTACGAGATCGATCTGTTCGTCAATATCCTCGCCGCCGCCAAGCGCGAGGTCGACGCGGCCGGGGCCGGCGACTGCGACGCGACCTCGCCGTCGCTCAAGGTGATCGCCGACCACATCCGCGCCTGCAGCTTCACGGTCGGCGACGGCATCGTCCCCGGCAACGAAGGGCGCGGCTACGTGCTGCGCAGGATCGCCCGGCGCGCGATCCGCCACGGCTACAAGCTCGGTGCGAGAAGGCCGTTCTTCCATCGCCTCGTCGCCGCCGTCGTCGCCGAGATGGGCGATGCGTATCCCGACCTGCGCATCCAGCAGGCGCGCGTCACCGCCGTGCTGAAGCAGGAGGAGGAGCAGTTCTTCCGGACCATCGCCAACGGCATGGAGATCCTCGAGACGGCGCTGGCGGCGCTCGCGCCGGGCCAGCCCTTGTCGGGCGACGTCGCCTTCAAGCTGCACGACACCTTCGGCTTTCCGGTCGACCTCACCGCCGACGTCTGCCGCGAGCGCGGCGTCGGCGTCGACGTCGAGCGCTTCGAGGCGCTGCTCGGCGAGCAGCGCGGGCGGGCGCGGGCGTCGGCCAAATTCAAGATGGCGCAGGGCCTCGAGTACAGCGGCGGCGCGACGACCTTCCACGGCTACGAGACGCTCGTCCACGACGCGGCGCGTATCACCGCGATCTACGTCGACGGCGCCGCGGCCGAGACCGCGCACGCCGGCGACGTCGCCGTCGTCGTCCTCGACCACACGCCGTTCTATGCCGAGAGCGGCGGCCAGGTCGGCGACACCGGCGAGCTGCGCAACGCGGTGGCGCGGATGATCGTCGAGGACACGATCAAGGTCCAGGCGGCCGTTCCCGGCCACCAGGGCCGCGTCGTCGAGGGATCGCTCTCGGTCGGTGACGTCGTCGCGACCCGCGTCGACGCCGAGCGGCGCGCCAAGACCGTGCGCAACCACAGCGCGACGCACCTGATGCACAAGGCGCTGCGCGAGGTGCTCGGCGAGCACGTTCAGCAGAAGGGCTCGCTCGTCGACGCCGACAAGACGCGCTTCGACTTCGCCCACAACGCGCCCCTCAGCGACGACGAGATCCGTCAGGTCGAGGAGCTGGTCAACGCCGAGATCCTCGCGAACCACGCGACCCACACGCGCGTCATGCCGATCGACGAGGCGACCCAGCTCGGCGCGATGATGCTGTTCGGCGAGAAGTACGGCGACGAGGTCCGCGTCCTCGACATCGGCTCGAGCCGCGAGCTCTGCGGCGGCACGCACGTCCAGCGCACCGGCGACATCGGCCTGTTCAAGATCGTCGCCGAAGGCGGCGTCGCCGCCGGCGTGCGCCGCGTCGAGGCGGTGACCGGCGACAACGCGCTCCACTACCTGCAGTCGCTCGAGGCGACGCTCGGCCGGCTCGCCGGCGAGCTGCGCAGCGCCCCCGACGAGGTGCCGGCGCGCGTCGGCCAGGTGATGGAGCACGTGCGCGCGCTCGAGAAGGAGCTGGCTGCGCTCAAGGGCCGGCTCGCGTCGACGCAGGGCGACGACCTGGCGCAGCGCGCCATCGACGTCAAGGGATTGAAGGTCCTGGCGGCGCGACTCGACGGCGCCGACGCGAAGACGCTGCGCGACACGCTCGACAAGCTCAAGGACAAGCTGAAGACCGCGGTCATCGTGCTCGCCGCGGTCGACGGCCAGAAGGTGCAGATCGCCGCCGGCGTCACCGCCGACAGCACGGGCAAGGTCAAGGCCGGCGAGCTCGCCAGCTTCGTCGCCGCGCAGGTCGGCGGCAAGGGCGGCGGCAAGGCCGACATGGCGATGGCCGGCGGCAGCGATCCGTCGCGCCTGGGCGACGCCTTGGCTTCGGTCCCGAAGTGGGTCGGGGAGCGCATCTGATGGACATGCTTTTCCTGGAAGGGCTCGAGCTGCCGTGCCGGGTCGGCTGCAGCGACCCGGAGCGGGCGACGCCGCAATCGCTGCGCGTCGAGGTCAGGCTCTATTGCCCGTCGCTGCGCGACGCGGCCCTCGCCGACGACCTCGAGCGGACCGTCGACTACCGCCTCGCCGGCGAGCTCATCGACGCGGTGCAGGGGCGCGAGTTCCTGCTCATCGAGCGGGTCGCCGAGACGCTCGCCGAGGTCGTCCTGCGCAACGTGCTCGTCGACCACGTGACGGTCAGCGTCAAGAAGCGCCCGCCGGTGCAGGGCCTCGAATGGGCCGGCGTGCAGATCACGCGCGGCCGCAGCGACGTGCCGCCTGCCAAGGGCTGAGGCGCGCGGAGTGAAGGTCGTCAGCAACACGGCCGTGTCGCTCGACGGCCGCATCAACACACGGGAGCGGCGCTTCACGTTCTTCGGCAGCGCCCGCGACCACGCCCGCATGAGCCGCCTGCGCGCCGAGGCCGATGCGGTGCTGGTCGGCGGCGCGACGTTTCGCAACTGGCCGCACCCGGCGTTGCCCGACGAGGTCGATCGGCCGCGCCTGAAGACGCGGCCCTGGAACGTCGTCGTCAGCCGCTCGCTCGACGTGCCGCTGGCGCCGTCGTTCCTCGCCGAGCCGGCGATCCGGCCGCTCTTCGTGACGCGCGCCGCCGCCGTCGAGCCCGGCTTTCCCGCCGCGGTCGAGGCGTGGGCGGGAGACGGCGACGTTCCCGTGGGCTGGATCCTCGAGAGGCTTGCCGCGCGCGGCGTCGAGCGGCTCCTCGTCGAGGCGGGCGGCGACCTGCTGTTCCAGTTCCTCGCCGCCGACGCGATCGACGAGATGCACGTGACGCTCTGCCCGATGGTCGTCGGCGGCGCCGCGCCGACGCTCGCCGACGGCGCCGGCTTCGATCGCGACGACGTGCGCCGGTTGCGGCTGATCGCGAGCGAGGTCGAGGGCGACGAGGTCTTCCTGCATTACAGGAACGTGCGCGGAGGCACTGCATGAGCCGCCGCGCCGCTCCCAAGGCGATCGCCGGAGCGCGGCGTGGAGGTCGCACCGTGAGCACGCCGATCACGATCCGCCGCGCCCGGCCCGACGATGCCGCCGCGATCGCCCGCATGATGGACGAGCCCGTCGTCTACGCGAACCTGATGCAGATGCCGTTCGCGAGCGAGGAAGCGCACCGCACCCGGATCGCCGACAGCCTCGCACCCGGCAAGACCGACCTCTCGCTCGTCGCCGAGAAGGACGGCAAGGTCGTCGGCTCGGCCGGCATGCATCCGGTCGGGCCGGGGCAGCGCCGGCGCCACGCGGTGATGATCGGCCTCTCGGTCGTCGCCGAAGCGCAGGGGCAAGGCGTCGGCACGGCGCTGATGCAGGCGCTCTGCGACTACGCCGATCGCTGGATCGGTGTGCTGCGGATCGAGCTCACCGTCTACGTCGACAACGCCGCGGCGATCGCGCTCTACCGCAAGTTCGGCTTCGAGACGGAAGGGCGCCACCGCGGCTACGCGCTGCGCGACGGACGCTACGTCGACGTGTTCGCGATGGCACGCCTGCATCCGCAGCCGCCGACGTTCGCGCCGGCCGACGGCGGCGACCCCGCATGAGAGCGCTGCGCGCGCTGGCCGTGCTCGCCTTCGCGGCGCTGGCGACGCTGGCCTCGGCCGAGGAGCGCGTCTCGTTCCCGAGCTACGACGGCGCCGGCAACGCCCCGGTCGTCCTCACCGGCTACTTCTTCGCCGCCGCGACCTCGCCGGCGCCGGCGATCGCCATGTTCCACGGCTGCGGCGGTGCCTACGACAAGAGCGGCGCTCTGAGCCGGCGCATGCGCGAGTACGCCGAGCTCTTCAACGGCCTCGGCCTGCACGTCCTCGTCGTCGACTCGCTGACGGCACGATACGAGAAGGAGCTTTGCACGCAGCGCAACGGGGGGCGGCGCGTGACGCAGGCGAACCGCCGCCTCGACGCGCTCGGCGCGATCGCCTACCTCGCCGATCGCGCCGACGTCGACGCCGGCCGGATCGGCCTGATCGGCTGGTCGAACGGCGGCAGCACGGTGCTCTCGGCGACCAACCTGCGCCACCACGACGTCGCCGCAGCGATCTTCAAGCCGGCGTTCGCGATCGCCTTCTACCCCGGCTGCGAGGCGGACCTGAAGCGCGGCTATTCCCCATCGGCGCCGCTGCTGATGCTGGTCGGCCAGATCGACGACTGGACGCCGTCGGCGCCGTGCGTCGCGCTCGCCAAGTCGGCGAGCGTGATGCGGCCGGAGATCGTCGTCTATCCCGGTGCCGGGCACGGCTTCGATTCGGACGCGCCGGTGCGCTTGCGCAAGGACGTGCCGAACGGCGTCAATCCGGGGCAGGGCGTCCACGTCGGCGGCAACCCGGCGGCGTGGCGGGCATCGCGCGACCGCGTCGTCCGCTTCCTCGCCGAGCACTGACGGGCTGGGCGAGCGCGATCGATCAGCGCGCCGGCGCCCAGAACACTGCGAACCAGCCCTGGCGGTCGATCCAGCTGCACGGCGCCTCGAAACCGGCGGCGACCAGCAGCTCGGCGAACCCCTCGAGCGTGTACTTGCACGAGTTCTCGGTGTGGATCCGCTCGCCCGCGGCGAAGCGGCGCCCGCCGCCGGGCCACGACACGTCGACCGCTTCGCGCGCCTCGAGGTGCATCTCGATGCGCGACTTGGCGTCGTCGAAGAAGGCGACGTGGCGCCACTGGCGCGGCGCGAAGTCGCTGCCGACGAGGCGGTTGAGGTGGACCAGGGCATTGCGATTGAACGCCGCGGTGACGCCGAGGGAATCGTCGTAGGCCGCCTCGAGGACGGCGCGCGGCTTGACCAGGTCGACGCCGATCAGGAGGCCGCCGCCGGCGGCGCGCTCGCGGACGCGGGCGAGGAACGCGAGCGCCTCGGCGGGCGTGAAGTTGCCGATGCTCGAGCCGGGGTAGAAGAACACCGGCCGGTCGTTGCCGAGCACCTCGGCGGGAATGTCGAGCGTCGTCGAGAAGTCCTGGCCGAGTCCCGCGACCCGGACCTGCGGATGATCGCGCTGCAGCTGGCGCAGGGCGTCGCGCAGGAACTCGACCGAGATGTCGACGGCGACGTAGCGGCTCGGCTCGAGCAGCGGGAACAGGCGCGTCGCCTTGGCGCAGTTGCCGGCGCCGAGGTCGACCAGTGCCATGCCGGCGCCGATCGCGTTCGCCATGTCGGCGCCGTGCGCGGCGAAGATCGCCGCTTCGGTACGCGTCGGGTAGTACTCGGCGAGCTCGGTGATCGCTTCGAACAGGTGCGAGCCGAGCCGGTCGTAGAAGAACTTGGGCGCGACGCTCGCCGGCGTCGCGGCGAGCGCGGCGCGCGCGGCGGCACGCTCGGCTTCGGCATCGGCGAGCCAGGTCTGGATGAAGCGGGGGGACTTTGATTCGGACATCGGTTCGCGGGGGTCGGCCAAAAGGAGTCGGGGCCGACCCGCGCACCTTACCGCGGGATCGCCCAGAATGCAGCGCATGCCCAGCAATCGACGCGCCTCGCCGGTCGGGATCGCCCGCCGCGGCGTCCTCGGTCGCGCCGTCGCGGTGGGCCTCGCCGCGGCGCTGCCGTGCCGGTTCGCCGTCGCCGGGCACGTCGTTCGCGCCTGGCCGACGGGCCGCCCGGTGCCGCCGCTCGACGTCGTCGATCTCGCCGGCAAGCCCTGGCGCCTCGAGGCGCTCGCCGGCCAGGTCGTCGTCCTCAACTTCTGGGCGACGTGGTGCGAGCCGTGCCGGCTCGAGATGCCGTCGCTCGACGCGATGGCGGCGCGCCGGCGCCGCGAAGGCGTCGTCGTCGCCGCCGTCAACTACAGGGAGGCGCCGGAGGTGATCCAGCGCTATCTCGAGCGCGCGCCGTTCAGATCGACCGTCCTGCTCGACAGCGACGGCGACGCGACCGTCGCCTGGACGCCGCGCGTCTTTCCGAGCACGGTCCTCATCGGCCGCAACGGCGAGCCGGTGCACGTCGTCGTCGGCGAGCTCGACTGGGAGGGCGCCGAGGCGAGGGCGCTCCTCGACCCGCTCGTCGCCGCGCCGGGCCGCGCCTAGGGCCTCATCGGGCGAGGGCGCGCGGCGCTCGCCGATAATCGCCCGGCCCGTGAACTCCTCCGTGCCACCGTCTGCCGCCGAACTCGCGGGCCGCCACATCGTGCTCGGCCTGACGGGCGGAATCGCCTGCTACAAGGCCGCCGAGCTGACGCGCGCGCTGATCAAGGCCGGCGCCACCGTCCAGGTCGTGATGACCGAGGCGGCCGAGCAGTTCATCACCGCCGTGACCCTGCAGGCGCTCTCGAACCGCACGGTCTACACGAGCCAGTGGGACGCGCGCGAAGCCAACAACATGGCGCACATCAACCTCACGCGCGAGGCCGATGCCGTCCTCATCGCCCCGGCGAGCGCGGACTTCATCGCCAGGCTGCTGCACGGCGCTGCCTCCGATCTGCTCTCGCTGCTTTGCCTGGCGCGGCCGATCGAGCGCTGCCCGCTGCTCGTCGCGCCGGCGATGAACCGCGAGATGTGGGCGCATCCGGCGACGGTGCGCAACTTCGCCCAGCTGGTCGCCGACGGCACGACGGTGCTCGGGCCGGGCAGCGGCGACCAGGCGTGCGGCGAGACCGGCGACGGCCGAATGCTCGAGCCGGACGAGCTGCTCGCCGAGATGATCGCCTTCTTCCAGCCGAAGCTGCTCGCCGGCAAGCGCGTTCTCGTCACCGCCGGGCCGACGTTCGAGCCGATCGACCCGGTGCGCGGCCTCAGCAATCGCTCGAGCGGCAAGATGGGCTTCGCCGTCGCGCGCGCCGCCGCCGAGGCCGGCGCCGACGTCACGCTCATCGCCGGGCCGGTCGCGCTCGACACGCCGCGCCATGTGCGCCGGGTCGACGTCACGACCGCCGCCGAGATGCACGCGGCGGTGATGGCCGCGGTGCCGCAGAGCGAGGTCTTCGTCGCCACCGCCGCGGTCGCCGACTGGCGCGTCGCCGAAGTCGCCGGCGAGAAGATCAAGAAGAAGGAAGGCCAGGGCGTGCCGACGTTCGCGCTGGTCGAGAACGTCGACATCCTCGCCGCCGTCGCGGCGCTGCCGAAGGCGCCGTTCTGCGTCGGCTTCGCCGCCGAGAGCGGCGACGTCCTCGCCAACGCGAGCGCCAAGCGGCTGAAGAAGAACGTGCCGCTGATCGTCGGCAACCTCGGCCCGGCGACCTTCGGCCAGGACGACAACGTGCTGACCCTGATCGACGCCCGCGGCGCGCGCGAGTTGCCGCGCGCCGGCAAGCTCGCGCTCGCGCGCCAGCTCGTCGCCGAGATCGCGGCGCGGATCGGCACCGCCGCCGCGTCATGAGCGACGGGTCCGCCAGGACGCGCGTCGACGTGCGGATCCTCGATCCGCGCATCGCCGACCACCTGCCGGCGTATGCCACATCGGGGAGTGCCGGCCTCGATCTGCGCGCCTGCATCGACGCGCCGCTCGTCCTGCAGCCCGGCGCCGCCGAGCTCGTCCCGACCGGGCTCGCGATCCACCTCGGCGACCCCGGCTTCGCGGCGATGCTGCTGCCGCGCTCGGGGCTCGGCCACAAGCACGGCATCGTCCTCGGCAACCTCGTCGGCCTGATCGATTCCGACTACCAGGGGCCGCTGATGGTGAGCTGCTGGAACCGCGGCCAGGCGGCGTTCACGATCGAGCCGTTCGAGCGCGTCGCCCAATTGGTCATCGTGCCGGTCGTGCGGGCCGAGTTCCGCGTCGTCGACAGCTTCGACGCGAGCGAGCGCGGCAGCGGCGGCTTCGGCTCGACCGGCCGCGCCTAGGGCCCGCGTGAGACGGATCGAGCCGGAGCGGCTGGCGCCGAGTGCGCCTGTCGACGAGGCGGTCGCGACGCTCGCCGACCTCGCGTCGCCGGACCCGGCGCCGACGCTCGACCGCAAGCGCTTCCGGCGCCTCTTCACGTCGGTGATGGTGCCGATGTTCCTGGCCGCCGCCGACCAGACCTTGCTCGCCACAGCGACGCCGGTGATCAGCCGCGAGCTCGGCAGCCTGCGCGACACCTCGTGGCTCGCCGTCGCCTACCTGCTCGCCGCGGTGATCATGGTGCCGCTCTACGGCCGCCTCGGCGATCGCTACGGCCGGCGCAAGGTGCTCTCGTATGCGATCGCCGTCTTCGCGCTCGGCTCGCTCGCCTGCGGCGCGGCGCCGAGCCTCGGCCTGCTGGTTGCCGCGCGCGTGCTGCAAGGGCTCGGCGGCGGCGGCCTGATGACGCTGTCGCAGGCGCTCATCGGCGAGGTCGTTGCGCCGCGACTGCGCGCCCGCAACCAGAGCTACTTCGCAATCATCTTCACGCTCGCCAGCGTCGGCGGGCCGGTGATCGGCGGGCTGGTCGTGCACCACGCGAGCTGGCGCTGGCTGTTCCTCGTCAATCTGCCGCTCTGCGCGATCGCGGTCTGGCGCCTGGGCACGATGTTCGGCGACGACCGCGTCCACAAGGTTGGGGGCAAGCCGGACGCGCTCGGCATCGTCCTGTTCGCATTGACCGCGGCCAGCGGCCTCGTCTGGCTCTCGTCGGCCGGCCACCATTTCGCGTGGGCCTCGCCGACCAGCGCCGCGCTGATCGCGGCGACGGGGGTCTTCGCGGCGGCGCTGGTGCGCGTCGAGCGCCGCGCCGAGCGCCCGTTCCTGCCGTTCGAGCTGCTCGCGCTGCCGGCGGTGCGCTATGCCGTGCTCACCGTCATCGCCTTCGCCTCGGCGATGTTCGCGATGGTCTTCTACCTGCCGGTCTACCTGCAGCTCGCCCTGCGCACCAACCCGGCCGAGTCGGGCCTACTGCTGCTGCCGCTCACGGCGGGCATCGTCGGCGGTGCCTTCGTCACTGGCCGAATCATCGTCCGGACCGGCCGGCCGACGGTGATCCCGAGCGCGGGGCTGATCGTCTCGGCGCTCTCGCTCATCGGCCTGGCGCTGCTGCCGGCGACCAAGCCCTACCTGATCGGCCTCGAGATCACGACCGGCCTGGGCCTGGGCTCGGTGATGTCGGTGATGCAGATCGTCACCCAGACCGCCGCCGGCCCGGCGCGCCTGGGCGCGGCGGCATCGACGGTGGCGCTCGCGCGCTCGCTCGGCTCCTCGCTCGGCGCCTCGGCATTCGGCGCACTCATCTATGGCCTGATCGGCGCCGCGCCGAGCATCGCCGGCGCCCGCTCAGCCCTCGCCGACGCGCGCATCTTCCGCGCCTTCGAAGTCGCCTTCCTCGCCGCCGCCGCGTTGTGCCTGGCCGCGGCGTGGGCGGCGAGCCGGGTGCCGGCCCTGCGCTTCGATCGTGAGCAGGCCGTCACGACTCCGCCCGTCGAGTAGGGGTTACGGGACGTTGGCGAGGCATCACAATCGCGGGCGCATGACCAAGCAGCTCATCGCCGGGCTCGTCGCCGCGGCCATCGTCGTCGCGGCCGGCGCCTACGCGTTCGTTCGCCACCGAGCGAGCGGCGATGCGTCGGCCGTGGCCGGCGCGGGCGGCCCAGCCCCGGCGGCGCCGGCGGCGAGCGGGCCGCCGATCAGCGTCACGACCATCGTCGTGCAGAAGCGCGACGTCGACGTCATGCTCGACGCGACCGGCACGGTGACCGCGCTCAACAGCGTCGACATCCGGCCGCAGGTGGCGAGCGTGATCACCAAGGTGCAGATCAAGGAAGGCCAGTTCGTCAACGCCGGCCAGCCGCTGTTCGCGCTCGACGCGCGCAACGACGAGGTCAACGTCACCAAGGCCCGGGCCCAGCTCGCCAAGGACCAGGCCGCGCTGGCCGATGCCGAACGCCAACTGACGCGCAGCCAGGACCTGTTCAAGCAGAACTTCATCTCGCAAGGCGCCGTCGACACCAACGAGACATTGGTCGAGTCGCAGCGCGCGGTCGTCGCCGCCGACAAGGCAGCGATCGATTCGGCGCAGGTCGGCCTGTCGTACAACCGGATCGTCGCGCCGGCCGCCGGCCGCGCCGGAGCGATCAACGTCTTCGCCGGCAGCACCGTGCAGCCGGGCGGCACGGCGCTCGTCACGATCACCCAGCTCGATCCGATCGCGGTCGCGTTCAGCCTGCCGCAGAGGAACCTCGGCGACGCGCTGACGACGATGCGTGCCGGCGGCGGCAAGGTGATGGCGCTGCTGCCCGAGGGCGGCGCCGGCGTCACCGGCCGGCTGCAGTTCGTCGACAACGCCGTCGACGCCGCTTCGGGCACGGTGCGCGTCAAGGCCGAGTTCGCCAACAAGGACGAGCGCCTCTGGCCCGGCGCGTTCGTCACCGTCCGCCTCGCGGTTCAGACCCTGAAGGATGCCAGCGTCATTCCGCAGGCGGCCGTCATCCAGAGCCCGCGCGGCAAGATCGTCTACGTCGTCGACGCCGGCGCGAAGGCGACGGCGCGGCCGGTCGAGATCGTCTATGCGAGCGGCGAGGACGCTGCCGTCACCGGCATCAAGCCGGGCGAGCGCGTCGTCCTCGACGGCCGCCAGAACCTGCGCCCGGGCGCGACGGTGATCGAACGCGTCGCCGGCGACAACGGTCGCGCGCGTCGCGGCGGCGCTGCTTCGGCGGCATCGGCGGCCGGACCGTCGGGATCGGCGGCGGCGATGAGCGAGGCGGTGCGCGGCGAAGCGACGACGGCGACGCGGCCCGCGCCGGTCGTCTAGGCCGCAACACTCCTCGCCAGGCAGCAGGCCATGAATCTCTCCGAGCTGTTCATCCGCCGCCCGGTGCTGACCGTGCTGCTCAACGCCGCGATCGTCGTTGCCGGCGTGATCGCATTCAACAAGATCCCGGTCGCCGCGCTGCCGAGCTACAACACGCCGGTCATCAATGTCTCGGCGCAGTTGCCCGGCGCGAGCCCGGAGACGATGGCAACCTCGGTCGCGCTGCAGCTCGAAAAGCAGTTCCAGACGATCCCGGGGCTCAATGTCATCAGCTCGAGCAACACGCTCGGCGTGACCTCGGTGACGCTCGAGTTCGACCAGGGCCGCGACATCGACGCGGCGTCGGTCGACGTGCAGGCGGCGCTGCTGCGCGCGGCGCGCCAGCTGCCGGTCGAGATGACCGTGCCGCCGGCGTACCGCAAGGTCAATCCGGCCGATGCGCCAGTGCTGCTGCTGGCGTTGACCTCGCCCTCGATCAGCCTGTCGGACCTCAACGACTTCGCCGAGCACCTGATCTCGCCGACGCTGTCGACGCTCGACGGCGTCGCCCAGGTCAATGTCTACGGCCAGAAGCGTTTCGCGGTGCGGGTGCGCGTCCAGCCCGATGCGCTCGCGGCGCGCAACATCAGCCTCGACGAGCTGACCAAGGCGCTTGCCGCCGCCAACGCCAACACGCCGGTCGGCACGCTCGAAGGCCCGTCGCAGACGCTGACCCTGCAGGCCAACCGGCAGCTGCGCAACGGCGCCGAGTTCGCCGAGGTGATCGTCAGCAGCAAGGGCGGCAACACGGTGCGCCTGAAGGACGTCGCGACGGTCGAGGACAGCTACGAGACGGTGAAGACCGCGGCGACCTTCAACGGCGAGAACTCGATCACCCTCGCGGTCCTGCGCCAGCCCGACGCCAACACGGTGAAGGTGGTCGACGCGGTGCGCGCCTCGCTCGCGGGCTTCGAATCGCAACTGCCCCAGTCGGTGCGCATCAATGCGGTCAATGACCGCTCGGTGTCGATCCGTGCCGCCCTGCACGACGTGACGCTGACGATGCTCGGCACCGTCGTGCTCGTCGTGCTGGTGATCTTCCTGTTCCTGCGCCGCTTCGTCGCCACCGCCATCCCGACCTTGTCGCTGCCGGTCTCGCTGGTCGGCGCGGTCTCGCTGCTCTGGGCCTTCGGCTACACGATCGACAACATCTCGCTGCTCGGCCTGACGCTCGCCGTCGGCCTGGTCGTCGACGATGCGATCGTGATGCTCGAGAACATCATGCGCCATGTCGAGAACGGCGAGGCGCCGTTCCAGGCCGCGCTGCGCGGCTCGCGCGAGGTCGGCTTCACGATCATCTCGATCTCGAGCTCGCTGGTCGCGGTGTTCATTCCGATCTTCTTCATGCCCGGCGTCATCGGCCTCTTGTTCCACGAGTTCGCGGTCATCGTCGCGCTGGCCATCGTCGCCTCGGCGTTCGTCTCGCTCACTCTCGTGCCGATGCTCGCCAGCCGCTTCCTGAGCGACGAGGCGCACAAGAAGCGGCCGGGAAGGGTCGTGCGCTCGTTCGAGCGCGGCTTCGACGCGCTGCTCGGCGGCTACACGCGCTCGCTCGACGTCGCGCTGCGCC
>JADGRJ010000283.1 GCA_017881025.1 Rhizobacter sp. | reverse complement strand
GCGCGTCAACGACGGCGGCATCCGACACGAGACAATTCCGGCGCCTGGCCGGCGATCCACCCGATCGCCTGATCGCCAGCCGTCCGGCTCAGCGCGAAGCGGTCGCCGCTTCTCCTCTCCCGATCGCCATTGTTTGACGTCCCGCGCTGCGCCCGACGCAGCCTTGCCCGGGCACACGCCGCCGGGCCCACCCCCCAGAGCTTCCCTGCGCCATCGGCGCCCTGCCCATGCACCTCTCCGAACTGAAAGCCATCCACGTCTCCGAGCTCATCAAGATGGGCGAGGCGCTGGAAATCGAAAACGTCGCCCGCATGAGGAAGCAGGAGCTGATGTTCGCGATCATGAAGAAGCGCGCCAAGGGCGGCGAGCAGGTCTTCGGCGACGGCGTCCTCGAGGTCCTTCCCGACGGCTTCGGCTTCCTGCGCTCGCCGGAAGCGAGCTACATGGCGTCGACCGACGACATCTACCTGTCGCCGAGCCAGGTGCGCCGCTTCAACCTGCATACCGGCGACATGGTCGAAGGCGAGGTGCGGGTTCCCAAGGACGGCGAGCGCTACTTCGCGCTCGTCAAGGTCGACAAGATCAACGACTTGCTGCCCGAGGAGAGCAAGCACAAGATCATGTTCGAGAACCTGACGCCGCTCTTCCCGAAGGAGCAGTTCAAGCTCGAGCGCGATGTCAAGTCGGAAGAAAACATCACCAGCCGGATCATCGACCTGATCGCACCGATCGGCAAAGGCCAGCGCGCCCTCCTCGTCTCGGCGCCGAAGAGCGGCAAGACGGTGATGATGCAAAACCTCGCCCACGCGCTGATCGCCAACTACCCCGAGGTCTACCTGATCGTCCTGCTCGTCGACGAGCGGCCCGAGGAAGTGACCGAGATGCAGCGCACGGTGCGCGGCGAAGTCATCAGCTCGACCTTCGACGAGCCAGCGGCGCGCCACGTGCAGGTCGCCGAGATGGTGATCGAGCGCGCCAAGCGCCTGGTCGAGATGAAGAAGGACGTCGTCATCCTGCTCGACTCGATCACCCGGCTGGCGCGCGCCTACAACAACGTCCTGCCGTCGTCGGGCAAGGTGCTGACCGGCGGCGTCGACGCGAACGCGCTGCAGCGGCCGAAGCGCTTCTTCGGCGCGGCGCGAAACATCGAGGAAGGCGGGTCGCTCACCATCATCGGCACGGCCCTCGTCGAGACCGGCAGCCGGATGGACGAGGTGATCTACGAGGAGTTCAAGGGCACCGGCAACTGCGAGATCCACCTCGACCGCCGCATGTCGGAAAAGCGCGTCTATCCGTCGATCCTGCTCAACAAGTCGGGAACCCGGCGCGAAGAGCTCCTGCTCAAGCCCGAGATCCTGCAGAAGAGCTGGATCCTGAGAAAGCTCCTCTACTCGATGGACGAGATCGAGGCGATGGAGTTCATCCTCGAGAAGATGAAGGCGACCAAGAACAACCTCGACTTCTTCGACATGATGCGGCGCGGCGGCTAGCCCGCGGACGCCCGTCCGGCTACAATCTTGGGTTCTTCGGAAAGTGCGCCGCTGAAGCCCTCTTCAGCGCGGCGTGGCTGCCGGCATCACCAGCAAAGGCATACCGTGAAAGAAGGCATCCACCCCGCGTATCGCGAAGTCTGCTTCGTCGATCTCTCCAACGGCTTCAAGTTCGTCACCCGCTCGTGCGCCCAGACGCGCGAGACCGTGAAGATGGACGACGGCCGTGAGCTCCCGCTCTACAAGCTCGAGACGACGAGCGAGTCGCATCCGTTCTACACCGGCACCCAGAAGAGCGTCGATTCTCTCGGCGGCCGGGTCGAGAAGTTCCGCAACAAGTTCGCCCACCTCGGCGCGAAGAAGTAGGCGCGCGGCACGACTCACGAGAAAGGCAGCTTCGGCTGCCTTTTTTGCGCGCAACGCGCGAGCAACAAAGGCGCGCGACGCTTGTTGCATCATTCGCGGTCGCCGTTTTCGATCCGCCGTGAACTCACCCAACCCTGCCCTCGTCAGCCAGCGCGAAGCCGCGCCGCTGCCGCGCCTGGCGCTCTTCGTCCTGAGCGCGGCGTACGTGTTGCCGGGGCTGTTCGGGCGCGACCCGTGGAAGAGCGCGGACATCACGGCGTTCGGCTACATCGTCAACATCGCGCAAGGCAAGACCTCGTGGCTGGCGCCGACGGTCGGCGGCCTGCCGGCCGACGGCGCGCTCCTGCCGTACTGGATCGGCGCGCTGTTCGTCCGCCTGCTGGGCCCGATGGTCGACCCGGCGATGGCGGCACGCGTCCCGTTCGCGATCTTGCTCGCGCTGGCGCTGACGCTCACCTGGTATGCGGCGTATCACCTGGCGAGGTCCGAATCAGCGCAGCCGCTGCCCTTCGCGTTCGGCGGCGAAGCGGAGCCGATCGACTACGCGCGGGCGATCGCCGACGGTGCCCTGCTCGCGCTGATCGCCTCGCTCGGCCTGCTCCAGCTCGGCCACGAGACGACCCCGGAGCTCGTCCAGCTGGCCGCCGTCGCCCTCTGCCTGTACGGTCTCGCCGCCGCGCCGCACCATGCGCTGAAAGGCGCGCCGGTCGCCGCGCTGGCCGTCGTCGCCCTCGCGGCGAGCGGCGCGCCGAGCATCGCGATGCTGCTCGCTGCGGTCGGCGCGGTGACGCTGTCGATCGGCGACGCGAGGAAGGCTTGGCGCGATGTCGGCTGGCTCGCAGTCGGCGCAATCGTCGGCGCCGCCGCGGCAACCGCGCTCGGCGCCTGGGCGAACCGGCTCGGCACCTACCAAGGGGCTGCGCAGGCGATCGGCATGGTTCGCCAGATCGCCTGGTTCGCCTGGCCGGCGTGGTTGCTCGCGCTGTGGACGCTCTGGCGATGGCGGCGCCGGCTGGCGAGCCGACACATCGTCGTGCCGCTCGCCGTCGTCGCCACTCTGCTCGCGGTCTGGGTGGCGCTGGCCGGCAGCGACCGCGCCCTCATGCTGACGTTGCCAGCGCTCGCAGTGCTGGCGGCGTTCGCGCTGCCGACGCTGAAGCGCAGCGCCGCCGCGGCGATCGACTGGTTCTCGGTGTTCTTCTTCACGATCGCGGTGGCGACCGGCTGGGTCTTCTACGTCGCCATGCAGACCGGAACGCCGGCCAAGCTCGCCGCCAACGTCGCCAAACTCTCGCCCGGCTATCCGAACGTCTTCTCGGCCCTCGCCCTCGCGCTGGCGCTGGCGGGAACGCTCGCCTGGCTCTGGCTGGTGCGCTGGCGCACCGGCCGCCATCGCCATCCCTTGTGGAAGAGCCTGGTCTTGCCGGCGGGCGGCGTCAGCATCTGCTGGCTCCTCGTCATGACGCTGCTCCTGCCGCCGCTCGACAACGCGCGCAGCTATCGGTCGATGGTGCAGCGGATCGCGCATCAGGTACCGGCCAGCGCGTGCATCGCCGCGCCGGGAATGGCGCGCGCCCAGGTCGTCGCGCTCGAGTACCTGGGCGGCTATCGCGTCGACGCGATGACGACTGCCACCGATACCCGCTGCGAGTTCCTGTTCCTGACGAGGGCGCAAAAGGTTCCCGCGGCGCCGTGGCAGTTCCTCGGCCGCGAGCGGCGCAACCGCAGCGACGACGACGTCACCGACATCTACCGCCGCGTCGGGCCCGGTTGATCGGCAGCGACGCTCAGGGCGCGGTCAGGCTGGCGGCGTCGAGGGCGGCGTCCTGGGGCGGCGCCGGTGCGAGAGCCTCGGCGGACGCCGCGCGCACGCGAACGGCCGGGAAGACCAGCCGGAAGGTCGAGCCCTTGCCCGGCTCGCTCGCGATGTCGAGCTCGCCGCCGTGCCGTTGCATCACGTGCTTGACGATCGCCAGTCCGAGCCCCGTCCCGCCCGATTCGCGCGAGCGGCTGCCGTCGACGCGGTAGAACCGCTCGGTGAGGCGCGACAGGTGGACACGCGCGATTCCCGGGCCGGTGTCGCCGACCGACACCTCGCCGCTGCCGTTGTCGGCGATCCGCCAGGCGACTTCGATGCGACCGCCGTCGGGCGTGTAGCGGACCGCGTTGCCGACCAGGTTGCCGATGGCGCTTTGCAGCTCGATCTCGGCGCCGGCGATCGCGGCACCGGCCGGCGCCGCGAAGACGATGACATGGCGACCCGCCGACAGCGCCCGTGCTTCCGCTTCGACGTGGCGGAACAGCGCAGCGACATCGACCCAATGATCGCCGCCCGGGCGCGGGCTGCCCTCGAGACGGGCGAGCGTCAGCAGATCGGCGACCAGGTCGCCCATCCGCGCCGCCTGCTGCGACATCAGTGACACGACGCGCTTCTGCTCGGCCTCGCTGAGCGGCAGGTTGCGCAGCGTCTCGAGGAATCCCGTGAGGACGGTGAGCGGCGTGCGGATCTCGTGCGAGACGTTGGCGACGAAGTCGCGCCGCATCGCCTCGTTGCGCTCGCGGTCGGTGAGATCCTGCGACAGGACGAGCTTCAGATCGTCGTCGTAGCGGCGGATCATCACCTGCAGCGATCCCGGGCCGCGCAGCGGATGCAGCGTGACCGGCTCGTCGAAGTCGCCCGCCTGCAGGTAGGCGACGAAATCGGGCGAGCGGATCAGGTTGGTGACGCGCTGGCGCCGGTCGCGCTTCGGGTCGAGGCCGAAGTGGTCGGCGGCGCGCGAGTTGCACCATTCGATCTGGTCGCCGCCATCGAGAAGCATGACGCCATTCGGCGACGCCTCCATCGCCGCGACGAACTGCGACAGGCGCGTCCGTTCGGCGTCGGCCGTGCGCTCGAGCGCGCGCAGGCTGCGCTCGACGCGGTAGCCGATCTCGCCCCAGAACCCGGCGTCGCGCGGCGCGGGCTCGCCGTGCGACCCGCGCAGCCAGCGCATCAGGCGCCAGCCGCGCACCGCGTCGACGGCGACGATAGCGGCGAAACCGAGCACGCCGCCGAGCAACGCGCCGACCACGGTGCTGCGGTTGCCGCCGACGACGATGCCGCCGAAGGCGCCGGCCGCCATGC
>JADGRJ010000282.1 GCA_017881025.1 Rhizobacter sp. | reverse complement strand
GCAGCGTTCCCGAGCCGCGCTTGAAGCCGTCGCGGTCGGGGTTGAAGCTGCCGAAGAGGTCGCCGGGCGCGATCGCCGAGACGCCGCGGCTCCGGTCGCGCCCGAGCGACAACGCGTAGTCCCAGGGCCCGGTCGCGCCGCTGGCGCCGACGTCGCCGCGGTACGAGCGGTATCCGCCGACCTCGGCGGCCGCGTTCCAGCGCGGCGCGCCGTCGCCGCGGCGCGTGAAGATCTGGACAACGCCGCCGACCGCATCGGCGCCGTACAGGCTCGACGCCGGCCCGCGCAGGATCTCGATGCGCTCGATCTGCGCCAGGCTCAGCGCCTCGAACTCCGCCTGGCCGAGCGTCGCCGAGCCGATGCGGACGCCGTCGACGAGGACGACGGTGCTGTTCGTGCTCGCGCCGCGGATGAAGAAGCCCGAGTTCTGGCCCGGGCCGCCGTTGCGGACGACCTGAATGCCGGCGACGCGGCGGATCAGGTCCTCGACCGAGTCGGCGCTCGCGTTGCGGATCGCTTCGGCGTCGATGACGACGATGTCGGCGGTGCTGCGGCCGATCGCTTCGGGCTCGCGCGTGCCGGTGACGACGACCGACGCCAGCTCGCTCTCGGCGCCGAGGGCGGCGTCGATCGGAGGCGAAAGGGAAACGAGGAGAGTGAAACGAAAGGCAAGCGCGATGCGCCCGTGGCGAAGCCGCGAAGGGCGCGGCGCCTCGAGATGGCAGCTCATCGTGAAGGTTTCCGCAAGAGGCAGGCGACCGCTTCCCCGCGGTCGCATGCGACATGGGCCGAGCACGAGGCTCGGCCCGCTTGCTGGCCGGTATCCGGGCTGACGGAGCGACGTCGGCGACCTTCCCGAAGGCTCGTGCCTCCAGTGGTGTGAGCGCCGACGCTGACGAGGCTTCTCGGAAGCCTCGTCGTCCGCCGTACCGTTGCGGGGGCAGCGCGGTTGTTGCCGGACCGATCGATTCGGCCCGGCGCTCGCTTCCCGTTTAACTGTGAAGGCATGAACACCTTCACGGGCACCAACGCCGATCATTCTAAGCAGCTCGAATCGGCGCGGAGGCGACCCCTACAATTCGCCACCTCCCTCCCCTTGCCGGAGCGTCATGGCCACGATCGAGGAACTTGCAGACCGGGTCGAGCGCCTGCTTCTTCGGCACGAGGAGCTGCAGCGCACGAACGCGCTCCTGACGACGCAACTCGCCGCGGTCACGAACGAACGCGACAACCTGCGCTCGCGCCTCAATGCTGCGCGCGGCCGGATCGACGTCCTCCTGCAACGGCTGCCGCGCGAGCCGGCCGTGCCCGCAGGCGGCCCCTTGGTCGACGGCAACGACGGCGGGCCGCTGCGGAGCGTCGGATGAAGCAGGTCGAAGTCACGATCCTCGGCCAGAGCTACATCCTCGGCTGCCCCGACGGCGGCGAGAGCTCGCTCCTCGAAGCGGTCGCCGACGTCGATCGCGAGATGAGCGCGATCCGCGACGGCGGCAAGGTGAAGGCGCGCGAGCGCATCGCCGTGCTGGCGGCGCTGAACCTCGCGTTCGCCCTCGCCGAAAGGCCGGCGCGCGCGCCGGTCGACGCGCCTGACGACGGCACGAATCGTGCCGGGCCGGTCGACATCGACGACCTCGTTCGTCGCATCGACATGACCCTCAACGTCGACGGACAACTGCTCTAAATCACGCCCGCGCCGCGAAGCGCGCGGTATGATGAATTCGTCCGTTGCGCTCGCGTGAACTTTATATTTCCTTGAACCGATGCTCGCAAGAGCAAGGGCTTGGAACATCGCCAGGCAGGTGTGATCGTCTCGCGTCAGATGAACCCGAAACCTGGCTGACCTCGCCCACCTGAACTGCCTGGGTTCAGGAATGCGGTTCACGGTGCGCGGCGGACACCTTATTCCCTTCCTTGCTGTCGCCGCCGATGCGCTACTGGTTGATGAAGAGCGAGCCGAGCGAGTGCTCGATCGACGACGCAGCGGCAGCGCCGAGAGCGACCGTTCCCTGGGTTGGCGTGCGCAACTTCCAGGCGCGCAACTTCATGAGGAACGACATGGCGCCCGGCGACGGCGTCCTCTTCTATCACTCGTCGTGCCCCGAGCCGGGAATCGCCGGCCTCGCCGAGGTCGCATCGGCGCCCTACCCCGACGCGACCCAGTTCGAGCCGAAGAGCCCCTACTTCGATGCCAAGTCGCGCGCCGAGAAGCCGCGCTGGTACCACGTCGACGTCAAGGTGGTGAAGAAGACGCGCCTGCTCTCGCTCGCCGAGATGCGGGCGACGCCGGAGCTGGCGACGATGCGCGTGCTCGCGCGCGGCAACCGGTTGTCGATCACGCCGGTGAGCGACTCCGAGTGGCGCGCGGTGACTCGCCTGCTCGAGGCGCGCTGATGCGCCGGCGTGCATCTGGCACGCCTCTCGCATAGGCGAGCGACGATGGGAATCGCCAGCTATATCAAGGTGATCGGCCGCGGCCGCGACGGCGCGCGCTCGCTCGACCGCGAGCAGGCGCTCGACCTGATGGGCCAGCTTCTCGACGGCCGCGTCACCGACCTCGAGATCGGCGCGTTCGCGCTGGCGATGCGGATCAAGGGCGAAACCGTCGCCGAGCTGGCCGGCTTCGTCGACGCCGTCGAGGCGCGCTGCATCCCCATCCCCACCGGCCGGCCGACGGTCGTGCTGCCGTCGTACAACGGCTCGCGCCGCCTGCCCAACCTGACGGCGCTGCTGGCGATGCTGCTGGCGCAGCACGACGTGCCGGTGCTCGTGCACGGCCCGGTGGACGACCCGACCCGAGTGACGACAGCGGCGATCTTTCGCGACCTCGGCCTCACCTGCGCCCACGACGGCGACGACGTCGCCGCCGCCTGGAAGCGCAGCGAGCCGGCGTTCATCCGCACCGAGGCGCTGTGCCCGCCGCTGGCGCGCCTGCTCGCGGTGCGCGACGTCATCGGCCTGCGCAACTCCGGCCACACCGTCGCCAAGCTGCTCGCCGCGTGCGCCGGCGCGCTGACGCTGCGCGTCGTCAATCACACCCATCCGGAATACGCGACCTTGCTCGCCGGCTTTCTCGCCGCGACGGGCGCCGACGCCGTGCTGATGCGCGGCACCGAAGGCGAGCCGGTCGCCGATGCGCGCCGGCTGCAGCGGCTCGACGTCTATGTCGGCGGCGTGGCACGAGGCGACCTGTCGCTGCCGGCGCAGGAAGGCGTCCTGCGCCAGGCGCCTGTCCTCGTGCGCAGCAACGCCGCGTCGACGACCGCGAGCGCGATCCAAGCGATCGTCAGCGGCGCCATGCCGGCACCGGCGCCGATCGCCGCCCAGGTGGCGTGCCTGCTGCGTGTCCTCGACGTCCTGGGCACCCCGATGGAGGGCGCGCCGGCCCGGGTCGCCGCGCAATAATCCGCGCGCGTCGACGGGCGGGCCGTCGCGAATCGGGGGGCGGCACGACATGAAGCAGCACATCGACAAGCTGAACCGCCTGAGCGAGTCGCACGGCGCGCTCCAGCCCGGCAAGGGAATGGTCTCCGGCGTCATCGCCCTGATGCTGGCTGCGCTCTGCTTCCTCGGCGTCCTCGCCTTCCACTTCCCCGAATACCTGACGACGCCCCAGCTGAGGAAGTCGTACAGCGTCGACTTCATGCGCCTGCTGCTGTTCTGGTCGCTGGTGCTGTCGGGCGCGCTCGCGCTCTTCAACGTCATCAGGAGCCGGGCGCGCTGGCTCGCGCTCGCGGCGTTCGTCCTGATCGGCCTGTCGCTCGCGCTCGGCGGCCACAAGGTGCCGGTCAACGACTTCGCCGACAACACGCCGTACATCGGCCTCGACTGGTTCATCCTCGACCTGCTCGGCTCGACGCTGATCTTCGTCTTCATCGAGAAGGCGTTCGCACTGAGGAAGGACCAGCCGGTGTTCCGTCCCGAGTGGCAGACCGACTTCCACCACTTCCTCGTCAACCACATGATCGTGGGCTTCGTCCTGCTCGCGACCAACCTGCTCGTCCACAAGCTGTTCGGCTGGGCCGCCAAGGACGGCATCCGCGCCTGGGTCGAGGACCTGCCCTTCTTCGTCGCCCTGTTCCTGATCGTCCTGGTCGCCGACCTGGTGCAGTACTGGACGCACCGCGCCTACCACGAGGTGCCGGTGCTCTGGCGCCTGCACGCCGTGCACCACAGCGTCAAGAGCATGGACTGGCTCGCCGGCTCGCGCCAGCACATCCTCGAGCTGATCATCACGCGGACGCTCGTGCTGGCGCCGATCTTCGTCCTCGGCTTCAGCAAGGAAGTGATCGACGCGTACATCGTCATCGTCGGCTTCCAGGCGGTCTTCAACCACGCCAACGTGAGCGTCCGGCTGGGGCCGCTGCGATACGTCATCGTCACGCCGAATTTCCACCACTGGCACCACTCGGCAGACACCGAGGGCATCGACCGCAACTACGCGGCGCATTTCGCGTTCCTCGACTATGCGTTCGGGACCGCGCACAAGGCCGATCGCGACTGGCCGAACGGCTACGGCGTCGTCGGCGACTACGTCCCGAACGGCTTCTTCAAGCAGCTCGCATTTCCGTTCGTCTGGAAGGGCTGACGCGCGCGCGTGCAGTTCGACGTCGCCATCGTCGGCGCCGGCGCCGCCGGCCTGCACTGCGCGGCGATCGCCGGCCAGCTCGGCTGCTCGGTCGTCCTCCTCGACCACGCCGAGAAGGTCGCCGAGAAGATCCGCATCTCGGGCGGCGGCCGCTGCAACTTCACCAACATCGACGTCGGCGCGAGCAACTTCGATTCGGAGAATCGTGACTTCTGCCGCTCGGCGCTGGCGCGCTACACGCCGCGCGACTTCATCGACCTGGTGGAGCGCCACGGCATCGCCTGGCACGAGAAGCACAAGGGGCAGCTGTTCTGCGACGGCTCGAGCGCCGAGATCATCGCCATGCTCCTCGCCGAAGGCGACGCCGGCGGCGTGCAGCGCTGGCAGCCGTGCCGGGTCGAGGCGGT
>JADGRJ010000281.1 GCA_017881025.1 Rhizobacter sp. | reverse complement strand
CAAGGTCGTTCCGATCGACGATTCCGGCGAGCTGCTGATCGACGACTACGAATCGCTCTTCAGCGAGCGCACCCGCATCGTCGGCGTCGGCCACGTCTCGAATGCGCTGGGCAGCATCAACCCGGTGCGCCGGATGATCGCCTGTGCGCATGCGCGCGGCGTGCCGGTGCTGGTCGACGGCGCCCAGGCCGCACCGCACCTCGCCATCGACGTGCAGGAGCTGGACTGCGACTTCTATGCGTTCTCGGGCCACAAGATGTGCGGCCCGACCGGGATCGGCGTCCTCTATGGCCGCGCCGCGTTGCTCGAGGCGATGCAGCCGTTCAAGGGCGGCGGCGACATGATCCACACGGTGACATTCGAGAAGACGACCTACAACACGATCCCGCACAAGTTCGAGGCCGGCACGCCGCCGATCGCAGCGGCGATCGGCCTGGGCGCCGCGGTCGACTACCTGTCGGCGCTCGGCATGGCGGCGATCGCAGCCCACGAGCACTCCTTGCTTCGCTACGCGACCGAGCGGCTGCAGGAACTGCCGGGCCTGCGCATCATCGGCACCGCGCGCCACAAGGCCGCGGTGCTTTCGTTCGCGCTCGAAGGCATCCATCCGCACGACGTCGGCACCTTGCTGAACCAGGAAGGGGTGGCGGTGCGGACCGGCCACCATTGCGCCCAGCCGCTGATGAAGCGCCTCGGCGTCAGCGCGACATCGCGCGCCTCGTTCGCGTTCTACAACACGCTCGCCGAAGTCGACGCGCTCGTCGCCGGCATTCGGAGCGTGCAGAAGGTCTTCGGATGACAGCCGACCCGAAGACGCTGTACCAGGAAGTGATCCTCGATCACAACCGCAAGCCCCGCAACTACGGCCGGCTCGATCATCCGAGCCACCAGGCCGAAGGGCTGAACCCGCTCTGCGGCGACCACATTCATGTGGCGCTCGAGCTCAGCGGCGACCGGATCGTCGCGATCGCGTTCCACGGCGAGTCGTGCGCGATCTGCAAGGCGTCGGCGTCGATGATGACGGTGGCGGTGAAGGGCAGGAGCCGGAGCGACGCGGAGGCACTGATGCGCGAATTCGTCGACATGGCCACCGGCCGCCTCGCGGCCGGCGACGCGGCGCACATCGGTCGGCTCGCGGTGTTCTCGGGCATCAGCGAGCTGCCGATGCGCGTGAAATGCGCGATCCTGCCGTGGCACACGCTCCACGCCGCGTTCGACGAGGTCGCGACGACGTCGACCGAGGCCGAGGCCGACCCGATGCACACGCCGATCGGCGATGCCTGACGCACCGACCGAGGAGTCGACATGCCGAAGATCGCCGAGATCGAAGACACCCCGAACCCGAACGCGCTGAAATTCACGTTGCAGGAGCCGCTGACGTGGGGCATGTCGCATTCGTACGAGAACGCCGGGCAGGCCGAAGGCGACGAGCTGGCGCGCGCGCTGTTCGCGATCGAGCACGTGACCAACGTCTTCTATGTCGACCGCTGGCTCACCGTCACCCAGGACGGCGCGGCCGAGTGGAAGGAGCTCGTGCGCAAGATCGCGGTGCCGCTGCGTGCCGCCCCCGGTGCAGGCGCACAGTCGGCGGCGACGGTCGCCGCCGCCAGGGCCGGCTTCGACCACCTGAGCGAACGCGACCGGGACCGCCTCGACGAGATCAACCTGCTGCTCGACGAGCAGATCCGCCCGTATCTGCAAGGCGACGGCGGCGACCTTCACATTCTCGAACTCGACGGCGACCGCCTGGTCGTGCACTACCAGGGCGCATGCGGCACGTGCCCGAGCTCGATTTCGGGAACACTGCGGGGCATCGAGAATCTGCTCCGGACGATCGAGCCCGACATCGAGGTCGTCGCAGCCTAGTCGCCGGGGGTTTGGACTCGAAGGCTGCAGACGCAGTCGGGAGTGACACGGCGCGGGAACCCGCCTCGACGCCCTGACGGCGCAGACGGATCATTCGCGGCGGAACGCCGGTTCCAGCGAAGGCAGGAACGCGTCGGTGTGGCAGAAGGTCTCGCCGAGACCCTGCGCCATGAAGGCCGGCACGGCCGCCTCGACCATCTTCACCGAACCGCAGACGTAGACCTCGAAGCCGCGCAGGTCCGGGAAGTCGGCGAGCATGGTTTCGTGGACCATCCCGGTGCGCCCGGTCCAGCCGTCGCCGGGGTCCACGTCCGACAGGACCGGCACGAAGTGCAGATTGTCGTGCTCGCGCTGCCACTGCTCGGCCAGCTCGATGGCATACAGGTCGGAGCGCTTGCGCACGCCCCAGTAGAGCCACATCGGCCGTGCCACGCCGCGCGCGAATGCATCCTCGACGATGCTCTTGATCGGCGCGAAGCCGGTGGCACCGGCGACGAACAGGATCGGATGCACGCTCTCCTGCAGCGTGAACTCGCCGAACGGGCCTTCGAAGCGCAGCGTGTCGCCGACCTTGGCCTGCGTGAAGACCTGCCCGGTGAAGCGGCCGCCCGGAATGCGGCGCACGTGCAAATCGATGTGGTCGTCCTGCTGCGGCGGGTTGGCGAAGGAGAACGCGCGCCGCTCGCCGTCGTCGAGCACGATGTTGATGTACTGTCCCGCAGTGAAGGCGATGCGGTCGGCGCCGGAAAGGCTCAGGCGCACGTGCATGACGTCGTCGCTCAGCCGCTCGAGCCGGTCGATGCGCGCGCGCCGCTCCGCGATCGGGCGCGCCGGGGCGCTCGCCGCCTCGAAGTCGACCTCGATCTCGAGATCGCCGAGCGGCCTGGCGCAGCACATCAGCGCCCGCCCCTGGGCGCGCATCGCCTCGGTGAGCACGCTCGGCTGGTACGGGCCGAGATCGACCTGACCCTGGAGGACGCTGCACACGCACACGCCGCAGCCGCCGTTGCGGCATTCGTAGCGCAGCGCCAGGCCCTGGCGCAGGCCGGCATCGAGCAAGGTCTCGCCCGGTCGCACCCGCATCTGATGCGGACCGGGATGCACCGCGACGCGGGCGTCGCCGAGGAGGCCGCGTCGAGCGCGCGGCGGAATCCAGGGCAACAGCACCAGCAGCGCGGTGCCGGCGCCGACGAGCATCCAGACCTGCGACAGCGGCAGGGCATAGAAGAGCGGCAGCAGCGCCAGGTAGAACCAGTCGAGCTGAAGCGTCGTCGCAGCGATCGCGAGGTCGGCGGCGCCGCCCTGGCTGAGCACCGGCCGCAGCAGGGCCAGCGCCAGCAGCGTGACGACGACGCTCGCGACGATCGGCCGCGGCGGCTGCGTCTTCGCCTTCGGGACGCGCTGCACGTGGACCCAGAGCAGCAGCAACAGCAGCAGCGAAATGCCGATGTGCATGAACGCCAGGAGCGAGAAGAGGCGGTCGTTGACGCTGCTCGGGTAGATGAAGTTGCGAATCAGGGCGCCGCCGAAGGTCGGCAAGGCGTCGAGCCACTCGGCGACCGCGACCACCACGAACTGGGCGACGCGGTCCCACGGCAGCATGTAGCCGTTGATGCCCAGGAGGTAGACGAGCCAGATCAACGCCACGCCGGAGAGCCACGAGAACCATCGGAATCCGCGCAGGCGGTCGAAGGCGAAGTGACGCAGCAGGTGCACCAGCATCACGAGCACGAGCGCATCCGACGCGTAGCGGTGCACGCTGCGCAGGATCCCGCCGGCGAACCATTGCCCGTGGGTGAGCGCCTCGACGGAGGCGTACGCGCCGGCGACGCCGGTCTCGAAGAACGCGTAGAGATAGAGGCCCGTGCCGGCGATGATCCAGAACAGGAAGAAGCCGATCGCGCCGAGGTGATACAGCGGGTTGAGGCGATCGCCGAAGGCGCTGTTGAACAACGCCTCCACGCGCATGAAGAGCCACTGCAGGAGGCCCTGCAGCCGCCTGATCATCGGCGGCCCGCGGGCGCCGCCTGGCGCAATGCCCGGATCAGGACCGCGACGAACACCAGGCCGCCGGCGATCGCGACCGCGCCACCCAAACCCATCAGCGCCATGCCGGCCACTTCGCCATTGCTGCGCAGCACCTGCTCGGCACCGGCGACCTTGCGCTGCACGCCGTAGCCGCCGGACCAGACCAGGCCGACGATGTGCATCAGCTGCCCGACCCCGTACAAGGCGGGCTGCAGCGTCGCCAGGCGGCCCTGCGGCGTCCCGTAGCCCAGCCGCGGCAGCAGGTGGTAGACGAGCCCCATCAACGCGAGGGTGACGCCGACGATGCAGCCGTGGTAGTGCGCGGGAATGCGGACGTTGCTGCCCGAGATGAAGACGCCGATCAGCCCGCCGGCGGCGAACAGCAGCACCGACGCGAGCAGCGCCGCGCGCAGCGGGGCGGCCGGACCCGATCCGCGGCGAAGGCTCGCCGGCGCGCGCGCGAGGCCGAACAGCACCGCGAGGCCGAGCGGAACGATCGTCACGCCGCCGCCGAAGCGCATCGCCCATGTCAGCAGGTTGCGGTGCTCGACCGATGCGATGTCGTGCGCGAGATAGGCGACCGGCGTCACGAACACCGCCGAGAGCGCCAGCACGAACATCAGCAGCGTCACGCGCGGGCTGAGCGGCAGCCGCGCGCCGCAGGCGCTCGCCAGCCAGAGCCAGCCGACGAGCATGAGCAAGGTCCAGGTGAACTGCAGCGCGTGGCCGCCGCCCCAGAACAGGATCTCGTAGTAGGCCCTGCCGGCGAGCGTGTGCGGCACGCCGGCATACGAGGCGGCGAAGGCGGCGAGCGCGACCGCGGCGGACACGGCCGCCGCGTTGAGGCCGAAGCGCAGCGCGCCCTCGCCGTCGAAGCGGATGCCGATCCGGGGCGCGGTGAAGAGACTGCGCAGGACGAGGACGCCGGCGCCCGCGCCGAAGATCAACAGCCCGGCGATGAAGAGCGGGCCGTCGAGCACGGGAATGTAGTTGGCCATGATCGGCTCGGCGTGCGCGACGAAGGGAGCGAGCGCCATCAGCGCGGTGCCGACCGAGCAGAGCGCGAGCGCGGCCCAGCCCCAGGCAGCGGCGCGCGCCGAGCCGTTCA
>JADGRJ010000071.1 GCA_017881025.1 Rhizobacter sp. | reverse complement strand
ACGGTGCTCGCGCAGGCGATCGTCCGCGAAGGCATGAAGTACGTCGCCGCGGGCATGAACCCGATGGACCTGAAGCGCGGCATCGACAAGGCCGTCACGGCGCTCGTCGAGGAGCTCAAGAAGCAGTCCAAGCCGACGACCACGAGCAAGGAAATCGCCCAGGTCGGAACGATCTCGGCGAACAGCGACGAGGAAGTCGGCAAGATCATCGCCGACGCGATGGACAAGGTCGGCAAGGAAGGCGTGATCACCGTCGAAGACGGCAAGTCGCTCGCCTCCGAGCTCGAAGTGGTCGAGGGCATGCAGTTCGACCGCGGCTACCTCTCGCCCTACTTCATCAACAACCCCGAGAAGCAGACCGCGACGCTCGACAACCCGTTCGTGCTGCTGTTCGACAAGAAGATCAGCAACATCCGCGACCTCCTGCCGACGCTCGAGCAGGTCGCCAAGTCTGGCCGGCCGCTCCTGATCGTCGCTGAAGAGGTCGAAGGCGAAGCGCTGGCGACCCTCGTCGTCAACACGCTGCGCGGCATTCTCAAGGTCGTCGCCGTCAAGGCGCCGGGCTTCGGTGACCGTCGCAAGGCCATGCTCGAAGACATCGCCATCCTGACCGGCGGCAAGGTGATCGCAGAGGAAGTCGGCCTGACGCTCGAGAAGGTGCAACTGGCCGACCTCGGCCAGGCCAAGCGCGTCGAGGTGGGCAAGGAGAACACGACCATCATCGACGGCGCCGGCGCCGCGGCCGACATCGAGGCGCGCGTCAAGCAGGTGCGCGTCCAGATCGAGGAAGCGACCAGCGACTACGACAAGGAAAAGCTCCAGGAGCGGGTCGCCAAGCTGGCCGGCGGCGTGGCGCTGATCAAGGTCGGTGCCGCGACCGAGACCGAGATGAAGGAGAAGAAGGCGCGTGTCGAAGACGCCCTGCACGCGACCCGTGCGGCGGTGGAAGAAGGCATCGTCGCCGGTGGCGGCGTGGCGCTCCTGCGCGCCAAGCAGTCGGTCGGCACGGTCAAGGGCGACAACGCCGACCAGGAAGCCGGCATCAAGCTGATCATGCGCGCGATCGAAGAGCCGATCCGCATCATCGTCCAGAACGCCGGCGACGAGCCGAGCGTTGTCGTCGCTGCCGTCCTCGGCGGCAAGGGCAACTACGGCTTCAATGCGCAGAACGGCCAGTACGGCGACATGATCGAGATGGGCATCCTCGACCCGACCAAGGTCACGCGCACGGCCCTGCAGAACGCGGCCTCGGTCGCTTCGCTGATGCTGACCACCGAAGCCATGATCTCCGAAGCGCCGAAGGAAGAGTCGGCCGGCGGCGGCGGCATGGGCGGCGGCATGGGCGGCATGGGTGGCATGGGCGGGATGGACATGTAAGCACCCGGCCCGGGTCCTTCGATCCGAACCGTGAAAGGGGCTGCTTCGGCAGCCCCTTTTTCATGGCGCCGTTCATCACGCGGCGCCAGCATCGGCGAGCCTCGCGCGCGGAGCGCGCGAGATAATCGAGCAACTCTCCGTCCCGGCTTCGCATGGCGATCGCTCCGCTCTTTCAACGCTTCATCGACGACGAGCTTGCCCTGGCGCCGGCGCTGGTCGGGCGCGTCGTCACCGGCACGGTCCAGCTGCTCAGTCCCTCGAAGGAAGTGGCGAGCGGCGGCGATCGCGTCCACTACGCCGACATCGTCGCGGCGCTGCAGCGCAACGCGCCGTTCTACGAGAAGACCTTCCTCGACTCGCTGCGCCGACAGGTCGCCGAGGACCTCGACCAGCACGGCGGCTCGCCCTACAGCGAGGCCAAGGGCAACAGCCTGAGCCTCGAGCTGATGGACGAAACGCGCGTCGAGGTCGACATCGAGATCTCGCGCGCCATGCAGCTGATCGACAGCACCGCCGACTGGGAGCTGCGCGAGCTGCAGACTTTCACCTCGACCCTCGTCGGGCAGCAGCACGTCAGTGCCGAGTCGAACCCGTTTCGACCGCTCGTCTACGCGACCGCGCTCTGGGACGCCGCCTGCGCCATCGTCCCTTCGCAGATGCAGCGCGCGATCGTCCTGCGCACTTCGGCCGGCGTTGCCGCCGGCCTGCTGAAGAACGCCGCCGCGGCGGCGTCGACGCGGCTCGAGTCGCAGGGGGTCCAGCCGAGCCTGTATCGCACCGTCGTCCTGCCCTCGGGGGCAAGCTTCGGGCGCGCCGTCGCCGAGCCGCCGCGCCACGGCGCCCTGAGCGGGCTTCTCGGCAGCATGCCGCAGGCGGCGGCTTCGCGCGCTGCAAGCGGCAATGACGGTGCGGCGCCGTCGGCCGGCGGCGACGCCGGCGGCGCCGTCCGCAGTGACGGCGCTTCCCGGCGCAGCCCCGAGCTCGAGCAGGCGCTGCTGCGGCTCGACGAGCTGCTGCGCCATCCGCCGCTCGAAACCTCGCGCTCGGGGCGGTCGACGCCGAGCCAACGGATCGAGCAGCATCGCTCGGCGGTGCTCGCGAGCGCGAGCGAGCCGGTCGATCGACAGGTCATCGAGCTCGTCACGCGGCTGTTCGAATCGCTTCTCGCCGATTCATCGCTGCCGGGCGCCTTTCGCCCCGTGGTCTCGCGCATGCAGGTCGCGGCGCTGCGTCTCTGCCTGGCTGAGCATGCGGTCCTCGATTCCTTCGAGCACCCGGTCTGGCGCCTGCTCGATCACATCGGCGAGACGAGCCAGGGCTATTCGCGCGTCGAGGATCCGCGCCTGTCGGGCTTCCTCGCCTTCGCCGCGGCGGTCGCCGAGGAGATGGCCGGCGGCGCCGCTCCCGACACCGCGCTCTTCCGGCGCGGCCTGAACCGGATCGATGTCTTCCTTTCCGAACAGCTGCAGGCGCAGCTGCGCGCCGCGCACACCGACATCGACAGGCTGCAGATCGCGGAGCGTCGCGAAGTGCTGCAGCAGCACCTGACGCAGCGCATCACCGACCAGATGGTCGCGGTGCGCACGTCGCCGACGATCCGCCGCTTCGTCACCGGCGCGTGGGCGCGGGTGATCGCCGATGACATGCTGCGCCACGGCGAGCAGTCGGAAGCGACGATGAGCGCGCTCAGGACCGTGGACGACCTGCTCTGGAGCCTGAAGATTCCCGATCACCCGCAGAGCCGGCAGCGGCTGATCACCCTCCTGCCCGGGCTGCTGCAGCGGATCCGCGTCGGCATGGAGGGGATCGCCTTGCCCCTTGCCGAGCAGCAGGCGGTGCTCAACGAGCTGATGACGATCCACACCGAGGCGCTTCGTCCCGGCACGCGCGGGCCCGGCGGCAGCGGCGCGCTCACGCCGGAGGAGATCGTGCAGCGGATGCGCGATGAGGTCGTTCCCGACACGCCGCCGGCGCGCAGCTTCAGCGATTCGGTGATCGACCTTTCGTCGATGGAGACGGTGCCCGTCGAGCATCTGCCGACCGGCGGCGGCGGCATCGACGACGATCCTTCCAAGCGCATCGAGGCGCTCCGCGTCGGCGACCGTCAGCGCGTCTTCCTGCATGGGCGCTGGAGCCGCGTCCAGCTGCTCTGGCGCAGCGATCGAAGCCTCTTCTTCCTGTTCGCGGGCGAATCGCCGTCGCGAACGCATTCGATCACGCGGCGCGCGCTCGAGCGGCTCAGCTCGGCCGGGCTGGTGCAGCCGATCGAGGCCAAGCCGCTGGTCCAGCGTGCCGTCGATCGGATGATGCGCGACATCTCGCCGCGCGCCTGAGCCGCGCCGGCGCGCTCAGCCGGCGAGCGCGCGCTCGATCTCGGCGCTGACGAACGCGGGTCGCTCGTGGACGATCCAGTGCGTCGCGCCGGGAACGCGGACGACGCGCAGGTCGGGCACGTACGCTTCGAGGCCATCGAGCAGGGCCACCGGCAGGGCGATGTCGTCCTCGGCCCAGATCACGAGCGTCGGCACGTGCGAGGTCACCGCCGCCGGCGCGAACTCGACCTTCATGACCGGATCGCCGGCGCCGAGCGGCGGGCGCAGCGGCGAGGCGCGGTAGTAGTTGCAGCCGCCGCGCAAGCCCATCGTCCAGACGGCGCGATAGCGGTCGCGCACCTCGTCGGTCAACCAGCCGCCGCCTTCGCGCGCCGGATCGGCCGCTCCCATGTTGGTGAAGAACGGCCAGAGGCGCGCGAAGTCGTTCTCGCTGAGGAGCGCTTCCGCGTC
Organism: Rhizobacter sp.; assembly: GCA_017881025.1. Taxonomy (GTDB): domain Bacteria; phylum Pseudomonadota; class Gammaproteobacteria; order Burkholderiales; family Burkholderiaceae_C; genus Schlegelella_A. The sequence goes on along the minus strand of JADGRJ010000071.1, from coordinate 12,285 downwards.
GGGGCGGCAGAGGAAGTTCATGTAGGCGCTCGCCGCCTGCTGCACAGGGTTGTGGCGCAGCTCGCGCAGGAAGGTCGCGGGGTGCGGCGAATTGACGATGATCAGGCGCCGGATCGCCTCGGGCCGATGCGCCGCCAGGCCCCAGGCGAGCGCGCCGCCCCAGTCGTGCGCGATCAGCGCGGCGAGCTCGCCCCCCAGCGAGTCGATGAGCGACGAAATGTCGGCGACGAGGTGCTTGGCGCGATAGGCCTCGACGTCCGGGGGCGCCGACGAGCGCTCGTAGCCGCGCAGGTTCGGCGCGACGCAGCGGTATCGGTCGGAGAAATGCTCGAGCAGCTCGTCCCAGACGAACGCCGCCTCGGGAAAGCCGTGCAGGAAGACGAGCACCGGATCGCCCGGGCGGCCGGCGGCGCGGCAGCTGAGATCGATACCGTTGCCGAGCGTGATCGTGTAGGTCTCGATCATGCCGGGCTCAGGTGCGTCCAGCCGTAGAGGACGCGCGCCGCGTCGGCGACGCCGGCGCGGCTGAGCGACGAGAACGGCGTGAGCGAGACGTCGCTCTCGTCGGAGACGACTTCGCCGAGGACCTCGCCCGCCGCCTGCAGCGCAGCGGTCGTCTCGCGCCGATTGAGCTTGTCGACCTTGGTCAGCAGCGCGAGCAGCTTGACCGAGCCGTTGGCCAGGCGCGGCGCGACGAAATCGAGCAGCTTGCGGTCGATCTCGGTGAAGCCGAGGCGCGAATCGACGAGGACGACGATCGCGCTCAGGCTGCGCCGCACCGCCAGGTACTCGGCCATCACCTCCTGCCAGCGCAGCTTGGCGTTGCGCTCGACGGCGGCGTAGCCGTAGCCCGGCAGGTCGGCGAAGAGGGCGTCGGCCTCGAGCTTCGGGCCGAGCTCGAAGAGGTTGATGTGCTGCGTGCGGCCCGGCGTCTTCGACGCGAAGGCGAGGCGCTTCTGCTGCGTCAGGACGTTGATCGCCGTCGACTTGCCGGCGTTCGAGCGGCCGACGAAGGCGATCTCGGGCAGCTCGGTGACAGGCAGCTCGCTCAACGCGCTGGCGGTGGTGAGGAAGCGTGCGGTGTGGGTCCAGGCGAGCGCCCGGCGCGCTTCGGCGTCGTCCTGGCCTGCCGCTTCCGATCGCGCTGCAGAAGTCGGCATGGGGGTGCTTGTCATCGTCGTGAAGCGCTCATTGTAAAATCGCCGGCTTTGGCACGAGAACCTGGCGCCTCATGAAGCCTGTATCGCGTTTGCTCTGTTCCCTGGCCCTGGCTCTCGCGGCCACCGCGCCGCATGCCGCCGAGACCGCCGCGAGCGCGCCGGAGCCGGCCAAGGGCGCCGCGATCTCGACCGCGGTGTGCGCGGCCTGCCACACCAACGACGGCTCGCGCGGCAGCGCGGCCAACCCGATCATCCAGGGGCAACACCCGGATTACCTCGTCAAGCAACTCGCCGAGTTCAAGGCCGGCAAGCGCGACAACCCGATCATGCGCGCGATGGCGTCGCCGCTGAGCGAGACCGACATGAAGAACGTCGCCGCGTTCTACGCCGGCAAGCAACCCAAGCCCGGCTTCGCCAAGAACAAGGAGCTGGTCTCGGTCGGCGAGAAGATCTACCGCGGCGGCATCGGCGATCGCAGCGTCCCCGCCTGCTCGGGCTGCCACGGGCCGAACGGCGCCGGCATCCCGGCGCAGTATCCGCGCCTTGGGGGGCAGCATGCCGACTACGTCGAGGCGCAGCTGGTCGCGTTTCGCGGCAACGTGCGCCGCAACAACCCGGCGATGAGCGCGATCGCGGCCAAGCTGAACGACCGCGAGATCAAGGCGGTCGCCGACTACGTCGCCGGCTTGCGCTGATCGGCGCCGGCGGCCGTCGCCGCCGCGGGCTCCGGCTTGAGCAGCAGGACGTCGATGCCGTAGAGCTTGGCCAGGGCTGCCAGCTTGGCCGGCACGTTGCGCACGACGAAGGCACGGCCCCAGGCGACGGCGAGCCGCTCGATCTCGAGCAGCACCGCCAACGCCGCCGAGTCGAGTTGCTGCAGCGAGCCGGCCTCGACGATCACCGGCGCCTCGCTGCCTTCGCTCTGCAACGCCTGCTGCAGCATGCGCAGCGTCACCCGCGCCTCGCGCGAGGTGAGCGTCGCCGGCAGCAGCAGCATCAGCTCTTCGCGCCGGCGGCTGCCGACTTGTTGCGCTCGGCCATCTTGGCGATCAGGCCGTCGATGCCGTTCGCGCCGATCTCCTGGGCGAAGCTGTTGCGGTAGTTCTCCACCAGCCAGACACCGAGCACGTTGACGTCGTAGATCTTCCAGCTCGCGCCGGCCTTCTCGAGGCGGTAGTCGAGCTGGATCGGATCGCCCTTGCCGCGGATCTCGGTGCGAACGACGACTTCGTTGTCGGTCGGCGCCGCGCGCATTGGCTTGAGCTCGACGGTCTGCTCGGCACTCACCTGTGACAGCGCGCCCGAGTAGGTGCGGACCAGCAGCAGCTTGAACTCGTCCTGGAGGCGCTTCTGCTGGTCGGGTGTCGCCTGCTTCCAGTAGCGGCCGACGGCCGACGCCGTCATGCGCTGGAAGTTGACGTACGGCAGGACCTTTTGGTCGACCAGCGCGATCACCTTGCGGATGTCGCCCTGGATCGTCTTGTCGGCTTTGACGGCGTCGAGGACGTCGGTCGAGACCTCCTTGATGAGGGCCTCGGGCGCCTTCGCGGCCTGGGCCTGCGCGCCCACCGCGGCAAGGGAGAGCACGGTCGCGGCGAGCCAGCCGATCGTTCTGGTCATGGACATCTCGAGTTCCTCGAAAAATGAAAGGGGTGCAGCGTGCGCGATGTTCAAGAACCCTGTTCGCTGAAGGGAAGTCGCCTCACCTGTTAACGCGCGACCCGGACGCAGGTTCACAGGGCTGCCCGTGCCCGGGCGGTCAGCGCGGCGCCGAGGCGGGCACGGCGGGCGGCGCTGCGGAAGCGGGCGCGGTCGGCGGCGGGGCCGACGCCGGCGTCGCAGCGGCGGGCGGCGCCAGGTTTCCTGCGGCCGCACCAGCGGCGGCCGAGGCAGCCTCGTCGGGCGCGGCCGGCGTCTCGGGCACGTCGCCGTCGAAGACGAGGCTGCGCCGCCGCTGCAGGTAGGCATCGCGAACGAAGGTGTACTTGTCGAGCGAGATTTCGTCGATCACCCGCGTCGCGCGGAGCAGGCCGGCGCGGGTGTTGACGATCTGCAGCAAGGTGAAGCCGATCTGCGTCTTGGTGCCGTCGAAGAAAGCCGGCGGCGACGCGAGCCGGTCGAGCGGCTGCGCCGCCGCGTCGCGAACGGTCGACGGGCCCAGGATCGGCAGCACGAGGTAGGCGCCGGCGCCGACACCGTAGCGGCCGAGGGTCTGGCCGAAATCCTCGTAGTGATGGTCGAGGCCCATCTCCGACGCGACGTCGAGGATGCCGAACAACCCGAACAGCGTGTTCGTGCCGACCCGGGTCGCGTCCTCGAAGCCGGCCTCGAACTTGCCCTGCAGCATGTTGTTGATCGCCGACCAGGCGTCGGCGAAGTTGCTGAAGAAGTTGCTGACGCTGCGGCGCACCGGCTGGGGCACGACGTCCGAATAGACCGTCGCGACGGGCTTGAGCACCGCCTTGTCGATGTCTTCGTTGAAGTTGAAGACCTTGCGGTTCCACTTTTCCCAGGGATCGAGTCGCTGGCCCGGGCCGCCGCGCGATTCGCGGATCGTCGAGCAGCCCGCCAGCGCCGCAACCGCGACGGCGAGCGCAGCGACGCGCCACGCGGGCGAGGCGAGCCGGAGCGAATTCTTCATTTCTTGCCTCCGCTGGCGGCCGCGGCCGGCGCGGGCGCACCGCCGGCATCCGCTGCCTTGCTGAACAGGAACTGGCTGATCAGGCTCTCCAGAACCACCGCCGATTGTGTCTGCTTGACGGTGTCGCCGGCGGCCCACATCTTCTCGCCGCCGCCGGGCTCGACGCCGACGTACTGGTCGCCGAGCAGACCGGAAGTAAGGATTCGCAACGAAGAATCGGTCGGAAATTGAACGTCGCGCTGGATCGCCAGCTCGACGACGCCCTGATAGAGCTTCGGATCGAGCTTGATCGACGCGACGCGGCCGACCGTCACGCCGGCGCTGCGCACCGGCGCTCGCACCTTGAGCGCGCCGATGTTGTCGAAGTAGGCGGTCAACGTGTACGTGTCGGCGCCGCTGAAGCTGCCGAGGTTGGCCGCCTTCAAGGCCAGGAAGACGAGGCCGGCGAAGCCGAGCAGCACGAAGATGCCGACGAATGTCTCTATGCTTTTCTTGCCCATCGATCGTTCCTGTCCTGCGCGATAAGTATTGCGCGATGTGAGTGTGCAGCCTGGCGCCGTCGCTACGGCGTCGAGAACATGAGCGCGGTCAAGACGAAGTCCATCATGAGCACGCCGAGCGAGGCGATCACGACCGTCCGCGTCGTCCCGTGAGCGACGCCTTCGGGCGTCGCCTTCGCCTCGTAGCCCTGGTAGAGAGCGACGAACGTGCAGATGAAGCCGAAGACGATGCTCTTGACGACGCCGTTGCCAATGTCGCGCCGCACGTCGACGCCCGACTGCATGATCGACCAGAAGTTGCCGGCGTCGACGCCGATCAGGAGCACGGCGACGACGTAGGCGCCGAGGATGCCGACCGACGAGAAGAGCACCGCGAGGATCGGCATCGAGACGATGCCGGCGAGAAAGCGCGGCGCCAGCACGCGGCTCCTCGGATCGACCGCCATCATGTCCATCGCGGCGAGCTGCTCGCCCGCCTTCATCAGGCCGATCTCGGCGGTGAGCGAGGTGCCGGCGCGGCCGGCGAAGAGCAGCGCCGTGACCACCGGGCCGAGCTCGCGCGTCAGCGACAGGTTGACGATCAGGCCGAGCGACTCGGAGGCGCCGTAGGTGACCAGCGCGTAGTACATCTGCAGCGCGAGGACGAAGCCGACCGCGAGGCCCGAGGCGAGGATGATCACGAGCGAGAGGTTGCCGATCGCGTGGATCTGCGCGACGACCAGATAAGGCCGGCGCAGCGCCGCCGGGCAGGCGCGCAGCAGCTCGACGAAGAAGGTCGCGTGATGGCCGAGGATTCGCAGCAGCTCGAGCCACCGCCGGCCGAGCCCGTCGATCAGGCCGGTCATCGCGCCGGCCCCGTCGCTGGCGGCCGGCTCACGCGCCGACCCCGAAGTCTTCGGCGAGCGGCCGCGCCGGATGCGCCATCAAGCGCCCACCCCGAAATCTTCCGCCAGCGGGCGTGCGGGGTAGTGGAAACGCACCGGCCCGTCGGGCTCGCCGCGGATGAACTGGCGCACTTCCGGATCCTCCGATTCGGCGAGCTGCTTCGGTGTCCCTTCGGCGACGACCTTGCCGCGCGACGACATCAGGTAGGCGTAGTCGCAGATCTTGAAGCACTGGGCGACGTCGTGCGAGACGAGGATCGCGGTCGCGCCGGTCGTGTCGTTGAGGATGCGGATGAGGTTGGCGGCGACCGCCATCGAGATCGGGTCGAGGCCGGCGAAGGGCTCGTCGTACATGATGAGCTCCGGATCGAGGGCGATCGCGCGCGCGAGGGCGACGCGGCGCGCCATCCCGCCCGAAATCTCGGAGATGTCGAGCGACGCGGCGCCGCGCAGGCCGACTGCGTTCAGCTTCATCAGCACGATGTCGCGGATCATCGTCTCGTCGAGATCGGTGTGCTCGCGCAGCGGAAAGGCGACGTTCTCGAAGACCGAGAGGTCGGTGAACAGGGCGCCGAACTGGAACAGCATGCCGAGCCGGCGCCGCAGCGCGAAGAGCTGCTCGGGATTGTGCGCGTCGACGACCTGGCCCTCGAAGCGGATCGTTCCCTGGTTGGCCGGATAGACGCCGCCGATCAGGCGCAGCAGGGTGGTCTTGCCGCAGCCGGAGCCGCCGAGAATCGCCGTGACCTTGCCGCGGCCGAACGACATCGACACGTCGTCCAGGATCGTCCGGCTCGCGTCGTAGCCGAAGACGACGTGATCGATTTCGACGAGCAGGTCGCTCGAAGGATGGCCGGTCGTTTCGGCAATCGTGCGCAGGTCGCTCATCGGCTAGCGAGGCAGCTCGCTCGAACCCATGAGCATCGCGTCCACGGCACGTGCGGCCTGCCGGCCCTCCCGGATCGCCCAGACGACGAGCGACTGGCCGCGCCGCACGTCGCCGGCCGCGAACACCTTGGCGACGTTGGTCGCGTAGCCGCCGAGCGGCTCGGTGCTCGCCCTGGCGTTGCCGCGCCCGTCGCGCTCGACGCCGAACGCTTCGAGCAGGCTCGCGAGCGGGCTGACGAATCCCATCGCGAGGAGGACGAGCTGCGCCGGGATCACCTGCTCGGTGCCCGGCACCTCGACCATCTTGCCGCCCTGCCACTCGACGCGAACCGCCTTCAGCGCGGTGAGCTTGCCGCCCTCGCCGATGAATTCCTTGGTGGCGATCGCGAACTCGCGCTCGCAGCCTTCCTCGTGGCTCGACGACGTGCGCAGCTTGGTCGGCCAGTAGGGCCAGACGAGGGGCTTGTTCTCGTGATCGGGCGGCATCGGCATGAGCTCGAACTGTGTCACGCTCTTCGCGCCGTGCCGGTTGCTCGTGCCGACGCAGTCGCTGCCGGTGTCGCCGCCGCCGATGACGATCACGTCCTTGCCGTCGGCGCGGATCTGGCGCTCGACGCTGCCGCCGGCGTTGACCTTGTTCTGCTGCGGCAGGAACTCCATCGCGTAGTGAACGCCGTCGAGATCGCGCCCCGGGACCGGCAGGTCGCGCGAGCGCTCGGCGCCGGCGGCCAGGACGACGGCGTCGAACTGCGCCAGCAGCTCGTCGGCGCCGATGCTTTCCTTCGACCAGTCGGTGACGACCTCGCCCGCAGCGGGCTCGCCGATGCGGACCCCGGGGCGAAAGACGACGCCTTCGGCCTCCATCTGGGCGATGCGGCGGTCGATGTGCGACTTCTCCATCTTGAAGTCGGGGATGCCGTAGCGCAGCAGCCCGCCGATCGCGTCGTTGCGCTCGAAGACCGTGACCGCGTGGCCGACGCGCGCGAGTTGCTGCGCCGCCGCCAGGCCGGCCGGGCCCGAGCCGACGACGGCGACCGTCTTGCCGGTCCTCGCCGCCGGCGGCCTCGGCACCACGAAGCCTTCGGCCCAGGCGCGGTCGATGATCGCGTGCTCGATCGACTTGATGCCGACCGGGTCATCGTTGATGTTGAGCGTGCACGCCTCCTCGCAGGGCGCCGGGCAGATGCGGCCGGTGAACTCGGGGAAGTTGTTGGTCGAGTCCAGCGTCGCGAAGGCGTTCTTCCAGTCGCCGCGATAGACCAGGTCGTTGAAGTCGGGAATGATGTTGTTGACCGGGCAGCCGCTGTTGCAGAACGGCGTGCCGCAGTCCATGCAGCGCGCGCTCTGCACCTTGGCGTCGTCTTCCTTCAGCGTGAAGACGAACTCGCGGTAGTTCTTGACCCGCTTGGGGACCGGCTCGTGGTCTTCCTCGACGCGGCCGAAGTCCAGGAAGCCGGTGACGTTGCCCATCGTTTGCGTCCGATCCCTTTGTTCTTGTTGCGCGCCACTACTTCGGCGCGACGACCTTGGCCGCCTTGCCTGCGGTGCGCGCCTTGGCGATCGCGTCGTCGGCCTCGGTCGTCGCGCGGATCTCGCCGAGCGCGGTCATCGCCTTCAGGCTGATCTCGGCGAGCGCCCGCTTGTACTCGTTCGGGAAGACCTTGACGAACTTCGGCAGCGCCTCGTTCCAGTGGTCGAGGATCTCGCGCGCGCGCAGGCTCCCGGTCCATTGGTGGTGATCGGTGATGAGCGACTTCAGGAGCGTCTCGTCGGCCTGCTCGCGGTGCCACACCGCGCGCTCGAGCGATTGCTCCTGCTCGGCGACCGGAACGACGCGGCCGAGCGAGACCATCGACGTGTTGCAGCGCGACGCGAACTGGCCGTCCTCGTCGTAGACGTAGGCGATGCCGCCGCTCATGCCCGCGGCGAAGTTGCGCCCGGTCTTGCCGAGGACGACGACGGTGCCGCTGGTCATGTACTCGCAGCCGTGGTCGCCGGTGCCTTCGACGACCGCCGTCGCGCCCGACAGGCGCACCGCGAAGCGCTCGCCGGCGACGCCGCGCAGGAACGCCTCGCCGCTGGTCGCGCCGTACAGCACGGTGTTGCCGACGATGATGTTCTCGGTCGCGTCGCCGCGAAAGTCGATGCTCGGCCGGATCGTCAGGCGACCGCCGCTCATTCCCTTGCCGGTGTAGTCGTTGGCGTCGCCGATCAGGTAGATCGTGATGCCCTGGGCGAGGAAGGCGCCGAAGCTCTGCCCGCCCGTGCCTTCCATCTGGATGAAGATCGTGTTGTCGGGCAGGCCCTGCGGATGACGCCGGATGAGCTCGCCGGAGAGCATCGCGCCGACCGTGCGATTGACGTTGCGGACCGTCTCGAGGAGCTGGACCTTCTCGCCGCGCTCGAGCGCCGGCGCGCACTTCTCGATCAGGCGCACGTCGAGCGCCTTGGCGAGGCCGTGGTCCTGCGCCTCGACGTGGCGGCGCGCCACCTCGGGCGGCGCAGTCGGCGCCTGCAGCAGGCGGCTGAAGTCGAGGCCGCGCGCCTTCCAGTGGGCGATCCCCTTCTTCGTTTCGAGCAGTTCGACCCGGCCGATCAGCTCGTCGAAGGTTCGCACGCCCAGCTCGGCCATGATCGCCCGCGCCTCTTCGGCGACGAAGAAGAAGAAGTTGACGACGTGCTCGGGGCGGCCCTGGAACTTGGCGCGCAGCACTGGATCCTGCGTCGCGACGCCGACCGGGCAGGTGTTGAGGTGGCACTTCCTCATCATGATGCAGCCTTCGGCGACCAGCGGCGCGGTCGCGAAGCCGAACTCGTCGGCGCCGAGCAGCGCGCCGATGACGACGTCGCGGCCGGTCTTCATCTGGCCGTCGGCCTGGACGCGGATGCGGCCGCGCAGGCGGTTCAGCACGAGCGTCTGCTGCGCCTCGGCGAGGCCGAGCTCCCACGGCGTTCCGGCGTGCTTGATCGAGCTCCACGGCGACGCGCCGGTCCCGCCATCGTGGCCGGCGATGACGACGTGGTCGGCCTTCGCCTTGGCGACGCCGGCGGCAACGGTGCCGACGCCGACCTCGGAGACGAGCTTGACGCTGATGCTCGCCTTCTGGTTGGCGTTCTTCAGGTCGTGGATCAGCTGCGCCAGGTCCTCGATCGAGTAGATGTCGTGGTGCGGCGGCGGCGAGATCAGGCCGACGCCGGGAACCGAGTGGCGGAGCCGTCCGATGTACTCGCTCACCTTGCCGCCGGGCAGCTGGCCGCCCTCGCCCGGCTTGGCGCCCTGTGCCATCTTGATCTGCAGCTGGTCAGCCGAGACGAGGTACTCGGTCGTGACGCCGAAGCGCCCCGACGCGACCTGCTTGATCTTCGAGCGCAGCGAGTCGCCCGCCTCGAGCGGGTAGTCGACGATGATGTCGCCCTTGCCGATGATGTCGCTGAAGTGCGTGCCCGCGGCGATCGTCTCGCCGCGCAGCTCGGCGCGGTAGCGCGCCGGATCCTCGCCGCCTTCGCCGGTGTTCGACTTGCCGCCGATCCGGTTCATGGCGACGGCGAGCGTCGCGTGCGCCTCGGTCGAGATCGAGCCGAGCGACATCGCGCCGGTGGCGAAGCGCTTGACGATCTCCGCCGCGGGCTCGACCTGGTCGATCGGAATCGACTTCGCCGGATCGACGACGAACTCGAACAGGCCGCGCAGCGTCATGTGGCGCTGCGACTGGTCGTTGATGAGTTTCGCGTATTCCTGGTAGGTTTCGTAGCGGTTCGCGCGCACGCCATGCTGCAGCTTGGCGATCGCGTCGGGCGTCCACATGTGCTCTTCGCCGCGCACGCGCCAGGCGTACTCGCCGCCGGCGTCGAGCATGCCTTCGAGGACCGGGTCGCGGCTGAACGCGGCGCGGTGCATGCGGATCGCCTCCTCGGCGACCGAGAAGATGTCGATGCCGCCGACCTGGCTCGCGGTGCCGCGGAAGTACTTGTCGACGAGCGCCTTCTCGAGGCCGATCGCCTCGAACAGCTGCGCGCCGCAGTACGACATGTAGGTCGACACGCCCATCTTCGACATGATCTTCGACAGACCCTTGCCGATCGCCTTGATGTAGTTGGAGACCGCCTTGTCGGTGCCGAGGTCGCTCGGCAGCTCGGCGCGCAGCGCGGCCAGGGTCTCGAGGGCGAGGTAGGGATGAACGGCCTCGGCGCCGTAGCCGGCGAGGACGGCGAAGTGGTGCACCTCGCGTGCCGAGCCGGTCTCGACGACGAGGCCGGCGGTCGTGCGCAGGCCCTCGCGAACGAGATGCTGGTGCACGGCCGAGAGCGCGAGCGCCGCTGGCAGCGCGACCTGCTCGCGGCTCATGCGCCGGTCGCTGATGATCAGGATGTTGTGGCCGCTCCGGATCGCGTCGACGCTTTCCGCGCACATCGAGGCGAGCTTGGCCTCGACGCCTTCGGCGCCCCAGGCGAGCGGATACGTGATGTCGATCTCGTAGCTCTTGAACTTGGCGCCGGTGTGCTTCTCGATCGAGCGCAGCCGCGCCATGTCGGCCGCGTCGAGGATCGGCTGCGCGACCTCGAGCCGCATCGGCGGATTGACGGCGTTGATGTCGAGCAGGTCGGGCTTGGGGCCGATGAACGAGACGAGCGACATCACGATCGATTCGCGGATCGGATCGATCGGCGGGTTCGTGACCTGCGCGAACAGCTGCTTGAAATAGTTGTAGAGCGGCTTGTTCTTGTCCGAGAGAACGGCGAGCGGCGAGTCGTTGCCCATCGAGCCGATGCCTTCCTCGCCGGCTTGCGCCATCGGGCTCATCAGGAACTTGATGTCTTCCTGCGTGTAGCCGAAGGCCTGCTGGCGATCGAGCAGGCTTTCCTCGAAGGCCTTCTGGGCCGGACCTTGCGGCAGGTCCTCGAGCTTGATGCGGACGCTGTCGACCCACTGCCGGTACGGCTTGGCCGACGCGAACTGGTTCTTCAGCTCCGCGTCGTCGACGATGCGGCCCTGCTCGAAGTCGATCAGGAACATCTTGCCGGGCTGCAGGCGCCACTTCTTGACGATCCGGTTCTCGGCGATCGGCAGCACGCCGGACTCCGACGCCATCACGACCAGGCCGTCGTCGGTGACGATGTAGCGCGCCGGGCGCAGGCCGTTGCGGTCGAGCGTCGCGCCGATCTGGCGGCCGTCGGTGAAGACCATCGCCGCCGGGCCGTCCCAGGGCTCCATCATCGCCGCGTGATACTCGTAGAAGGCGCGCCGGCGCGCGTCCATCTCGGTGTGCTGCTCCCACGCCTCGGGGATCATCATCATCACGGCGTGGGCGAGCGAGTAGCCGCTCATCGTCAGCAGCTCGAGCGCGTTGTCGAACGTCGCGGTGTCGCTCTGCCCTTCGAAGGTGATGGGGTAGAGCTTCTTCAGGTCGGCGCCGAGCACGGGCGACTTCATGACGCCTTCGCGCGCGCGCATCCAGTTGAAGTTGCCCTTGACGGTGTTGATCTCGCCGTTGTGCGCGACCATCCGGTACGGATGCGCGAGCGGCCACTCCGGGAAGGTGTTGGTCGAGAAGCGCTGGTGGACCAGCGCGAGCGCCGAGGTCAGGCGCGGGTCGGCGAGGTCCTTGTAGTACTTGCCGACCTGGTTGGCGAGGAGCAGCCCCTTGTAGATGACGGTCCGGCAGCTCATGCTCGGCACGTAGTACTCGCGGCTGTGCGTCAGCTTCAGCGCCTGGATCGCGCTCGACGCGGTCTTGCGGATGACGTAGAGCTTCCTCTCGAGCGCGTCGGGGACGATCACGTCCGGGCCGCGGCCGATGAAGATCTGGCGCAGCACCGGCTCCTTGGCGCGCACCGCCGGCGACATCGGCATCTCGGCGTCGACCGGCACGTCGCGCCAGCCGAGGACGACCTGGCCCTCGGCCTTGACGGCGCGCTCGAGCTCCTGCGTGCAGGCCAGCCGCGACGCGTGCTCCTTGGGCAGGAACACCATGCCGACGCCGTACTCGCCGGGCGACGGCAGCTCGATGCCCTGGGTCGCCATCTCGGTGCGGTAGTAGTCGTCAGGGATCTGGATCAGGATGCCGGCACCGTCGCCCATCAGGCGGTCGGCGCCGACCGCGCCGCGGTGGTTCAGGTTCTCGAGGATCTTCAGACCCTGCTCGACGATCGCGTGCGACTTGCGTCCGGCGATGTGGGCGACGAAGCCGACGCCGCAGGCATCGTGCTCGTGG
>JADGRJ010000280.1 GCA_017881025.1 Rhizobacter sp. | reverse complement strand
TCTCGTCAGCGAGGATCGCCCTCACTGACGGGTCGACGGCCATATGACGTCCGGCTATCACCATGAGACTCCCGCCATACGCCTCCTCCGCTCGAGCAAGTAGAGGGGAAAGGCCATGACGCCTTCATCTTACCCCGCAATTCAACATTTCACGGGGTAAAAGGGGCTGGCAAATCGTTACCCCGCAACTTCTAATTTTGCGGGGTAATTGCAAAGCGCGTAGAGCAGCTGTTGATCGGCGATTGCATCCAACTGGAGCCAAGACGCTTGGGGATAGAACTCCAGACCAGCCCAGGGCCCATATCTCCAGCCTGCAGTTCCCGTTGGCATGTTGCGAAGTCTCCTCAACCGGGTCACCTTCGCCAGCGCAAGGGAGCTCGGGAGAAACTCGGCAACCATGTGTGGATGCGGTCCAGTCCGCTAACGTCCGCGGGGATCTGCGCGATGAAATTCCGCTGAAATTCATCGCGATTGACAGGCCATTCCGGCTCCATGATCGAGTCGTCACGAGTATTCGTAGGGCCGCAGTCGAACTTGCAAGATCCTGAACCCCGCGGGACCTTGATTTTGGTTCTGACGCCCGGCAAATCTGCCGATTTCGGGACGTTTCTGGAATTCCTGGGACGTCCTGGAAAAGCGTCAAGAGTCCCGCCGACAGGAATCGAACCTGTATTTGCCGCTTAGGAGGCGGCCGTTCTATCCATTGAACTACGGCGAGGCGGCTCGGGCGGCCGGGCGCCGCGCGAGGGCTGGCAGTGTAAGACGGGCGCGGCGCGTCATACTCGGCGGCGCTTCCTGGAGCAGCGATGCCGACTCTCGAAGGATCCCATTCTCCCGGCTCGGGCAGGCCCGCCGTGCGCTACCGGGTCGACTACGAGGTCGTCCGCCACACCGTCAACTACCGCGCCACCTTCGCCGGCGCCAGCGGGCCGTCGACGCACGAGGGGCAGTTCGATTTCGATCCGGCGCGCGTCCATGCGAAGGCGGCCGTGGAAGCCTTCATGCAGAACCACATCAGCAAGGCCGATTGGGACGTCGCGCCGTAGCGGCCGTCGCCTTCGCCGCGCGCCGTTCTTTCGCTCTCCGTCTTTCGCGCGCCGGGCCTACTTCCAGCGCCAGGTCCAGATGACGTCGACGGCGTTGTCGCTGCCCGCTTCGGCGCGCACGGTGACGCGCTGAGCGACGCGGTAGATCAGCTGCCAGGTGCCGAGGGTCGTGTTGAGGCCGCGCTCGTAGCCGACGTACCAGCGCTTCGAGATCTGCTTGCCGAGGCTGACGATCGTCTCCTTGACGGCGCCCTGGCCCTGCCGCACCGAGACCTCGTCGAGGCCGATCGACCTGATGAGCCGGTCGGTCACGCCCGGCCCCTCGCCCGAGAGCAGCGCCAGCGCCGCCTGCTGCAGGAGCGCGGTGTCGGCGCCGCCGGTGGTCGCGCTGGCGCGGCCGAGGACGAGCCAGCTCAGCTTGTCGATGTCCGAAAGCTCGGGGTCGGAGAAGAGGCGGATGCGCGGGTTGAGCGCCGTGCCGCTCACCGTCACGCCGACGCGAACGTCGAGGTTGGGCCGCGTCGCTTCGATGTCGAGGCGCGGGTTCTCGACCGGGCCGGCAAAGGCGAGCACGCCGCGGTCGATGCCGAGCTTCTGGCCGTAGGCCTGGTAGGTGCCGTCGACCGCGCGCAGCGTGCCGTCGACGGCGAGGCGACCGTTCGGCGATGTCAGGTGCAGCTCGCCGCGCAGGCCGGCATCGAGGCCGCGGCCGCGGACGCGGAGCTTGTCGCCCATGTCGACGCGAAGGTCGAGACGGACGGCGCGCTGCGGCGCTGCCACGACGGGCGCCGGCGCCTGCGCCTGCGCGACGGCAGCCGGAGGCGCCGGCGCCTTCGGCCGGCGCACGACTTCGACGTCGCTGCCGAGCGTCGGCGCGTCGGAGCGCGTGAAGTCGACCAGGCCTTCGTCGACCTTGAAGGTGCCGTCGAGCGCCACGGCTTTCGCATCGAGCCGCAGCGCCGCCTTGCCGGTGGCGACGATGCGTCGGTCGACGCGGCCGAGCAGCTCGAAGCGATCGAGCGCGAGGCGCAGCTGCGCCGTCGGCGACTCGTCGAACGCGGCGTCGCCTTCGAGCCGCAAGGTCCCGGCGCCGCCCTTGGCGGTGAAGGTCTCGATGTGCGCCGTGCTGCCGCGCAAGGTGATCGCGATGGTGCCGTCGGTGACGTTGACGCCCTCGAGGAAGTTGCGCACCGTGACGCCGGTGCCTTCGACGTGGCCGGTGTACTGCGGCGCGCCGAAGCGGCCGCCGAAGCTCGCGCTCGCGTGCAGCCGGCCGCCGAGGCGCCAGCCCGGCGTGAGCCACGAGCCCCAGGTGCCGAGGTTGTCGACGCGCAGCTCGCTGACGCCTTCGAGCGGCGTCTCGGCGCCCGGCCAGGTCGCGCTCGGCGACGTCCGCGCGGTCACCGCGGCCGACGCGACGCCGAGCGTCGCGCCTGCCGCTGCGGCGGTGAAATGCCAGACGCCGCCTTCGGCCGAGACGCCGAAGCGAAGGTCCGAGAGGCCGAGGCGCTGGGTCGAGATCTCGTCGGTGACGGTGACGTCGCCGCTCGTGCGCTCGACGACCATGTCGACGCTGACGTTGCCCACGCTCTGCACCTTCAGGCGCGCGCCGACGCGCAGGTCGCCGCCCCAGCCGAACCCCGGCTGCAGCGCCTGCAGGATCGGCGCGACGGCGATCGCGTCGACCTCGGCTTGCGCATCGAGACGGGCCGGGACGCGCGCGTCGCCCTGCTGCCAGGCGACGCGATTCCAGCGCAGCGTCGCGCCGAGGACCTCGGCCGTTCCCGGCTCCACGGAGACGCGAAGCGGCGCGCCGGCCCAGAGGGCGCTGCCGCGGACCTCGCGCGCGTTCAGCCACGTTCGCGTCGGCGTCCCGACCGAGCGCGCCACGACCTCGCGCAGGCTGCCGCGCCAGCCGCCGGCCCTGCTGCCGTCGACGTCGACAAGGCCGCCTTCGGCGACGACCGAGACGATGCTGCGCGAGCGCGGCGTTGCGCTCGCCGCGGTCGTCGTTGGCGAGGACGATGCTGACGATGGCGGCGCCGGCGAAGTCGAAGCCGCCGGCGCCGCCGCGACGACCGCGCTCGTCGCCGCGCGCGCAGCGGGCTCGCTCGCCGATGCCCCGCTCGCCGACGGGCGTACCGCGAGCACGTCGGCCCATTCCGGCGGCAGCAGCGCCGAGGCGACGCGCAGCTCGGCGCGATGCGCGCGCGCCGTTCCCGAGACCTGCGCTTCGACTCGATCGAGCGCGCGTCCGCCGACGGCGACGCCGTCGAGCACAAGGTTGCCGTCGAGGGCCGCGTTGTCGCTGCTGCCGAGCCGCCAGCGACCGCTCGCCTGGCGAACGGCGATGGCCTGCATCCGCAGGGCCGTGCCTTGCACCTCGCCGTCGCTGCTCACGTTCGGCCAGCGGCCGGTGAGGTGGCCGCGCGCGACGAGGCTGCCCGCCAGCGCCGGCGGCGCGCGCCTCGCCCCGTCGGCAGGGGTCGGGGTCGCGAGCAGCGGCGCGAGCGCATCGAGGCGAGGCGCGTCGATGGCGACGCGCCAGTCGTCGTTGCTCGCGCCGCGCATCGCGATCGTTCCTTCGATCTGGACATGGTTGCCTGCGGCGAGCATGTCGAGCGCCGGCCGGGCGCGACCGTCGCTGTTGGCGTAGCTCGCCGTGCCCTGCAGCGCGATGCCGGCGAGGACGCTGTCGACGAGCGCGAGCTTCGCGCTGCCGGTCGTCGCGGCGAGCGCGGCGTAGACGCCCTCGCCGGCACGCGCCGGAGCGAGCAGCAGGTCGAAATCGCCCTTGGCGTTGAGTCGGTTCATGCCACGGGCGAGCAGGGAGTCGGCGGCGCCGGGCCACCAGGGCGCCGGATCGAAGCGTTCAAGCGCGAGGTGCCCGGTCGCCCGCCAGGGGTCGGTTCCGGCCTTGCGCGCGAGCCGACCGTCGAGCTTCGCGGCCGCATCGCCGAGCGACGCTTCCGCGCTGCGCAGCTCGATGTCGTTCGCGCTCGCGCGCGCGTCGATGCGCAGCCGCGCCGCCTTCGGCGCCGCGCGCGGCAGACGTCGGTCGGTGAGGTCGCCGGCGAGATCGGCCTCGAGGTCGACTCGCGCCGCTCCCGTCGGCGCCGACGCGCTCGATGTGGCGGCCGCGAAGCCGCTGCCGACGAAGGCGGCCTTGCCGCTGACCACCGCGTCGGCGGCGCGGGCATCGAGGGCCGCCGGCTGGACCTGGCGCAGCTCGGCGTCGATGTTCCAGGTCGCCGGCGTCCAGCGGCCGCGGCCGACGATGCTGCCGCCGCCGACCGTCGCCGAGCCGAGCTCCGCCGACAGCTCCTGCACGTCGACCACGTTCGGATCCTGCGGCCGCGCGCGCAGCTCGGCGCGAAGGCGGCGAACCGGCAGGAGCCCTTCGTTCCAGCGTCCGGCGCGGGTGTTGGCGAGCACGATCGACACGGTCGCGGGAACGTCGATGCCGCTCGTCGTCGCGGTCGCCTCGCCGGTCAGCGCTGTCGCCGGCAGCGAGCTCGCGAACGCCGAGAGGTCGAGCCCGCTCACCGATGCGCGCAGCTCGCCCAACGGCCACGACGCGAAGGGATGGACGAGCGCGCGCGCATCGAGCGACTGCGCCGCGTGCGTCGCGGTGGCCGCGACGCGCGCGGTCGCGATCGTGTCGAGCGCGGCGAGCGGTCCGTTCGCGCGCGCCGTCGCGCTCCAGTCTTTCCCGGCCGCGACCGCATCGACGTTCGCGTCGACCGGGAACGGCGCGTCGGCGCCGATCGCGAACGCGCCGCGCGCATCGCCGCGCTCGACGCCGGCGGCGATCGCATCGAGGCGATGCCGCGCGCCGCCGTCGGCGCCGACGTGGACGCGGGCGCGAACGTTTCGCACCGGCATCGCCTCGGTACTGCCGATGCGCAGCTCGTCGATGCTCACGTCGCGCACTTCGATCTCGACCGGAAGGCGCAGGCTCTGCGGCAA
>JADGRJ010000070.1 GCA_017881025.1 Rhizobacter sp. | reverse complement strand
CGCGGCGTCTCGGATCGAGACAGGGCGTGACGCGAAAGTGCTCGAAATGGCACGTTTTCGTCACGGCTAGAAAGGACAAAGGCCCCGCACTTACGCGCGAGGCCTTGTCGTTACTGGTGGGCCCTGAGCGACTCGAACGCTCGACCTACGGATTAAGAGTCCGCTGCTCTACCAACTGAGCTAAGAGCCCGAAAAACTGCGCTGCCTCGGAAGGTTGCCGCGTGTGGGTTGTGCGGGGCTCGAACCCACGACCTACGGATTAAAAGTCCGCTGCTCTACCAACTGAGCTAACAACCCTCCGAGCCCATGATTATAAGCGGGCGGGTGCGTCGGCCCGCCCCTCGGCGAGCGCCGCGAATTCGAGGGCGCGAGCGGCGGCGACCATGCCGAAGGTCGCCGTCACCGCGACGCTCGAGCCGTAGCCGTGGCAGTTGAGGCTGCCGTCGACGTCGCAGCCCTCGCCCGCCGGCAGGACGACCGGTTCGCGCGAGAACACGCAGCAGATACCGAGCGGGCCCGAGCGCGGCGCCGCGTGCTGCTTCCTCAGGCGCTGGCGCAGCGCGGCGAGCATCGGGTCGTGCGTGACGTCGGCAAGATCGCCGACCTCGACGCGCTCGGCGACGCGCTTGCCACCGGCCGCGCCGACCGTGACGAGCGGCGTCGCACTGGCGCGCGCCCAGGCGGCGAGCGCGGCCTTGGCGCGAACGTCGTCGCAGGCGTCGATCACGACATCGGCGCGCCGGGCCAGCAGGCCAGGCCAGTTGGTCTCGTCGACGAACTCCTCGACCGTGGTGACCGCGCAGTCCGGATGGATGTCGGCGATGCGCGCCTCGAGCGCGTCGACCTTGGCCATGCCGAGCGTGCTGCCGAGCGCCTGCACCTGGCGATTCACGTTCGACTCGGCGACGTGGTCGAGGTCGAAGAGCGTCAGCGCAGCGACGCCGCTGCGCGCCAGCGCCTCGGCCGCCCACGAGCCGACGCCGCCAAGGCCGACGACGGCGACGTGGGCGGCGCGGATGCGCGCGTAGCCGACGTCGCCGTAGAGGCGGCGCAGGCCGCCGAAGCGACGCTCGAGGTCGGGCTCGTCGTCGCCGGGCGCGGCGGCGACGGCAACGCCGGCCGGCGCCGGCGTCATCGCAGCGCCGCCAGCCTCTCGCGTCCGGCCTGCGCGGCTTCCGACTTCGGATACGCCTTGAGCAGGTCGTCGATCGTCTTGCGCGCGGCCTTGATGTCCTTCAGCTCGGCCTGGCAGTTGGCGATGGCGAGCATTGCCTCGGGCGCGCGCGGGCTCTCGGGCGCGCTCGCGACCAGGCTGCGGAAGGTCGCGATCGCTTCCTTGTAGTCGCGCCGCGCGTACTGCGCGTTGCCGAGCCAGAACAGCGCCGACTGGCGATAGCCGCTGTTCGGGAAGCGCTTCAGCAGGCCGCCGAAGCCGGTCGCGGCGCGGTCGAACTCGCCGCGCCGAAAGCCGGCGAGCGCGTCGTCGTAGCTGCGCTTTTCCTCCGGGTCGACGCTGAACTCCTTCTCGTCGACCGTGACCTTCTGCGGCTCGACCTTGCGGATGCGCTCGTCGACGCCCTGCTGCAGGTCGGTCTGCTTTCGCTGCAGCTCGGCGACATCGCGCGCGAGCTGCTCCATCTGGCCGCGCATCTTCGCGTTGTCGGCGCGCTGCGCCTCGATGCTGCCGTTGAGGTCGAGGAGGCTCCGCTTGAGCTGGTCGATCTGCGCCGACATCTGCGTCATCTGCTCGCTCTGGCGCACGCGCGCCTGCTCGTTGCTCTGCTCGAGCTGCTTCCTCAGGTCGAGGATGGCGCGGCGCGCTTCGTCGTCGTCGAACAGGCCGGCGCGCGCCGGGGCGGGCGCGGCGAGAGCGACGACAGCGGCGAAAGCAGCCGCGACGAGGGCCGAGCCGCGCGGGGCACGCATGCTCAGCGGCTCGCCAGCTCGGCGCGGCGGTTCTTCGCCCACGCCTCTTCGTTCTCGCCCTGCACCGCCGGCCGCTCCTTGCCGAAGCTCACCGCCTCGAGCTGCGTCGGCTCGGCGCCGAGCAGCGTCAGCGACTTGACGACCGCCTCGGCGCGACGCTGGCCAAGGGCCAGGTTGTATTCGCTGCTGCCGCGATCGTCGGTGTGGCCCTCGACGGCCATCTTCATCTTGCGGTTGGCGCCGAGCATCTTGGCGTTGGCCTCGATGACGGGACGGTAGTCGTCCTTGACGACGTAGCTGTCGAAGTCGAAGTAGACGATGCGCGGCAGGTTCGAGTAGTTGACGTTGCTCGTGCCGGTGACGTCGACCGGAGCGACCCGCGTCTGCGAGCTGCCCGCCGCGTTGGCGCCCGCGCCGGTTCCCGGGACGACGCCGGCGCCGCTGCGCGACTCGACCGGTGCCTGGTCGTCGAGCTTGACGCTCGAGCACGCGGCGAGCGAAGCGACCGCGACGGCGGTGAGAAGATGACGATAGAAGGTGTTCATGGTGTTTTCCTTTGCTTGCTTGAATGCGACGCGGTGGCTCGCGACTAGCGCCCGTAGGGGCCCCACACCGGCTCGCGCAGATCGGCCGTCTGGGACGGCAGGCGAGCCTTGATCTTGCCATCGAGCGTGGTGGTCATCAACACGATGCGGCCTTGCGCGCGAGTCGCATAGATGAGCAGGCGGCCGTTCGGCGCGAAGCTCGGATGCTCGTCGTCGCTGGTGTCGGTGATCATCTGCGGCTGCGCGCCGGGCGTCGAGAGGTCGAGGACGACGAGGCGAAAGGCGTTGCCCGCGCGCGTGACGTAGGCGAGCGTTCGCCCGTCGGGGCTCACGGTCGGGCTGATGTTGTAGCTGCCGCTGAAGGTGACGCGCTCGGGCGCGCCGCCGCCCGCGGCCATGCGGTAGATCTGCGGCGCGCCGCCGCGGTCGCTCGTGAAGTAGAGCCAGCGGCCGTCGGCGCTGTACTCGGCCTCGGTGTCGATCGCCGGGCTCGACGCGAGGCGGCGCGGATCGCCGCCGTTCCTGCCGATCGAGAACAGCTGCGAGCCGCCTTCGCGCGAGAGCGTCACGGCAAGGCGCTCGCCGTCGGGCGTCCACGCCGGCGCGCTGTTCGAGCCGCGGAAATCGGCGATCGCGCGGCGCTCGCCGCTGGCGACGTTGTGGACGAAGACGACCGCCTTCTGGCGCTCGAACGAGACGTAGGCGAGCTCCTTGCCGTTCGGCGACCACGCCGGCGAGATGATCGGCTGGCCGCTGTTGAGCGCGACCTGGCCGTTCTCGCCGTCGGCGTCGGCGACGCGCAGGGTGTGGCGGGTGCCCGAGCGCGTGACGTAGGCGATGCGGGTCGAGAAGACGCCCTTCTCGCCGGTCAGCTTCTCGTAGATGAAGTCGGCGATGCGGTGCGCCGCCAGGCGCAGGTCGCCGGCCTCGACGGCGCTGCTCTGGCCGCCGAGCTCGCTGCCCTTGACGACGTCCCAGAGCTTGAACCGCACGTCGTAGCGGCCGTCGGCGAGGCGCGTCACCGAGCCGGCGACGAGCGCGTCGGCGGCGCGCGAGCGCCAGGGCGCCATCTCCGGGCGCGCGCTCTCGTCGAAGCTGGTCGCCGCGGTGTCGACGATGCGAAAGGCGCCGCTTCGTTCGAGGTCGGCGCGGATGATCGCCGAGGGCGACTGCGCGCTCTTGTCCTCGTCGCGGAAGCGGACGACGGCGATCGGCAGCTGGGTCGCGCCGACGCCCGAGATCTCGACCCGGAACTGCGCCGCCGCCGGCAGCGCGGCGATCGCGAGCAGGGCGACGCAGGCAGCGCGGCGCGCGAAATGAATCTGGGACAATGAGGAGGAGAAAAGCGCCATTCGCGTCACGCCGCCGCCAAGATCGCCGATCCCGCACCACGACCGCCCACGACATGCGCCCGAACGATTCGCTTGCGGTGGTCATCGTGGCCAAGAACGAAGCCGCGCGAATCGGCGACTGCATCGCCAGCGCCAAGTTCGCCGACGAGGTGCTGGTGCTCGACTCGGGCAGCACCGACCGCACCGCGGCGATCGCCGAAGCGGCCGGCGCGCGCGTCGTCGTCACCGACTGGCCGGGCTACGGCCCGCAGGTGGCGCGCGGCTTTTCGCTGGCGAAGAGCGACTGGGTCCTGTCGCTCGATGCCGACGAACGCATCCCGAAGGCGCTGCAGGCCGAGGTCCTGGCGGCGATCGCGAGCGGCACGCACGACGGCTACCGGATCCCGCGCTGGTCGGAGTTCTGCGGCAAGGTGATGCACCACGGCGGCTGGCGCCCCGACCGAACGCTCAGGCTCGGCCGGCGTGCCAGGTCCGGATTCACGAATGATTTTCTGCATGCTCACATGACGGTGGAGGGCCGGGTCGGCGACCTCGGCGAGAGCCTGATCCACCACAGCTACCCCGACGTGCACGACGTCCTCGAGAAGCTCGACCGCTACTCGAGCGGCAGCGCCCGCGACATGCACTCGCGCGGAAGGAAGGCGAGCCTGGCGAAGGCGATCGCGCACGGCCTGTTCGCTTTCGTGCGCACGTATCTGCTGAAGCTCGGATTCCTCGATGGTCGGCACGGATTGATGCTTGCGATCTACAACGCGGAGTATGCCTACTACAAATATGTGAAGCTCATGTTCATGCAGAGTCCGCCGCAGCGTCCGGAGTTCCCTGCGTGACGATACCGGCGAGCGTCGAAACGCCGGCGAAGGCCGATCGCGCCGAGGCGGCGACCGATCCCCCGCCCGTGGCAACGTCCATGCCCGAGGCAAATCCGCCCCCGGCGGCGGCGGCCGAGGAGGCGCCGAGCCTGGCGAGCCAGATCGCCCGGCGCCGGCTCGGCGAGCGGCTGCGCCGGATCGCGCCCTTCTTCGCCGGCAGCCGGCGCGGTCTCGTTCTCGCCTTCGTCGGCGCGATCGTCGCCGCGGCGACCGAGCCCGCGATCCCGGCGCTCCTCAAGGTGCTTCTCGACGACGGCATGAAGCCGAGCGCGTTTCCGCTCTGGCTGGTGCCGATCGCGGTCGTCGGCCTGACCGCGATCCGCGGCCTGGCCGGCTTCGTCTCGCAATACGGCCTCTCCTGGACTGCCAACCGCGGCACCCAGGCGATGCGGCGCGCGATGTTCCAGCGCGTCCTCGACGCCGAGCCCTCGCTCTTCACGCGCAACACCGCCAGCAACCTCGTCAACACGCTGACCTTCGAGGTCCAGAACGGCGCCAACCAGCTCGTCTATTCGCTGCAGAGCCTGGTCGGCGATTCGCTCCGCTTCGTCGCGCTGCTCGGCTATCTGGTCTGGCTGAACTGGCAGCTGACAGTGTTCGTGGCGGTCCTCCTGCCCGCCGTCGCCTATGTCATGCGCAAGTTCAGCCGGCGCCTGCATCGCCTCACGGTCGAGGGCCAGAGCTCGACCGACGATCTCGCCTACGTCGTCGAGGAGAACGTCCTCGCCTGGCGCAGCGTACGGCTGCACGCGGCTGAGGCATCGCAGGCGACACGCTTCGAGAGCGTCAGCAACCGGCTGCGGCGGCTGTCGATGAAATCGATGATCGCCGCCTCGACGGCGACGCCGATCACGCAGCTGCTCGCGTCGTGCGCGCTCGCCGCCGTGATCGTCGCCGCGCTCTGGCAGAGCTCGCACGGCGGCAGCTCGGTCGGCAGCTTCGTCGCCTTCATCGTCGCCATGCTCCAGCTGGTGCCGCCGATCAAGCACCTGTCCGAGCTCGCCGGGCCGATCACGCGCGGGCTGGCCGCCCTCGACAAGGGCGTCGGCCTGATCGACGGCAGCCATCCCGAGCGCGGCGGCAGCTTCGATCCCGGGCGCAGCGCCGGCCACATCGAATTGCGCGGCGTGACGCTGCGCTATCGCGCCGCGCAGGCGCCGGCGCTCGACCGCATCGACCTCGAGCTGCGCGCCGGCGAGACGGTGGCGCTCGTCGGCCCGTCGGGCGCGGGAAAGACGACGCTCGTCAACCTGCTGCCGCGCTTCCTCGAGCCGACGTCGGGAACGCTCCTCCTCGACGGCCACGCCCTCGCCGACTGGAACGTCGCGGCGCTCAGGCGCCAGTTCGCGCTCGTCAGCCAGGACGTCGTCCTCTTCAACGACACCGTCGCCGCCAACGTCTCGCTCGGCAGCACCGGCAGCGAAGGCGACCGCGAGCGGATCCGCGCCGCCCTGGCGAGCGCCAACCTGCTCGACTTCGCCGAGGCGCTGCCGCACGGCGTCGACACCGTCGTCGGCCACAACGCGAGCGAGTTCTCGGGTGGCCAGCGCCAGCGCCTGGCGATCGCGCGCGCGATCTACAAGAACGCGCCGATCCTGATCCTCGACGAGGCAACGTCGGCGCTCGACTCGGAGTCGGAGCGGCTCGTCCAGCAGGCGCTCGAGCGGCTGATGAAGGGGCGCACCAGCCTCGTCATCGCGCACCGCCTGTCGACGATCGAGCGCGCCGACCGCATCGTCGTCATCGACGCCGGGCGCGTCGTCGAGTCGGGCAGCCACGCCGAGCTGCTCGCCGCCGGCGGCCTCTACGCGCGCCTGCACACCCTGCAATTCAGGAGCTGACCATGGCCCAATCCTCCTCCCCCGCGGCAGCGACGCCGGCGCGACCGATCAGCCGCTTCCCCGTCCCCGCGCTCGAAGGCCTTCCCGACGACGTGCGCCAGAAGATCCTCCTGGTGCAGGAAAAGGCCGGCTTCGTTCCCAACGTCTTCCTCGCCTTCGCGCACCGGCCGGCCGAGTTCCGCGCCTTCTTCGCGTACCACGACGCGCTCCTGCTGCGCGAGTCGGGCCTCAGCAAGGGCGACAAGGAGATGATCATCGTCGCGACGAGCGGCATCAATCACTGCCTCTACTGCGTCGTCGCCCACGGCGCGCTGCTGCGTATCTACGAGAAGAACCCGCTCGTCGCCGACCAGGTCGCCGTGAATCACCGCAAAGCCGACATCACGCCGCGCCAGCGGGCGATGCTCGACTTCGCGGTCAAGGTGACGAGCGAGTCGCACCTCGTCGACGACGCCGACTTCGCCGCCCTGCGTGCGCACGGGTTTTCGGACGACGACGCCTGGGACATCGCCGGCATCGCAGCGCTCTTCGGCCTCTCGAACCGGATCGCCAACGTCAGCGCGATGCGGCCGAACGACGAGTTCTACCTGATGGGCCGCGTGCCGCGAGCCAAGCCCTGAGGCGGCGCGCGCGTTCGATGCGATACCTCGTCGTCATCCCGGTCCTCAACGAGCTGCGCTACACGAGGCAGTGCACCCTGAGCCTGCTCGCGCACGGCACGCCGGCCGAGGCGATCCTGGTCATCGACAACGGCAGCAGCGACGGAACGCCCGACTGGCTGGCGGAGAGCCCGTCGATTCGCTCGGTGCGCAACGCCGTCAACCTCGGCTGCGGCGGTGCCTGGACGCAGGGCGCGCTGCTCGCCGAGAGCGACTGGGTCGTCCTCCTCAACAACGACGTCCTCGTCAGCGAGCACGCCATCGATGCCATGCTCGACGCCGCAGACAAGCACGGGCTCGACGTCGTCAGCCCGGCGCTCGCCGAAGGCGAGCTCGACTACGACTTCGACGCGCACGCCGCGGCGTTCGTGCGGGCAATGGCGGGGACGCTCCGGCCCGGATGGTTCCATGGCGTCTGCTTCGCGGTGCGCAGGAACGTGTTCGAGTCGATCGGCTTTCTCGACACCGATCGCCGCCTCGGCGGCCGCGAGGACGTCGAGTACCTCGTTCGCTGCCGGCGCAACGGCGTCCCGGTCGGCACCGTCGGCGACGCGCTGCTCCATCACTTCGGCTCGATCACGCAGAAGGCGATCAAGCTCGAGACCGGCCGGAAGGACCTCGGCGACCGCGACTACTTCTATGCCAAGCTCGGCATGAGCTGGTGGGCGAGGAAGCGATTCAAGGCCGAGCGAATTCGCCTGGCGCGGCGCTGGGTCGAGAGCGAGCGCCGGGAGCACGGCTACGCGATGCACATGCTGCGCGACGGCGGCGCGTGGCGCGACGCGCGCTACCTCTGAGGTTGCTCAGGCGCCGGCGGCGTAGCCGGTATGCGCTTCGTTCTCGGTGACGAGGTTGAGCTGGCCGGCGTAGCGCGCCGACCAGCGCCTTCGAGCGATCCATTCGATGCCGTTGCCGCCCACGTCGGCGCGAAAGCGCTTCAGCAGCAGCCAGCTGCCGAGGCGCTCGGCGCAGAACGACCACAGCCGCGCCTGGTAGCCGTCGCGCACCGTCGCATGCCTGAGGACGCAGGCACGAACGACGCGCTCGATCGTCTCGGTGCTGTCGAGCCAGAACGGCGCCGGGTAGACGCCGAGCTCGACGCCGCCGGGAACGATCACGTCCTCGCGGAAGAAGTCGGTGACCTCGCGCCGATCGAGCACGCCCTGGTCGACCGCTTCGCCGGTGAAGCGGAGCAGGTCCTCGACGCAGTGGTCGCGCGCGTACTCCTTCAGATAGCCGCGCCGGTGCCACGGCACGCGAGTGAAGCGGCGCGGAGCACCGACGAGGAAGGTCGCGTCACCCGGCTGCAGCGCGGCGTCGAGCCGGTCGCCGGCGAAAGCGCTTTTCGGCACGACGTCCATGACGCGGTAGCGCGGGTCGCGAACGCCGCTGATCCGGTGCCGCGAGACGAATTTGCGGTATTGGCAGATGCCGACGCGAGTCGCATTCGGGTAGCGCGACCGCACGAGATTCTTGAGCGCGAACGCGCCCGCGGTCGAGCCGAGGGACGGATGGTGCGTATCCCATTCCGGCGCCAGGTCGCGCAGGTTGAGCGCGCCGGCATGTTGCGCCTGGCCGAGGTAGATCGGCACGATCCATGGCGGGAAGTCGAGCGTCAGCGGGACGTGCGTCAGGCAGGCGTAGACGAGGCCGTCGTCGCCCGGCGCCGCCACCTCAGCGCACTCGCTTGAGGTAGCCCTCGGGCGCGACGCCGATCAGGACCTGGCGGTCGATGCGGCGGTCGATCTCGAACTCGGGGTGGCCGGCGAGGAACTGGCGCGCCGCCGTCTTCGGGTTGTCGCCCGGGCCCCATGGGCGATCGCCGCTCAGCGCCTGCGGCAGGTCCTCGACGATGGTGTCGAAGACGACGCAGTAGCTGCCGACAGTCGTCATCGGCGCGTAGACCTCGAGCTCGGCGAGGACGTGCTCGTGCGTGTGGTTGCTGTCGAGGCAGACCAGGACGCTCTTCTTGCCCGTCGTGTGCGCCCGCACCGCGGCGACGACGTCCGGCGCGACGCTCGACCCCTCGATCATCGTGATCCGCCTCATCATCGGGTGCGCCTCGATCGCGGCGCGGTTGTGGGCGCGGATGTCGATGTCGACGCCGACGACGCGCGCGTCCTTCGGCCCGCCGCACACGGCGTTCAGCTCGAGCATCGACGCCGAGAAGATCAGCGAGCCGCCGTGCGCGATCCCGGTCTCGACGATCAGCTCGGGCTGCAGCGTCCAGATCAGCTCCTGCATCGCGACGATGTCCTGCGGGTACTGGATGATCGGCCGGCCGAGCCAGGAGAAGTTGTACGAGTACTTGGCGGCGATCGACGCCGTCATGAACCCGTGCGCCGCTGCCTGCAACGGTTGGTCGGCGCCGTTGGCGTCGATCCGGTCGGCGACCTCGCGTTCGAATTCCTTCATGTTCAGTTCCCTCGTTCGATCGTCACGCAGTTGAACCGGTGCGCGGTGAGCGCCTCGATCTCGTCGCGATAGTTGCTGTTCATCACGAACACGTCGGCGCCCGCCGGCAGGTGCGCCATCGCCTCGTCGGGCGACTGCACGCGCAGCCCGGTCGCGGCCAGGTAGCGGCCCTGCTTGGCCGGGTTGATGTCGATGACGGTGTCGATGCGGACGCCGGCGCGCTCCATCAGGAGGGCGAAGATCACGCCCTTCGACGCGCCGCCCCAGATCGCTCGCGCCGCCGTGCCGCCGTTCGCGCGCAGGCGCGCCCGGCTCTCGTCGATTGCGGAAAGAAAGCCCGCCGGCAGGCTGAACACGTCGTCGGCCGGCCGGCGCGGCGGCCTGAGCGTTGCCAGGTCGGCGACGACGTAGAGGTACTGCCCGGCGAACGAGTGGCCCGCCTCGTGGACGGTGCCGAACATGCGCTCGAAGTCGACGCGCCGGAAGTAGTTGACGTGCTCGTAGAAGATGTCGAACCAGGCGTGATGGTCGGCGATCCAGTCGAGGCACGGCACCTCGATGTAGATGGTGCCGCTGCCGCCGTTGGCCTCGCGCAGGCCGGCGAGGAAGGCGACCGGATCCGGCACGTGCTCGAGGACGTGGCGGAGCACGATGCCTTCGGCCCGGATGCCGACCTCGGGCGTGAAGAACTTGCGGATGACGCGCGGGTTCGTTCCTTCGTAGGTCGGGTCGAGCCCGGTGACGTCGAATCCGGCGGCGAGGAGCCGCTCGAGGAAGAGGCCCTTGCCGCAGCCGACCTCGAGCAGGCTCGCGCCGCTGAAATGACGGCGCATCACGTCGAGCACGGCGTCGAGGTGGCGGGCGAACGCGGTGCTCAGGCCCTGCTCGTTCTGGTAGTCGGCGTCGTACTCGACCAGCTCGGGTCGGAAGGCGCGATTGAAGACCAGGCCGGTCTCGGCCGACTGCGCCAGCACGACGTCGCCACGCACGCAGCCGCGCGCCGCCTCGGCGCTCGCGAACATGCGGTTCTGCAGCACCGGCAGCCGCTCGGCGCGGTAGACCTCGCGCAAGGTGTCGTCGCTGCCGCTCATTCGTCGTGCAGACATCGCTCGAGCTTGGTCGCGTCGCCCCAGAACGCCATCGGCTCGTGGGCGGGATACGGATAGCGGCCCAGGTCGAGCCCGATCGTCCACGCGTTCGCCGCGAGCCATCCTTCGACGAGAGATCGCACCGAGACCGGCCGGCCCGAGCAGACGTTGACGATGCCGTGCTCGCGGCGCCGGCGCGCCAGCGCGACCAGGTGATCGGCCGCCTGCTCGACCGGGAGGTAGTCACGCAGCTGCTCGCCGCCCGACATCGGAAAAGTCGGCGCGCCGGATTCGACCGCGCGGCGCAGCTGCGGCCAGAGCGCGGTCTCGGCCTGCCCTTCGCCGTGGAGGTAGAACAGGCGCGCCCACGTCAGCGCGAACGGCCGCTCGCGCTGCAGCTGCTGCAGCTGGCGCCGCAGCTCGTCCTTGGCGAGCGCGTAGGGGTTCGCCGGCGCGGCGACGAGCGTCTCGGCGAGCGGGCCGGACTGCATGCCGTACTCGAAGCAGGTGCCGGCGACGACCACCGTCGAGAGGCCCTCTTCGACCAGGCGCTTCAACAGCGCGTAGTGCGCCGGCAGCTCGCGCTCGAAGTGATGCAGCGATTGGTAATTCGGCAAGCCGCCCCAGGCGAGGTGGATCAGCACGTCGGGCCTGCCGAGCAGCTCGAACGGCTGGTCCGGCGGGTCGCCGACGTCGATCCGGGCGACGCGATGGCGCGACGTCGACGGCGGCGCCGAAGGCCGGACCCAGAGCGTCGGCTCGAGACCGGCGCGCTCGAGCGCGGCGACGACGTGGCGGCCGACGAAGCCGGTCGCCCCGCTCACCGCGACCTTCACGGCACGCACCTCAGCGCGGGCACAGCGGTGACGAAGCGGCCGCCCCAGGCGCGCACGTAGTCGAGCTGCGCCGTCAGCTCGTCGCGCAGGTTCCACGGCAGGAGGACGACGTCATCGGGGCGCTCGGTGCGAAGCCGCGCTTCGTCGACGATCGGGATCCGGCTGCCCGGCATCCAGCGGCCCTGCTTGGCGGGGTTGCGATCGACGACAAACGCGATCAGGTCGGGCCGCACGCCGGCGTAGTTCATCAGCGTGTTGCCCTTGGCCGCGGCGCCGTAGGCGGCGACCTTGCGGCCGGCGCGGCGCGCCTCGATCAGGAACGCCATGAAGTCGTCCTTGACCTTGTCGACGCGCGCCTGGAATCCTTCGTAGCCGGCAGATGTCGTCAGCCCGGCCGCCACTTCCTCGCCGAGGACGCGCCCGACCGCGTCGCTCGGCTCGCGCCGGCCGGTGTCGCGCAGCTGCGCGAAGACGCGAAGGCTGCCGCCGTGCGTCGACAGCTCCTCGACATCGAAGACCGCCAGGCCGTTCGTCTCGAACACGCGCTCGACCGCGCTCAGCGACAGGTACGAGTAGTGCTCGTGGTAGACGGTGTCGAACTGGTTCTCGCGCAGGAGGCGCAGCAGGTGCGGGAACTCGAAGGTCGCGACGCCGTCGGGCCTGAGCAGCGCCGCGAAGCCGCCGACGAAATCGTTGATGTCGGGAACGTGGGCGAGCACGTTGTTGGCCGCGACGAGATCGACCTGGCGCCCGGCGGCGGCGAGCTCCCGCCCGAGCTCGACGCCGAAGAAGCGCTCGACGATGTCGAGCTCGAGCGCGCGCGCCGCCGCAGCGGTACTCGCGGTCGGCTCGATCCCGAAGCACGGGATGCCGGCGTCGCGGACGTAGCGCAGCAGGTAGCCGTCGTTGGCGGCGACCTCGCAGACGAGGCTCTCGCGCGTCAGCGAAAAGCGCGTCCGCATCGCCTCGACGTAGGCGCGCGCATGGGCGAGCCACGACGACGAGAACGAGCTGAAGTAGGCGTAGTCGTCGCCGAAGAGGGCATCGCGGCCGGCGTGGTCTTCGGTCTGGACCAGCCAGCAGCGCTCGCAGACGAGGAGGCGCAGCGGATACCAGATTTCTGGCGCGCGCAGCGCCGCCTCGCTGAGGTAGGCGTTCGACGGCGGCGCGCTGCCGAGATCGAGGCAGACGCGCTCGAGCTCGGCAGCGCAATGCCTGCACTTCATGCTTCGACTCCCGCGAAATCGTCGCCGAGGAACGCGTGCGCCTCGTCGCGCGGCGAGAGGGCCGCGATCGGCAGCGGCCAGTCGATCGCCAGGCGCGGATCGCGAGGATGGAGGCCGCCCTCGGCGCTCGCCGCGTACGCCACCGAGTGGCAATAGAGCATGTCGACGTCGTCGGCGAGCGTCTGCAGGCCGTGCGCGAAACCCTCCGGAATGAGCAAGGCGACGCCGTTCTCGCCGCTCAGCGTCTCGGCGTGCCAGCGCAGGAAGGTCGGCGAGCCGCGGCGCAGGTCGACGGCGACGTCCCACACCTCGCCACGCAGGCAATGGACGAGCTTCTCCTCGGCGTGAGGCGCGCTCTGGAAGTGCAGGCCGCGGACGCTGCCGCGCTGCAGCGTGCGCGTGTGGTTGACCTGCGCGACCGGCCCGCGCCAGCCCGCTTCGGCCAGCTCGTCGGCACAGAAGAGTCGCGCCAGGAAGCCGCGCGGATCGCCGAGGCGGGTGCGGCGCACGCGCTTCAGGCCCGCGAGCGGCGTGTCCTCGACGACCAGCCGCTTCATTCGGTGCGGCCCCCTTCGGCCGACGCCGTCGGCGCGTTGGCGCTCTGCGCGCGCGACGCCTCGTGGTCGGCGATGTCGGCCTCGCAGAGCACGAGCGCCGCGGCGCCGTCGTGCTGGCGCCGGTACCAGCGCATCGTCCTCTCGACCGCCTCCGGGAGGCTCCATCGCGATGCGACGCCGAGGACTGCACGCGCGCGTGCGACCTCGAGCGCGAGCCGACCGGCTTCGTGCGGTCCGCCCTCCTCCGCGTCGGCGGCCCACTCGCCGACGCCGTAGGCGGCGCGCGCGAGCGTGATCACCTCGCCGACGCTCGCCGCCTCGTCGGTGCGCGGCCCGAAGTTGTAGGCGTCGGCGAGCGCGGGCGAATCCCAGAGCTGCTCGGCGAGACGCAGGTAGCCGGCGAGCGGATCGAGGACGTGCTGCCATGGCCGGATCGCGCCCGGCCGGCGGATTCTCAGCAGCGCGCCGCTCGACCACGCGCGCACCGCGTCGGGAATCAGCCGGTCCTCGCACCAGTCGCCGCCGCCGATGACGTTGCCGGCACGCGCGGTCGCAAGCGCGACGCCCTGCGCTGCGAGGAACGCGCTGCGGTAGCTCGCCGCGACCAGCTCGGCCGCGGCCTTGCTCGCGCTGTAGGGATCGTGGCCGCCGAGGGCATCGCTTTCGCGATACGGATACGCCCACTCGCGGTTGCGGTAGACCTTGTCGGTCGTGACGACGACCGCGACGCGCGCGTCCGGCGCGCCGCGCAGGGCGTCGAGCAGGTGCGCCGTTCCCATCGTGTTGGTCGCGAAGGTCTCGAGCGGCTCGCGGTAGCTCGCCCGCACCAGCGCCTGCGCGGCGAGGTGAAAGACGATCTCCGGCCGCGCCGCGCGCACGGCCGTCGCGACCGCCGCGGCGTCGCGCAGGTCGACGATGCGGCTCGCGATCGTCGTCTCGAGGTCGACTAGCCGGTACAGCGACGGTTCGGCGGCCGGCAACGCAATCCCGGTGACCTCGGCGCCGAGGCGGCGCAGCCAGAGCGCGAGCCAGGCGCCCTTGAAGCCGGTGTGGCCGGTGAGAAGGACGCGCTTGCCGCGCCAGAGCGAGTGGTCGGCCGGGATGCCGGTCATCGCGAAGCTCGCTTCGCCATCGTCGGCGCGCCGTTCACCACCGCTTCCAGGGCGCCCGTCCCGACTGCCACAGCTCTTCGAGGAGGTTGCGCTCGCGCAGCGTGTCCATCGGCTGCCAGAAGCCGTTGTGCACGTACGCCATCAGCTCGCCGTCCTTCGCCAGGCCGGCGAGCGGCTCCTGCTCCCAGCTCGTCGAGTCGGCGTCGATGCGATCGAGCACCTTCGGCGAGAGGACGAAGAAGCCGCCGTTGATGAGGCCGCCGTCGCCGCGCGGCTTCTCGATGAAGCCGTCGACGCGGTCGCCGTCGAGGCGAAGCGCGCCGTAGCGCCCGGGCGGCTGCACCGCCGTGATCGTTGCCTGCTTGCCGTGCGCCCGATGAAACGCGATCTCGGCAGCGATGTCGATGTCGGCGACGCCGTCGCCGTAGGTGAAGCAGAAGCACTCGTCGTCGCTGACGTAGTCCTTGACCCGGCGCAGCCGCCCGCCGGTCATCGAGTCCTCGCCGGTGTCGACGAGCGTCACCCGCCACGGCTCGGCGTTCTTCTGGTGCACTTCCATCGCGTTGTTGGCCATGTCGAAGGTGACGTCCGACATGTGCAGGAAGTAGTTCGCGAAGTACTCCTTGATCACGTAGCCCTTGTAGCCGCAGCAGATCACGAAGTCGTTGACGCCGCCGGCCGAGTAGATCTTGAGGATGTGCCAGAGGATCGGCCGGCCGCCGATCTCGATCATCGGCTTGGGCTTGAGGCCGGTCTCCTCGGCGAGCCGGCTGCCGTAGCCGCCGGCGAGGATGACGGCCTTGACCGGGCCGCCCTGCCGGGTCCCGCCGGTTCCGCTCGGTTCGCCTGCGCTCATCGCCTCATTGTCGTTCAGCCGCGCGGCCCACTATCCGGTCGACCTCAGCGACGACGCGCGCCGGCGCCATCGTCTGCAGGCAGACGCTGGCGCTGTCGTTGCGGTCCTCGCAGCCGGCGCGGTCGCACGGCACGCAGGCCGGCGTTCCCTGCAGCAGCGTGACCTTGCCGGCGCGCTGGACGCGGGCGTGCGCCACGTAGGGAACGTCGAGCGTCGCGTTCGACGGCCACGGCCCGAAGTAGCGCGGGTTGATCGGCCCGTACAGCGCGACGACCGGGACGTCGCACGCCGCCGCCAGGTGGGTGATCGAGGTGTCGCCGCCGACGTAGACGGCCGCGCCGCGCAGCAGCGTGCCGACCTGGTTGAGGTCGAGCCCGCCGGCGGCGGCGAGAACCCGATCGGCAGCGAAGCCGCTTCGCACCGAATCGACCAGCGCCTTGTCGCCGGCCGAAGGCGCGCCCGTGAGCACGACCTGCAGGCCCCGCTCGACGAGCGCCGCGACGAGCTCGCGCCAGTGCGCCAGCGGCCACAGCTTGTAGGCGACCGCCGCCGGCGCCTGAAGCACCGCGTACGGCGGCCTGAGTGCAGCCGCGATCTCGTCCGGCAGCGGCGTCGCCGGCGGCGCGACGAGGCTCGCGCCGCGCGGCTCGACCCACGGCGCGAGCAGGCGGAGCTTTTCGACCACTGAGTGCGACTGGTCGTCGTTCATCCGCACCCGGTGCTCCAGGAGCGCGCGCTTCCACCACGACTTGGGCTCGTCGGTCACCTGGCCGGCGCGGCGCCGGGCGGCGGCGAAGCCATAGAGATGGGCGCGGTCCGAGTACTGCGCGATCAGGGCCAGGTCGTAGCGCCGCCAGAGGCGAGCGATCAGCCGCCGCGACGCCCACCAGCCGCTGCCGGCCGGCACCTCGATCAGCTCGGCGACGTCGGGGTTGCCTCGCAGCATGCCGAGCGTCCCGCCGAAGCCGAGGACGTCGACGGCGGCGTCGGGCCAGCGTTCCCTGGCGGCGTGGATCAAGGGCGTCGTCAGCAGCACGTCGCCGATCTGGCGCGTGCAGATGACGATGATGCGATTGAAGCGGTCGCCCCGCGCGGCCGGGCTCGACGCGGCGCTCACAGCAGGACGATGTCGTACTGCTCCGGCGAGGGGAACGGCTCGGCGCGCAGCG
>JADGRJ010000279.1 GCA_017881025.1 Rhizobacter sp. | reverse complement strand
TCGCTCGAGCCGAACTGCAAGGAAAGCCCCGGCGGCCTGCGCGACCTGCAGACGGTGATCTGGGTGGCGCGCGCGGCCGGCTTGGGCCGCAAGTGGCAGGAGCTCGCCGCGCGCGGCCTCATCACGCCGTTCGAGGTGCGCCAGCTGCAGCGCAACGAAGGCATGCTGAAGCTGATCCGCGCCCGCCTGCACGTGATCGCCGGGCGGCGCGAGGACCGCCTCGTGTTCGACCTGCAGACCGCCGTCGCCGAGAGCTTCGGCTACCGCTCGCTCGGCGCGCAGCGCGCCTCGGAGCGGCTGATGCGCCGCTACTACTGGGCAGCCAAGGCAGTGACGCAGCTGAACCAGATCCTGATGCTCAACATCGAGGAGCGCGTCGCCGGCCTGCAGGACGCGCCGATGCGGCCGATCTCGGAGAAATTCCTCGAGCGAAGCGGCATGCTCGAAGTGGCGAGCGACGATCTCTACGAGCGCGACCCGCACGCGATCCTCGAGACCTTCCTGGTCTACCAGCAGACCGTCGGGCCGAAGGGCCTCTCGGCGCGGACGCTGCGCGCGCTCTACAACGCGCGCCACCTGATGGACTCGAAGTTCCGGCGCGACCCTGCCAACCACGCGACCTTCATGAAGATCCTGAAGGCCACGGGCGGCCAGACGCACGCGTTCCGGCTGATGAACGAGACGAGCGTCCTGGGCCGCTACCTCTGGGTGTTCCGCCGCATCGTCGGCCAGATGCAGCACGACCTGTTCCACGTCTACACGGTCGACCAGCACATCCTGATGGTGCTGCGCAACGTGCGCCGCTTCCAGATCCCCGAGCACGCGCACGAGTACCCGTTCTGCTCACAGCTCGCCTCGACTTTCGACCGGCCGTGGGTGCTCTACATCGCCGCCCTCTTCCACGACATCGCCAAGGGCCGCGGCGGCGACCACTCCGAGCTCGGCATGCGCGAGGCGAGGCGCTTCTGCCGCGACCATGGCGTCATCGGCGAAGACGCCGCGCTCGTCGAGTACCTCGTCGCCGAGCACCTGACGATGTCGCGCATCGCCCAGAAGGAAGACCTCTCCGACCCCGACGTGATCGCCGATTTCGCCGCCGCCGTCGGCAGCGAGCGGCGCCTCACCGCGCTCTACCTCCTCACCGTCGCCGACGTCCGCGGCACGAGCCCGAAAGTGTGGAACGCGTGGAAAGGCAAGCTCCTCGAAGACCTGTACCGCCTCACCCTGCGCGCGCTCGGCGGCGCCCGCCCCAACCTCGACGCCGAGATCGAGGCGACCAAGCTGGAGGCGCGCCTCCTCCTCAATCTGGCGATGCTGCCCGGCACGGTCGAGGTGCCGCTCTGGCGCACCCTCGAGCTCAGCTACTTCGCGCGCCACGACGCGAGCGAGATCGCCTGGCACACGCGCTCGCTGATCGATCGCGTCGACACCCAGAAGCCGGTGGTGCGGGCCCGCGTCAGCCCGCACGACGTCGGCCTGCAGGTGCTCGTCTACGCGCCCGACCGGCAGGACCTGTTCGCGCGCACCTGCGGCTACTTCGACAGCGCCAACTTCAACATCCTCGACGCCAAGGTGCACACGAGCAAGATCGGCTACGCGCTCGACACCTTCCTCGTCATCAGCCCGCACGTCGAACCCCTCTTGCGCGACCTGATCTCGTACGTCGAGACGCAGCTGACGATCGCGCTCGAGGCGACCGGGCCGCTGCCCGAGCCGAGCCGCGGCCGGATCTCGCGCCGGGTCCGCTCGTTCCCGGTGACGCCGCGCGTGACCTTGCGCCCCGACGAGCGCGCCCAGCGCTGGCTGCTCGCGGTCTCGGCGAGCGACCGCTCGGGTCTGCTCTATGCCATCTCGCGCGTCCTCGCGCGCCACGACATCAACCTGCAGCTCGCCAAGATCACGACCCTCGGTGAGCGCGTCGAAGACACGTTCCTGATCGACGGCCCGGCGCTGCAGCAGAACAAGATGCAGCTGCAGATCGAGACCGAGATGCTCGACGCGATTGTTTGAGCCCGATGGCGCCTCACTTCGTTCGCTGCCCCCCGAGGGGGCGCGGCCGGGCTTGGGGCGGCCCGGCGCCCGGCCGGCAGCGGCATCGCCGAGCCTTTCCCATTGCCTTTTGTCGATGAGCCTTTCCAATTGCCTTTGATTCGGGTCACCGCTACTGAAGCGATCGCCGACCTCGGGCGTTTCGACACAATCATCGACGCGCGTTCGGAGGGCGAGTTCGCGGAGGACCGGCTGCCGGGCGCCGTCAACTGGCCTTCGCTCGGCGACGCCGAGCGGGTGACGATCGGCACCGAGTACAAGCAGGTCTCGGCGTTCGAGGCGAAGAAGCGTGGCGCGGCGCTGGTGGCGCGCAACGTCGCCGGGCACATCGAGCGGCACGTGCTCGACAAGCCGCGCGAGTGGACGCCGCTCGTCTACTGCTGGCGCGGCGGCAAGCGCAGCGGCGCGCTGGCGACGGTGCTCGAGCAGATCGGCTTTCGCGTCCACGTCCTCGAGGGCGGCTACCGCGACTTCCGCCGCGCCATCGTCGCCGAGCTCGAGACGCTGCCCGAGCGGTTCGACTGGCGCGTCGTCTGCGGCCCGACCGGCTCGGGCAAGAGCCGCCTCCTCGCCGAGCTGGCCGGGCAAGGGGCGCAGGTGCTCGACCTCGAGGCGCTCGCCAACCACCGCGGCTCGGTGCTCGGCCTCGTTCCCGGCAGCCGCCAGCCGTCGCAGAAGGAATTCGACTCTCGCATCTGGGACGCCTTGCGGCGCCTCGATCCGGCGCGGCCGGTGTTCGTCGAGAGCGAGAGCAAGAAGGTCGGCGACCTGCGCGTCCCCGAAGCCTTGATCCGGCGCATGCGAGCCGCGCCCTGCGTCTGGCTCGAGCTGCCGCTCGCGCAGCGCGTCGCCCTCCTGATCGAGGACTACGACTTCTTCGTTCGCGACAACGACGCGTTCTGCGCCCGGCTCGATGCGCTGCGCGTGCTGCGCGGCAACGAGGTCGTCACCGCCTGGCAGGACGCGGCCCGCGCAGGCCGCACCGCCGAGGTCGTCGAGGCGCTGCTCGTGAGCCACTACGACCCGATCTACCTCGAGTCGATGCGGCGCAATTTCCCGTCACTGGACGCACCCGGCCGTCTCTCGCTCGAGTGGGACGGCAGCCCGGCCGGGTTGGAGGCGGCAGCGAAGCGTGCCACTGCGGATCCCTGAACTTTTCGCTCCAGGCTGGTCGGTTTCGCTAGACGCTGCGCTGCTCCACCAGGTACCTGGCCAGCTCCTCGGAACCGCCGATCAGCCTGCCGCCGACGAACACCTGCGGCACCGTCTGCGCGCCGGCGATCGCGCCGAGCGCCTTGCTGCGGATGGTGTGCGGCAGCGGGATCTCGGCGTAGTCGTAGCCGGCCTCGCTCAGCATCTTCTTGGCCTGGGCGCAGAACGAGCAGCCCTCGCGCGTCAGGATCGCGATCGGCTCCGGCACCTTCGCCGCCGGATCGAGGTAGCGCAGCATCGTGTCGGCGTCGGACACCTCGAACGGATCGCCGGGCTTCTGCGGCTCGAGGAACATCTTCTCGATCTTCCTGTCGCGAACGAGCATCGAGTAGCGCCACGAGCGCTTGCCGAAGTTGAGGTCGCTCTTGTCGACGAGCAGTCCCATCGCCTCGGTGAACGCGCCGTTGCCGTCGGGCAGGAGAAGGACGTTCTCGGCCTCCTGATCCTTGCCCCACTCTTCCATCACGAACGGATCGTTCACCGCGACGCAGACGATCGAGTCGATGCCCTGGTTGCGGAACACCGGCGCCAGCTCGTTGTAGCGCGGCAGGTGGGTCGACGAGCAGGTCGGCGTGAAGGCGCCGGGCAGCGAGAAGACGATCACGTTCTTGCCGCGGAACAGGTCGTCGGTGGTCACGGTCGCCCACTCGCCGTTGCGGCGGATGCGGAAGGCGACGTCGGGGACGGTCTGCCCTTCGCGATTCGGGAGAGTCTGCTCGGCCATGGCGGGTCGCTTTGCAAATGAGGGAGGAACCGGGGAGCGAGGAACCGAGCGGCAATCGGTGCGCCCGGCGGCCCCGCTCACCCCATGTGCAGGCCCCCGTTGACGGAAAAATCTGCGCCGGTCGCGAAACCCGACTCGTCCGAGGCCACCCACGAGACGATCGAGGCGATGTCCTGCGGCGTGCCGAGCCGATTGACCGGAATGCCGGCGACGATCTTGTCGAGCACCTCCTGGCGGATCGCCTTGACCATTTCGGTGGCGATGTAGCCCGGGCTGACGGTGTTCACGGTGACGCCCTTGCTCGCCACCTCCTGCGCGAGCGCCATCGTGAAGCCGTGCATTCCCGCCTTGGCGGCCGAATAGTTGGTCTGGCCGAACTGGCCCTTCTCGCCGTTCACCGACGAGATGTTGATGATCCGCCCCCAGCCGTGCTCGACCATGTCGTCGATCACCTGCTTGGTGACGTTGAACAGGCTCGTCAGGTTGGTTTCGATGACGGCGTCCCAGTCGGCACGCGTCATCTTCCTGAACATGCCGTCGCGCGTGATGCCGGCGTTGTTGACGAGCACGTCGACCGGGCCATGCTCGGCGCGCACCTTCTGGAACGCGGCGACCGTCGAATCCCAGTCGCCGACGTTGCCCATCGAGGCATGGAACGTGTAGCCCAGCGCCGACTGCTCGGCGATCCACTTGGCGTGGTCGCGGCTCGGGCCACAGCCGGCGATGACGGTGAAGCCGTCGCCGTGCAGTCGCTGGCACAGCGACGTGCCGATGCCGCCCATCCCGCCGGTGACGTAGGCCACCCGCTTGCGGGTGTTCATGGCCCGCTCACCGCTCTACGCACATCGCGACGCCCATGCCACCGCCGATGCAGAGCGAGGCGATGCCCTTCTTGGCGTCGCGCTTGCCCATCTCGTGCAGCAGCGTCACCAGGATGCGGCACCCCGAGGCACCGATCGGGTGGCCGATCGCGATCGCGCCGCCGTTGACGTTGACCTTGCTCGTGTCCCAGCCCATCTCGTTGTTGACGGCGCAGGCCTGC
>JADGRJ010000069.1 GCA_017881025.1 Rhizobacter sp. | reverse complement strand
GCGCGCCGCCGCCTTCGCCACCGACGACGCGACCTGGAGGGGCTCGGCTGAAGATCGCCGGCGCCGGCGTCGCCGCTGCGCCGCCGCGCGACGTGCTCGAGCCGATCAAGCGCTGGCTTTTCGGCGGCAACACGATCGTCAAGGCCGGCATCGGCATCCTCTTCGTCGGTCTCGCCTTCCTCGCCAAGTACGCGAGCGAGCACGCGCACCTGCCGGTCGAGGTTCGCCTCGCCGCGATCGGCGCGGCGGCCATCGTCCTGCTCGGCTTCGGCTGGCGCCTGCGCCTGTCGCGTCCCGACTACGCGCAGGTGCTGCAGGGCGGCGCCGTCGCGGTGCTGTACCTCACGCTCTTCGCCGCGTTTCGCTACTACGGCGTCCTGGCCGCGACGCCGGCGTTCGTGCTGATGGTCGCCGTCGCCGCGCTCGCTGCGGCGCTGGCGGTGCTGCAGGACGCTCGCTCGCTCGCGATCATCGGCGCGCTCGGCGGTTTCGCGACGCCGCTGATCGTCTCGACCGGCTCCGACAACTACGTCGCTTTGTTCTCGTACTACTTCGTTCTCGACCTCGGCATCGCCGCGGTCGCGTGGTCGAAGACCTGGCGCCCGCTCAACCTGATCGGCTTCGTCGCGACCTTCGTCGTTGCCACCGCCTGGGGCGCGCTCAAGTACCGGCCCGATGACTATGCGACCAGCCAGGCGTTCCTGATCGCCTTCTTCGTGCTCTTCGTCGTCATCCTCGTCCTGCCGGCGCGCCGGCTCGCGCGCGTCGCGCCCGTTGCCGGCGCGGCCGCGCCGCACCGCGACGCCTGGGTCAACAGCAGCCTCCTGTTCGGCTTGCCGACGGTCACGTTCGCGCTCGAGTACGGGCTCGTTCGCGGCATGCCGTTCGGTGCCGCGCTCGCGGCGCTCGTCCTGGCCGGCTTCTACGTCCTGCTCGCGACCTGGATGAAGCGGCGTCCCGAGCTCGGCATCACGTTCGACGCGACGCTGGCGATCGCGACCATCTTCCTCACGCTCGTCATCCCGTTCGCGCTCGACGAGCGCAGCACCGCCGGCGCGTGGACGCTCGAAGGCGCGGGCCTGATCTGGATCGGCTTTCGCCAGCAACGCGGCCTGCCGCGCCTGTTCGGCTACCTGCTGCTCGCGCTCGCCGGCCTGGCGATGCTGCTCGGTCACCAGCGCCACGGCACGCCGACGCTGATCCTCAACGCCTACCTCTTCAACGGGCTGATGGCCGCGGCGGCGTCGCTCGCCGGCGCCTTCTTCGTCCATCGCGCCGGCCGCGCCGGCGCGCTCAAGCAAGGCGAGGAAGCGTGCGAGACGCTGCTCGTCGCGTCGGCGACGGTCTGGTTCGTCGTCACCGCGACGATCGAGATCGATGCGTTCGTGCCGATGCGTCTGGCCCTGGCCGTCGCGCTCGTGGCGGCGAGCGCGGTCGCGGTCTTGTACGCGGTGCTCGGACGTCGCCTCGACTGGCCGGAGATCGCCTGGACGGCGCTGGCGCACGCGCCCATCGTCTTCTTCGCGGCCGCGATCGACGCGGCCCTGCTCGCCAACCCGTTCGAAGGTGGCGGCTGGTGGGCCTGGCCGATCGCCTTCGCGGCGCACGCGCTCGTGCTGCGGCTGGCCGGGCCGTTCTGGCCGAAGGCAGCGGCGCACGTGATGCACGCGCTCGGCGCAGTCACGCTCGCGCTCGTCGGCGCCCTGCTCGGCCGTGCCGCCACAGAGACCTGGGGCGATTTCGCGAGCGCCTGGCCGTGGCTCGGCTGGCTCGCCGTGCCGGCGGCGATGCTGCTCGTCCTGCCGCGGCCGGCGACGGCGCGGATCTGGCCGGTGCGAATGCTGCCCGAGGCCTACCAGACCAGCGCCGCCGCGGTCCTCGCCGCGGGACTGTGGGTCTGGACGCTCGTCGCCAACGTCGCTTCCGACGGCTCGGCGGCACCGCTGCCGTACCTGCCGTTTCTCAACCCGCTCGACATCGGCATCGGCATCGCCCTCGCCGCGACGCTGCTCTGGCTGAAGCACGGCGACCGCGTCGCGCCCTGGTCGCTGGCGCTGGCCGCCGGCGCCGGCTTCGTCTGGCTCAACGCGATCCTCGTCCGCAGCTTCCATCACTACGGCGGCGTGCCGTACCACGTCGACGCCTGGCTCGCCTCGCTCGCGGTGCAGACCGGCATCACGCTGCTCTGGACGGCGATCGCGCTGGTGACGATGTGGCTCGCGGCGGCGCGCGCCGAGCGGCTGCCCTGGGTGGCGGGCGCCGTCCTCCTCGCCGCCGTCGTCGTCAAGCTGCTGCTCGTCGACCTCTCGGGCAGCGGCGGCGTGACGCGCATCGTCTCGTTCATCGGCGTCGGCGTGCTGATGCTCGTCATCGGCTATGTCGCGCCGTTGCCCGCCAAGGAGGCCCGCCATGCCGCGACCTGAACGCCTTCACGCCGCGCGGCACGCGCTGGTCGTCCTCGCCTTGCTCGGCGTCGCGGTTGCCCGCGCCGAGCCGGCGCCGTACCGCTACCAG
Organism: Rhizobacter sp.; assembly: GCA_017881025.1. Taxonomy (GTDB): domain Bacteria; phylum Pseudomonadota; class Gammaproteobacteria; order Burkholderiales; family Burkholderiaceae_C; genus Schlegelella_A. The sequence goes on along the minus strand of JADGRJ010000069.1, from coordinate 13,989 downwards.
GCGCCGATCGCGATCGACGCCGCCGCGCCGTTCGTGCAGGTCGCCTTGCCGGTGGCCGCCTATGGCCGCGTCGAGCAGGACGACCTGCGCGACCTGCGCATCGTCGACGCGCGGGGAGAGCGCGTTCCCTTCGCCTTCCTACCCCCGCTCGCGACGGTGCAGCTGAACGAGCAGGTGCGCGAGGCCAAGCTCTATCCGCTGCCGGCGCGGCCTGCGGCCGGCGGCGTCTGGCCGTCGCCGGTGGACGTCGTCGTCGAGGGCGATCGCATCAGCGTGCGCCGCCGCGGCGGCGAGAAGACGCTCGCGGCCGCGCCGCGCGAGTCGGGCGGCTGGCTGATCGACAGCGGAGAGACCAAGCGCGGCGATCCGCCGCCGAAGAGCCTGCGCCTGCGCTGGTCGGGCCCGGCCGAGTTCTCGGTCGCCTACCGGATCGAGATCAGCTCCGACCTGCGCCAGTGGCGCCCGGGCGGCAGCGGCCAGGTGATGGCGTTGCAGTCGCCGAGCGGCACGCTCGCGCAGCCGGTGGTCGGACTGTCCGATTCGCCCGGCCGCTTCGTTCGCCTGGTCTGGTCCGAGTCCGCCGCCGCACCGACGCTGACCGGCGCGAGCGTGCTCGTCGCCGAGCGCCAGCGCGTCGCCATCGATTCGACGCGCGAGCTGACGATCGCGCCGAGTGCCGAGCCAGCCGGCACCGCGCCGGCCGATCCGGCGACGAAGCGCGCGCTCCACTTCGACCTCGGCGGCGTCCTGCCGCTGGTCGACGTCGACCTTCGCTTCGACGACGGCACGCACGTCGCGCCGGTTCGCCTGCAAGGCCGCGCCCGCGCCGATCAGCCCTGGCGCGAGGTCGGCAGCGGTGTCTTCTACCGACTCGAACGCGGCGGCGATGTCGGTGCCTCGCCGGCGATCGCCTTGCCGGCGGCGGTCCGCTATCTGCGCCTGGTTCCGGACGAGCGCGCCGCGTCGCTCGACGGCGTTGCCGCCCGCCTCGTCGTCCACGCGTCGTTGGCGTCGATCGTCTTCGCGGCGCAGGGCGAGCCGCCGTTTCGCCTCCTCGCCGGCTCGCGCGATGCGCCCGCCGGTGCGCTGCCGGTCAGCGCCGTCGTGCCGCAGCTCGACAGCGAGCGCGCCCGCTTCGGCCACGCCACGCTCGGCGCGTTCACGGTCGACGAAGTCGCCGAGCGCGCCGTCGAGAAGGCGTCGCGGCAGGCGCGGCTCAGGCCCTGGCTGCTCTGGGCGGTGCTGGTCGTCGGCGTCGCCGGCCTCGGCGCGCTGGTGTGGCGCCTCGCGAGAGCGGGCCCGGCGAAGGGCCCGGCGCCGAGCCCGCCCGCGTAGCGCGCCGTGTCAGGCGCCGAGAAACTCGCCGACCGGCTTCAGCTCGTCGACGCGATCGCAGACGGCCTTGACGACCATCAGGATCGGCGTGCCGAGGATCAGGCCGACGGCGCCCCAGAGCCAGCCGAAGGTGAGCACGCCGACGAACACCGCGAACGGGCTCATCCGGCTGGCGCGCCCGGTCCACCACGGCGCCAGCAGGTTGCCGACGAAGGCATGGATCGCGAACGAGCTGGCGCCGATGAGAAGCGCCTTGTCGACGCTGTCGAACTGGATGAAGCCGACCGTCGCCGAGCCGACGCCGACGATCACGGCGCCGACGTACGGCACGAGGTTGGTGATGCCGGCGGCGACGCCCCAGGTCGCCGCGTTGTTGAGGCCGAGCGCGTAGAACGCGAGCCCGCTCGCGACGCCGACGACGACGCTGGTCGCAAGCTGGACGAGCAGGTAGCGCTGGATCTGCACGCTCACCTCGTCGAGCGCCTGGACGGTGATCTTCTTCTGGCTCAGGCGCGGCCCGGCGAGCTTGACCATCTTGCGCCGGAAGGTATCGCCCGAGGCGAGCAGGAACAGCGTCACGAACAGGACGACGAGCGTCTGGCCGAGGAAGGCGAACAGGCCGATCGTTCCGCTCCAGAGATAGTCGCGCACGTTGAAGGCGGCGCGCTCGACGACGACCCGCGTCACGCCGCTGGGCGTCGGCGGCGGCGCGGCGGCGGTGGTGGTCGTCGTGGTGGTGGTCGTCGTGCCGGCTCGCTGCCGCGCGGGTGCCGACGCGGTGGCCGCCGCGGAAGCGGCCTGCTGCGCCGCCTGCTCGAGCTCGTTGGCCGCCTGCTGCACCTTCTCGATCGGCGAGGAGCTCGCCTTCTTCTTCTGCTGTCCTTCGAGCCCGTGGCGCACCTTCTGCGCCACCTGCGGCAAGGTCTCGATCAGCGCCGAAGCGTCGTCGGAGACCGCCCACGCGCCCCAGCCGATCAGGATGACAATGGCGCTCAGCACGGTGCCGGCGCCGAGCGCGCGCGGCACATGCCAGCGCTGCAGCGTGTCGACGAGCGGCGTCAGCGCATAGCTGAACATGACGCCGAGCAGGATCGGCACCAGGATCGCCTGGGCCCAGTGGAGCGCGAAGATCGAGGCCAGCACCGTCAGGACGATCAGCGCCAGGCTGCGCACGTCGACCGGCATGTGGAGGAGGACGCGCGGCGGATCCTCCGCCTCCGCGCCCGCGCCCAGGCCCGGGCCGTGCGCCGCCTCTTCGGCTGTCGATGCCTCGTCCGTCATGGTGTCCGTTCGTGCCGCACGCTGCGAAGCGCCGATCGTAAGCGGCGCCTCTTCGTCACCTCGCGCCGTCGGCTGGCAGCGTGATGTAGTGCCGCGAGAGCTCTGGCGGCAGCGGCGAATCGAGCAGGCCGCAGGTCAGGCGCAGCGCATCGGCCGAGAGGTCGCCGAGGCGCAGGCCGCGGCTGCGGCTGATCGCCGTCGTCACCCAGTTGCGGACGATCACCGGCCGCTGCATCCACGACAAGGTCTGCATCTTGGCGAGCGCCTCGACCATCACCTCGGCGTTCGGCGGCTGCCACTCGGGGATCTCGGCGAAGGGCAGCCAGGTCGCCATGACGATGCCGTACCAGGCCCGGCCCTCGGGGCTGTCGACCTCCTCGCCCGGGACCATGCGCGACAGGAACGCGGTGTAGGCGGCGACGCCCAGCACGTCCGACTCGAGCCACTCCGCGACCTCGACGTGGCTTTCCGGCCGCGCCGCCAGCGCTGCCACCTCGCCGAGACCGCGCCGCATCGTCAGCCAGTGCAGGCGATCGATCGGCCGGGCGACGCCGCGCGCGCCCATGACGCGCCGGGTCGCCTGCAGCAGCGCCTGGCGCGCCGCGAGAGGCTGCGCCGCCATGCGCGCGAGCAGCAGCTCGAACCAGGGCAGGCGCGCCGCGCCCGAGAGGCTCGCCGCGTGCACGCGCAGCGAGTCGGCGCCGGGCGTCGCTGCCGTCTCGAGCCGCCAGGCGCGCAGCGCGCGCTTGCTGCCCGGCGGCATCAGCAGCGCGAGCAGCACGGCGTGCAGCTCGCCGGCGCCGTGGACGCGCGAGAGCCGATCGGCGGCGTCGCGCTCGCTCTCGGGCGAGGACGTCGGGGGATCGGTGTGGGTGGCAGCGTCGTCCATGGGGTCTCCGTTGCAGCGCGCCGCTAGAACACGGCCGCGCTGCGGAAGTTGAAGAGCCGGGCCACGAGGAGGGTCGGAAACTGGCGCACCGCCTCGTTGTAGGCGGCGACGGTGGCGTTGAACTCGCCGCGCGCGAAGGCGAGCGCGGTGTCGCTCGTGGCCAGACGCGCGTTGAGGTCGGGCAGGTCGGTGCCGGCCACCGATTGCACCGGCAGGCGCGACCTCGCGTCGGCGAGGATGTCCTCGGCGACGCGCAGGCTGGTGACGGCGCTCGCCGCGCCGGGCCGGGCGCGCGCGTGCTCGCGTGCCGCGTCGGCCTGGCGACAGGCGGCGCGCAGGGCGTCGAGGCGAGGGGCGGCCGCCGCGAGCGCGGTCGAGAGCAGCTCGAGCTGGCCCTCGAGCAGGGCATGGCGTTGCCGATAGCGCTCGTCGACGGCGCCGAAGCGCGCGACCAGCTCGCTCCTCAACCGCACCAGGCGGTTGTACGCGCCGACGATCCAGAAGACGACGACGGCGGCGATGCCGGCCAAGGTGGCCTCGGTCGTCGTCATTGCCGTGGCGGCTGACGGCTCACCAGCTCTCGAGCCAGGTCTCGTAGCCCTTGCCACGGAGGTCGCACGAGGGACACATGCCGCAGCCGTAGCCCCAGGCATGGCGGTGTTCGCGGTCGCCGAGATAGCACGAGTGGGTGTGCTCGACGACGAGCTCGATGAGCGGCTCGCCGCCGAGCTTCTCGGTCATCGCCCAGGTTTCGGCCTTGTCGAGCCACATCAGCGGCGTGTCGATCATCATCGCTGTGTCGAGGCCGAGGCTGATCGCGACCTGGAGCGACTTGAGCGCGTTGTCGCGGCAATCGGGGTAGGCCGAGAAGTCGGTCTCGCACATGCCGCCGACGAGAACGCTCAGGCCGCGCCGGTCGGCGACGGTCGCCGCGAAGGTGAAGAAGAGCAGGTTGCGGCCGGGGACGAAGCTGTTCGCGAGGCCGCCCGCGCTCATCTCGCTCTCGCGCTCGGCGGTGGGTGCGGTGCTGCCGATCTGCTCGAGCAGCGACAGGTCGAGCACATGATCGTCGCCCAGGCGCGGCGCCCAGCGCGGAAAGCGACTGCGCAACTGCTGGCGCACGTTGACGCGGCTCGCGCGCTCGGCGGGCTTCCGCTCGCCGTTGTCGAAGCCGATCGTCTCGACGTGCGCATAGCGCTCGAGCGCGTAGGCGAGGCAGACGGTCGAATCCTGGCCGCCCGAGAAGAGGACGAGGGCGTGGCGTGTGTCGCTAGCCACGGAGCTCCCCCTGGCCGAGGACGATCCACTTGAGCGAGGTCAGCCCCTCGAGGCCGACCGGGCCGCGCGCGTGAAGCTTGTCGGTCGAGATGCCGATCTCGGCGCCCAGGCCGTACTCGAAGCCATCGGCGAAGCGGGTCGAGGCGTTGACCATCACGCTCGCCGAATCGACCTCGCGCAGGAAGCGCATCGCATGGGCGTGCGAGTCGGTGACGATCGCGTCGGTGTGGTGCGAGCCGTAGCGGCCGATGTGGGCGAGCGCGGCCGCCAACGAGTCGACGACCTTGATGCTGATGATGGGCGCAAGGTATTCCTCGCTCCAGTCGGCCTCGCTGGCGGCGACGAGCCTGGCGCCGGCGACGCCGGCGAGCGCAGCCAGCGCCGCCGCGTCGCCGCGCATCTCGATGCCCTTCCTCGCGAACACGGCGCCGATGGCCGGCAGGAAGCGCGCCGCGACGGCGCTGTGCACGAGCAGCGACTCGGCCGCGTTGCACGGGCTCAGCTTCTGCGTCTTGGCGTTGTCGACGATCGCCAGCGCCATCGCGAGGTCGGCGTCGGCGTCGACGTAGACGTGGCAGTTGCCGTCGAGGTGCTTCAGCACCGGCACCTTCGCCTCGCGCGCGATCCGCTCGATCAGGCCCTTGCCGCCGCGCGGGATGACGAGGTCCACGGCCTGCGGCGAAGCGATCAGGAAGCCGACCGCGGCGCGGTCGGTCGTCTCGACGAGCTGCACCGCGTCGGGCGGCAGGCCTGCTTCGGCGAGCGACTCGCGGACCAGCGCGGCGAGCGCGATGTTCGACTGCAGCGCTTCCGAGCCGCCGCGAAGGATGCAGGCGTTGCCGCTCTTGATGGCGAGCGCCGCGGCCTCGATCGTCACGTTCGGCCGGCTTTCGTAGATCATCGCGAACACGCCGATCGGCACGCGCATCCGGCCGACGCGGATTCCGCTCGGCTGCTCGCGCAGGCCGGTGATCTCGCCGATCGGGTCGGGCATCGCCGCGATCTGCTCGCAGCCGAGGGCGACCGTCTCGATCGCCGCCGCGTCGAGCTCGAGGCGATCGACCATCGGCGCGTCCAGCCCGGCGGCGGTTGCCGCGTCGAGGTCGCTCCGGTTGGCTGCCTGCAAGGCAGCGACGCCGCCGCGCAGGCGACGGGCGAGCGCGACGAGGGCGGCATTGCGCGACGCCACCGGAGCGACGGCGAGGCCGGCGCTCGCCGCTCGCGCCGCCGCGCCCATGTGGGCGATCACGGCGTGCAGGTCGGCGGCGGTCATTTGGCGAATTGTCGCAAACGCCGTCGGGATGCGCGGCCCGGGCGGCGGCGAATCCGCCAAGGAATGCGCTACAGGCCCGACGGATACGTCTCCGGCGCCTCGCCTTCGGTGCGCGGCTCGGTCCGGTCGAGCGGTTCGAGCGCGCGGGTCCGGTCGATGTGCACGACCGCGTCGAACTGGCGCGGCAGCCGCGTCGTGAAGTAGTGGCTCTGCCGTTCGGTCTCGGGGCGATAGATGACGCCGATCGCGCGTTGCAGGCGTGGCGCGGAAAGCGCCTGCGCCAGCTCGCCGTTGCCGCGCAGGACGAGACTGAAGCGCGCGATCCCGACCTCGTGGAACAGCGCCTCGAAGCTGCCGTCGAGCCCGGGCCTCACGTGCATTCGCTCGTGCTGCGCATCCCAGTCGCTCGCCGCCGTCACCGTGCCGTGATGGGTGCTAAAGCCGAGCAGCACGGCCGCCTCGCCATGCTCCTCGCGGACGAGCTGGCCGACGTTCCATTCGCCGGCTTCGCCCATCTCGGTCGCGCTCGCATCGCCCAGGTGCGAGTTGTGGGCCCAGACGGCGATGCGCGGCGGCTCGCGGCGTCCGGCGGCGAGGTGGTCGTGGAGCGCGTCGAGCGTCTCGACCATGTGCCGGTCGCGCAGGTTCCACGACGACACGCGGCCGGAGAACATCGTCCGGTAGTAAGCCTCGGCGTTGCGGACGAGGCGGGCGTTCTGCTCGGCCGCGAAGCGCGCCGACGGGTCGACCGGGTGGTCGCTTCCGGCATGGCGGCCGCACGCCGCGACCAGCTCCTGCAGCTGCTGAACGACCTCGTTCTCGCAAGTCGCCGACAGGCCGAAACGCGCCGCCGTGGCGTAGGCCTGGCTGTCCTCGTGGAAGTGGTCGAAGCAGGAATAGCGCTCACGGGCGCGCCGCGCCGCTTGCGGGTCGGTGCGATCGAGGTAGGCGAGTACCGCGTCGATCGACGTGAACAGGCTGTACAGGTCGATGCCGTAGAAGCCGGTCCGTCGCTCTGCCGGGAGCGCGGCGTTGTGCGCGCGCAGCCACTCGATGAATTCGAGGACGACGCGGTTGCGCCACATCCAGGTCGGGAAGCGCAGGAAATCGGCGAGGGCATCGCGCGCGCTCGCGTCGGCCGATCCACCGCGCACATAACGATCGATTCGCAACGCGTCCGGCCAGTCGGCCTCGACGGCGACGGCGGCGAAGCCGTGCTCGGCGATCAGTCGCTTGGTCAGTTCGGCACGCTCGCGATAGAACTCGTCGGTGCCGTGCGACGCTTCGCCGAGCAGGGCATAGCGCGCGCCCGCCAGGAGGGCGACGAGATCGGCGTCCTGGCCGGCGTCGCCGGCGAGCGGCCGGGCATGCCGTCGCACCGCCTCGAGGGCTTCGTGGTCGCGTGAACGCCAGCTTTTCAAGTTCGACATCGGAGGTTGGCTCGTCGGACGCAGCCGCTTCGATGATCGGCAACCGGCGTTCCGACCTCTTGATCGTGCGCAACTTCAGCCGATCTCGTCCTGGCGGATGCAGGCCGCGACGTGCGCCGCGCCGGCCGGCTCGAGTGGCGGAACGACCTCGGCGCAGCGTCCGATCGCGTACGGACAGCGCGTCCGGAAGACGCAGCCCGACGGCGGCGCCAGCGGCGACGGCAGCTCGCCCGAGAGGGCGCTCTGCGCCGCGCGCGCGAGCGCCGCTTCGCCGCGTGACGCGTCGACGCGCGGCGTGCTCGCGAGGAGCGCGCGCGTGTAGGGATGGCGCGGCGCGGCGAAGAGCTCGGCCTTCGGCGCGCGCTCCATGACGCGGCCGAGGTACATGACGACGACCTCGTCGGCGATCAGCTCGACGACGGCGAGGTTGTGCGAGATGAAGACGTAGGCGACGCCGGTCGATTCCTGCAGGTCCATCAGCAGGTTGAGCACCTGCGCCTGGATCGAGACGTCGAGCGCCGACACCGGCTCGTCGGCGACGACCAGCCGCGGCTCGAGCATCAGCGCGCGCGCGATCGCGACGCGTTGGCGCTGGCCGCCCGAGAACATGTGCGGATAGCGCCGGTAGTGCTCGGGCGAGAGGCCGACGCGGGCGAGCATCGCCCGGCCGCGCGCCTCGCGCTCGGCCCGGCTCAGGTCGGTGTTGATCGCGAGCGGCTCCTCGAGCGCGAGGCCGATCTTCTTCCTCGGGTTGAGGCTCGCGAACGGGTTCTGGAACACCATCTGGACGCTCTTGCGCAGCGCCCGCCGCGTTGCCGAATCGCCGCTCGTTGCGTCGACGCCGCCGATGACGACGCTGCCCGAGGTCGGCGTCTCGAGCATCGCGATCTGGCGCGCGAGCGTGCTCTTGCCGCAGCCCGATTCGCCGACGACGGCGAGCGTTCGTCCCGGTGCCAGCGACAGCGAGACGTCCTCGAGTGCGCGCACGTTGCCGGGAGCGGCGAAGAAGCCGCTCGACACCGCGTAGTGCTTGGTCAGCGCGCGCGTCTCGAGCACCGGCGTCGGGTTCGGCATCGCGGTCATCGGGATGCCTTCGCGCCGCGCGCTACGGTATTCGCCTGGGGAGCGGCCCGGCGGCTCACGGCCGCGGCTCCGCGCCGATCGGGAAGTAGCAGCGCGCCCGGCTGGCGCCGACCTCGAACAGCGTCGGCCGCGTTTCGCGGCAGCGATCGCGAACGTACGGGCAGCGCGGCGAAAGCAGGCAGCCCTCGGGCCGGTCGAACGCGCCCGGCACGACGCCGGGCAGCGAGGCGAGGCGGCGCCGCCCGGCGTTGCGCTCGGGCAGCGACGCGAGCAGCGCTTGCGTGTACGGGTGGCGCGGCTGCGCGAACAGCTCGGCGGCGGCGGCGCTCTCGACGATCTGGCCGGCGTACATCACGAGGACGCGCTGCGCGACCTCGGCGACGACGCCGAGGTCGTGGGTGATGAGGACGAGCGCCATGCCGCGCTCGCGCTGCAGGCGCATCAGCAGGGCGAGCATCTGCGCCTGCACGGTGACGTCGAGCGCGGTCGTCGGCTCGTCGGCGATCAAGAGGCGCGGGTTGCAGGCGATCGCCATCGCCAGCATGACGCGCTGGCTCATTCCGCCGGAGAGCTGATGCGGGAAGGCGTCGAGGCGGCGCTCGGGGTCGGGGATCTCGACGTCCTTGAGCAGCTGCAGCGCGCGCGCGCGACGCGCCTTGCGCGAGCCGCCTTCGTGCAGCGCGATCGTCTCCATCAGCTGGAAGGCGACCGTGAACGACGGGTTCAGGCTCGTCATCGGGTCCTGGAAGATCATCGCGATGTCGGCGCCGAGGAGCGAGCGCCGCTCGCGCTCGCCCATCGCCTGCAGGTCGCGGCCGGCGAAGGCGAGCCGCTCGGCGCGAACGCGGCCGGGCGCATCGATCAGGCCGAGGACGGCGAGCGCGGTCACGCTCTTGCCCGATCCCGATTCGCCGACGATGCCGACGACCTCGCCCGCGTCGACCGAGAAGCTGACGTCGCTCGCCGCTTGCAGCGCCGATCCCGGCGCGCCGAACTCGACCGAGAGACGCTCGACTTCCAGCAACGCCAGGGATGTCGGCGCGCTCACGTCTTCAGTTTCGGGTCGAGGGCGTCGCGCAGGCCGTCGCCGGTGAGGTTGAACGCAAGGACCGTGATCAGGATCGCCAACCCTGGCAGTGTGACCACCCACCACGCGCTCTGGATGAACTCGAGCGCGCTCGCCAGCATCGAGCCCCACTCGGGCGTCGGCGGCTGCGCGCCGAGGCCGAGGAAGCCGAGCGCGGCGGCATCGAGGATCGCCGAAGAGAAGCCGAGCGTCGCCTGGACGATGAGCGGCGCGGCGCAGTTCGGCAGCACGGTGTCGAACATCAGCCGCGCCGTGCCAGCGCCGGCCAGGCGCGACGCCTGGACGTAGTCCTTGGCGAGCTCGCCGAGGACGGCGCCGCGCGTCAGGCGGACGAAGTGCGGCAGCATGACGATCGCGATCGCGAACATCGCGTTCGCCAGGCCCGGGCCGAGGACGGCGACGACGGCGACGGCCAGCAGCAGGCTCGGCAGCGCCAGCATCACGTCCATCAGCCGCATGACGATGTATTCCGGCAACCGGCCGCGGTAGAACCCCGCGACGAGGCCGAGCATGACCCCGAACGAGAGCGAGAGGCCGACCGACACGAGGCCGATGACGAGCGAGAGGCGCGTGCCGTGGATCAGGCGCGAGAGGACGTCGCGGCCGACCGGGTCGGTGCCGAGGACGAAGACGTGGCCGCCGACGGCGCTGAGCGATGGCGGGCGCAGCGTCGCGTCGCGGAACTGCTCGCTCGGGTCGTAGGGCGAGATGACGTTGGCGAAGAGCGCGCAGAAGACGAGCAGGCCGAGCACCGCCAGGCCAATGACGGCGCCGCGGTTCCTGCGGAAGTCGCGCCAGAGCTCGCGCGCCGGCGACGGCGGCGCAGCGGGCTGGGTCGCCGCGATCGGCGCGATGGCGCTCATGAATGGCGGATCCGCGGATTGATCACGCCGTAGAGGACGTCGACGATCAGGTTGACGCCGATGATGATCGTCGCCGTGCACAGGATGCCGCCCTGCACCGCGGCGTAGTCGCGCCGGTGGATCGCCTCGACCAGCCACTTGCCGACGCCGGGCCAGGCGAAGATCGTCTCGGTCAGGATCGCGCCCGCGAAGAGCGTGCCGATCTGCAGGCCGATCGTCGTCACGACCGGGATCAGGGCGTTGCGCAAGGCGTGGACGGCGACGACGCGGACCCGGCCGGCGCCCTTGGCGCGCGCGGTGCGGACGTAGTCCTCGCGCAGCACCTCGAGCATCGACGAGCGCGTCATCCGCGCGATCACGGCGAGCGGGATCGTGCCGAGCGCGATCGCCGGCAGGATCAGGTGCGAGAGCGCGCTGCGGAACGCGCCCTTGTCGCCCGAGAGCACCGAGTCGAGCAGCATGAAGCCGGTGACTGCGGGAATGTCGTACTGGATCGCGAGGCGCCCCGACACCGGCGTCCAGCCGAGGCCGACCGAGAAGGTGAGGATGAGGAGCAGCCCCCACCAGAAAATCGGCATCGAGTAGCCGGTGAGCGACGCGCCCATCACCGAGTAGTCCCACACCGTGTTGCGCTTCACCGCCGCGACGATGCCGGCGGGAATGCCGATGACGAGCGCGAACAGCATCGCCACGAGCGAGAGCTCGACCGTCGCCGGGAAGCGCGCCGCGAACTCCGAGAACACCGGCTCGTGCGTGACGACCGAGACGCCGAGGTCGCCGTGCAGCGCGCGCCATACGTACTCGCCGTACTGCACCGGCAGCGGCCGGTCGAGGCCGAACTCGTGCACCAGCCGGTGGTAGCGCTCCTCGGTCATGCCGCGCTCGCCCGACAGCGCCTCGACCGGATCGCCCGGAATCAGGCGGATCAGGGAGAAGACGAGCAGCGTGATGCCGAGGAAGGTCGGGACGACGAGGGCGAGGCGCTTGAGGACGAAGGCGATCACGCCGGGGACCGGATCGTTGCTACTGGCCCGGCATGTCGACCTTGTTGAAGAAGTGGTGCGCGGTTGCGTCCATCTTGTAGCCCGTCACTTCCTTCCTGACCGGATCGAAGCGCACCGAGTGGGCGATCGGGATCCACGGCGCTTCGTCGTGCGCGATCTCCTGCGCCTTGGCGTAGAAGCCGGCGCGATCGGTCTGGCGCGTCGCCAGCTTGGCGTTCTGGACCATCTTCTCGAAGTCGTTGTTGCACCAGCGCGAGACGTTGCCGCCGCCCTTGACCGCGGCGCAGCCGAGCAGCGGCACGAAGAAGTTGTCGGGATCGCCGTTGTCGCCCGACCAGCCGAACATCATCGCGTGCTGCTCGCCGGTCTTGCTGCGCTTCCTGTACTCGCCCCACTCGTAGGTGATGAGCTTGGTGCGAACGCCGACTTTCTCCCAGTCCTGCTGGATGAGCTCGGCCATGCGCTTGCCGTCGGGGTTGTACGGGCGCGTCACCGGCAGATACCAGAGCTCGACGTCGACGCCGTTCGGATAGCCGGCCTGCGCCAGCAGCGCCTTCGCCTTCGCCGGGTCGTACGGATAGTCCTGCACCTTGTCGTTGTACGACCAGAGCGTCGGCGGGATCGGATTCTTGGCGACCGCGCCCGCGCCCTGAAAGACGTTGTCGAGGATCGCCTTCTTGTTGACCGACATGTTGAGTGCCTGGCGAACGAGCTTGGAATCGAACGGCTTCTTTTCGACGTTGAACGAGATGTAGCCGACGTTGAGGCCGTTTTGCTGGACCAGGTTGATCGCCGGGTCGGCCTTCATCAGCGCGACGTCGGCCGGTTTCGGGAACGCCATCACGTGGCACTCGCCCGTCTTCAGCTTGGCGTAGCGGACCGATGCGTCGGTGGTGATCGCGTAGACCAGGTTGTCGATCTTCGGCCGGCCGCCCCAGTGCGGGTCGAACGCCTTGTAGCGGATCACCGCGTCCTTCTGGTACGAGACGAACTGGAACGGGCCGGTGCCGATCGGCTCGCGGTCGACGACGTCGGGCGTCTTGGCGGCCATCATCTTGTCGGCGTACTCGGCCGAGAGGATCGACGCGAAGTCCATCGCCATGTCGGCCATGAACGGCGCCTCGGGCTTCTTCAGGACGAAGCGCACCGTCATCGGGTCGACCTTCTCGACCTTCTCGACGATGTCCTTCATCCCCATGTCCTCGAAGTACGCGTAGGTCTGGCCGGGCGTCACCTTCGCGAACGGATGGTTCGGGTCGGCCATGCGGTTGTACGAGAACAGCACGTCGTCGGCGTTGAAATCGCGCGTCGGCGTGAACTTCGCGCTGCTGTGGAACTTGACGCCCTTGCGCAGCTTGAAGGTGTAGCTCAGGCCGTCGGGGGTCGCGGTCCAGCTCTCGGCCAGGCCGGGGACGATGTTGGTCGTGCCGAGGTCGAACTCGACCAGCCGGTTGTAGATCGGCACCGACGACGCGTCGGCGGTCGTACCGGTCGTGAAGAACTGCGGATTGAAGCCCTCGGGGCTGCCCTCCGAGCAGTAGACGAGGGTCTTGGCGGCGAGGGCGGCGCCGCTGCCGGCGAGCAGCGCGGTGGCGGCAAGGCCGGCGACGGCAAAGCGATGGATGTTCATGGTGGTTCGGGCGTCCGGATGAGGTCGGGCTCCAGCGGAGCGAGCCGGAATCATAGGCGCGCCGTTCGCCCCAGCGCAGGCTTGCGCGCGCTCGACCATGCTCCTACGATCGTCGCGCCGTCCGCGCCGCGGCGCCGGCCCCGTTCCATTGGAGGAAGCCATGCGAGTTCTGTCCCCCTGTCGTTCGATCGTGGCGGCTGCGGCCGCCCTCGTCGCCGTCGGCGCGCACGCCGATCCGGTGACCCTGGTCAAGCTGCCCGGCCTGGTCGGCAGCGCGCCCGCCATCGGCACGGCGGTCTACAAAGCCGACCTGGGTACCCTGGCCGGCAGCTTCGCCGCCATCGCCATCGCCGACAACAGCTCGCTGCTGGGCGGATCGCCCGGCCAGTTCAGCGGTTTCGACCTCGACGCGATCAAGCTGTCGACCACCAATTGCGCCGATGCCGCCTGCGCCGCCGGCGCGGCGGGCCTGGGCCTGTTCAACTTCGTCTCGGGCGTCGTCTTCACGCCGGGAACGCAGCGGGCCCCCGCCGACGCCAAGCTGTTCGGCACCGGCCCGGGCGGCAACACGCTCAACAACGCGGTCGCCACGCTCGGCCTCTTCGACGCCGTTGCCCTCACCGACGCGAGCGCCAACGGCTTCATCAGCCTCGGCGACAACGGCAACATCACCTTCAACCTCACCGCGTTCACCGCGACCACGGGCCTCTTCCTCTACATCGGCGAGGTCGGCGACAACGGCGAGGTGGCGGCGTCGAACATCGCCCTGCTGCAGAACCCGGTGCCCGAGCCCGAGACGTACGCGCTGCTGCTCGGCGGGCTCGGCCTGCTCGGCT
>JADGRJ010000068.1 GCA_017881025.1 Rhizobacter sp. | reverse complement strand
GTACGACTTCGCCTGGAACCTGCAGGTCGAAGACGACGTGCTGACGCGCATGGAAGCAAGCCGCAAGGGCCGCGTCGTCGCGTGTCCGAGCGGCGACGTCGAGGTGATCCAGATCAATCATGCCGACCCACAGGTCGAGGTGGACGGCGAACGGTCGAGCCCGAAGTCGCGCCACCCCATCCTCAGCGACGGTGCGGTCCGCGAAGCGCTGACGCTGCTGCTCGACCGCAAGAGCATCCAAAGCTTCGTCTACGGCCGCGCCGGCGTCGCGACGCCGAACTTCGTCAACAACCCGGCGCGCTACAACAGCCCGAACGTCAAGGGCGAGTTCAGCATCGAACGCGCCAACGCCGTGCTGGATGCGGCGGGCTGGAAGCGCGGCGGCGATGGCATCCGCGAGAAGGACGGCCGCAGGCTCAAGCTGCTGTTCCAGACCTCCATCAACTCGGTGCGCCAGAAGGTGCAGAACATCTACAAGCAGGCGTGCGCTAAGGCTGGCATCGAGCTCGAGCTGAAGGCGGTGACGGCGGCGGTGTTCTTCTCGTCCGACCTCGCCAATCCCGACACGTACGGCAAGTTCCTCGCCGACCTGCAGATGTATGCCGTCGCCGGCCGGCCGCCCGACCCGAGCGTGTTCATGCAGTGGTTCGTGTCGTGGCAGGCCACCGGCAAGGCGAACAAGTGGCAGGGCGTCAATCGCGGGCGCTGGCGCAACGACGAATACGATCACCTGTTTCGAGCGTCCGAGGCCGAGCTCGATCCGGTCAAACGCACGGCGCTCCTGATCGCGATGAACGACCTCATCTGCCGCGAGCACGCGATCATCCCCGTCGTCTATCGGCCGTCGATGTACGGCGTCGCGCGCCAGCTCGTCGCGCCGCTCTCGGGCTGGGACTCGGCGCTGAGCAGCATCGCCGAGTGGTACGCGGAAGCCTGAGCGACGGGTCGAACCTTGGGTCACTACCTCCTGCGTCGTCTCCTGATCGCCCTGCCGAGCCTGCTCGGCATCAGCGTCGTGCTGTTCACTGTGCTCGCGCTCGCGCCGGGCGATCCGTTCTCGGAGATGGCGCTCAACCCGAACGTGCCGCCCGAGGTGCAGGCCAACCTGCGCAGGCAGTTCGGCCTCGACGATCCGGTCTGGCAGCGCTACTTCCGCTGGCTGATCGCCATGTTCCATGGCGACTGGGGCTTCTCGTTCATCAGCCGCGTCGACGTCGACAAGCTGATCCTCGGCCGCCTGCCGGTGACCCTGGCGGTGATCGGCGCCTCGCAGATCCTCGCCCTCATGATCGCCCTGCCGGTCGGCATCTATTCGGCGGCGCGGCCCTACTCGTGGTTCGACCGCATCGCCAGCACGCTCGCCTTTGTCGGCTTCTCGCTGCCGACCTTTTTCACCGGGCTGCTCCTGATCCTGCTCTTCTCGATCAAGCTCGACTGGCTGCCATTCGTCTTTCGCGCCGACATCTCAGGCACCGGCTGGGACTGGTGGTGGCAGCACATCAAGCAGGCGATCATGCCGGTGCTCGTGCTCGGCCTGTTCCAGGGCGCGAGCTGGACGCGCTACGTGCGCTCGGCGATGCTCGACGTGATCCGCCTCGACTACGTCACCACCGCGCGCAGCAAGGGCCTGCGCGAGTACGCGGTGGTCATGAAGCACGTCGTCCGCAACGCCCTGATCCCGGTCGTGACGCTGGTCGCGCTGACCATGCCGCAGGTCTTCGGCGGCGCCATCGTCACCGAGCAGATTTTCCGCGTGCCGGGGATCGGCTCGCTGCTCATCGACGCGATCCTGCGCAACGACACGCCGGTGATCATGGCGGTGACGTTCGTCTTCTCGTGCCTCGTCATCCTCTTCAACCTGATCGCCGACCTCCTCTATGGCTGGCTCGATCCCCGCATCAGCTACCGCTAGCCCGGTGCTTGCCGCGCCGCGTCTGCGCAACGTCTCGCCGGCGGCCGAGGCGTGGCGGCGCTTTCGCCGGCACCGGCTTGCCGTCCTCGGCCTGATCGTCCTCACCGTGATGGTGTTGATGGTCGCTTTCGGGCCGCTGCTCTGGAAGGTCGCGATCAACGACATCGACTTCACGGCGCGCCTGCACACGCCGACCGCCAACCATCCGTTCGGCACCGACGACCTCGGCCAGGACATCTTCGCGCGCATGCTCTACGGCGGCCGCATCTCGCTCGCCGTCGGCCTGGCGGCGATGCTGATGGCGATGCTCGTCGGCGTGACGGTCGGCGCCACCGCCGGCATCTCGCGCGGCGCCGTCGACGCAGCGCTGATGTGGGTCACCGACCTGTTCCTGTCGCTGCCGCAGCTGCCGCTGCTGCTGATCCTGATCTACCTGTTCCGGGACGCGCTCAAGCAGGCCTTCGGCCCCGAGGTCGGCGTCTTCATCCTGATCGTGCTGGTGATCGGCGGCTTCCGCTGGATGCCGGTGGCGCGCCTGGTGCGCGCACAGTTCTTCTCGCTGCGCGAGAAGGAGTTCGTCGAGGCGGCGCGCGCGCTCGGCGCCTCGGTGCCGCGCCAGGTCGTTCGCCACATCCTGCCCAACTCGCTCGGGCCGGTGATCGTCGCCGGCACGATCGACGTCGCCGCGGCGATCATCGCCGAGTCGACGCTCTCGTTCCTCGGCCTCGGCTTCCCGCCCGACATCCCGACCTGGGGCCGGATCCTCTACGACAGCAAGGAGTACCTCGACATCGCGCCGCACTGGGCGCTGTTCCCGGGCACCGCGATCTTCCTCGCCGTGCTCTGCATCAACTTCGTCGGCGACGGCCTGCGCGATGCGCTCGATCCGCGCCGGGTGCTCTGATGCCGGCGCCGGGCCGCCCCAAGCTGGCATCGTCCCCCTCGGGGGGCGGGCGCGAAGCGACCTGGGGGCCCCACTGATGCCGGCACCGCTCCGTCCGATCCTGATGACGTCGCCTTCGCGCTCGGCCGCCAAGCGCGGCGAGCTCGTCGAAGAGGTCGCGCTGCTCCAGATCAAGGGCCTGAAGACCCACTTCAAGACCGACGACGGCTGGCTGCACGCGGTCGACGGCGTCGACCTGACGATCAATCGCGGCGAGACCGTGTGCGTCGTCGGCGAGTCGGGCTGCGGCAAGACGGTGACGGCGATGACGGTGCTGAAGCTGCTGCCGATGCCGCCGGGCAAGATCGCCGCCGGGCAGGTGCTGTGGAAAGGCCGCGACCTCGTCACCGCGAGCACCGACGAGATGCGCCGCGTTCGCGCCAAGGAGATCGCGATCGTCTTCCAGGAGCCGATGACCTCGCTCAACCCGGTCTACAGCGTCGGCGAGCAGATCGCCGAGAGCCTGCGCCTGCACGAAGGGCTCGGTCGCAAGGCGGCGATGGATCGCGCCGTCGAGATGCTCGCGCTGGTGCGGATCCCGACGCCGCAACGTCGCGTCGACGACTACCCGCACCAGTTCTCGGGCGGCATGCGCCAGCGCGTGATGATCGCGATCGCGCTCGCCTGCAACCCGCAGCTGCTGATCGCGGACGAGCCGACGACCGCGCTCGACGTGACGATCCAGGCGCAGATCCTCGACCTGCTCGCCGAGCTGAAGGAGCGCCTCGGCATGGCGATCATGCTGATCACGCACGCGATGGGCGTGGTCGCCGAGGTCGCGCAGCGGGTCGTCGTCATGTATGCCGGCATGGTCGTCGAGGAGGCGAGCGTCGAGTCCCTGTTCGCGAACCCGCGCCACCCGTACACGCAGGGGCTGATCCGCTCGATCCCGCGCATCGACACGGCGGCGCTGCACAAGGTGCGGCTCGAGCAGATCCCCGGCACCGTGCCCAAGCTGATCGAGCCCGGCGAAGGCTGCCGCTTCGCGGCGCGCTGCAAGTACGCGGTGCCCGAGTGCGTCGCGGCGACGCCGGCGCTGCGCGAGCCGGTGCCGGGCCACAAGGTGCGCTGCATCTTCGACATTCTGCCGAGCGGCGAGAAGGTGCTGGCATGAACGGGCCGCTCTTGAGGGTGAAAGACCTCGTCAAGCGCTTCCCGATCACCGGCGGCTGGCTCGGCCGCGAGGTCGACAACGTCCATGCGGTGAGCGGCGTGAGCTTCGACCTCATGGCCGGCGAGACGCTCGGCGTCGTCGGCGAGTCGGGCTGCGGCAAGAGCACCACCGGGCGCTGCATCCTGCGCCTGATCGAGCCGACCTCGGGCGAGGTCTGGTTCGAGGGCAAGGACGTCGTCCACGCCGGCAAGGACGAGCTGCGCGCGCTGGCGCGCGACATGCAGATCATCTTCCAGGATCCGTACGCGTCGCTCAACCCGCGCATGACGGTCGGCGCGATCGTCGGCGAGGCGCTGACGATCCACAAGCTCACCAGGAACCGCGCCGAGTACGAGGCGCGCATCGTCGAGCTGCTGGAGACGGTCGGCCTCAGCGCCGACCACATGCGCCGCTATCCGCACGAGTTCTCGGGCGGCCAGCGCCAGCGCATCGGCATCGCCCGGGCGCTCGCGGTGAGCCCAAAGCTCATCGTCTGCGACGAGGCGGTGTCGGCGCTCGACGTCTCGATCCAGGCGCAGGTGATCAACCTGCTCGAGGACCTGCAGGAGCGCTTCAACCTCACCTACATCTTCATCGCCCACGACCTGTCGGTGGTCGAGCACATCAGCGATCGCGTCGCCGTGATGTACCTCGGCCGAATCGTCGAGATCGCGTCGGCGAAGCGCCTCTACACGCAGCCGCTGCATCCGTACACCGAAGCGCTGCTGTCGGCGGTGCCGATCCCGGATCCGAAGGTGAAGCGAAAGCGCATCCCGCTGCAGGGCGACGTGCCGAGCCCGATCCGGCCGCCATCGGGCTGCCACTTCCACACGCGCTGCCCGATCGCCCAGTTTCCGATCTGCAGCACGGTCGTCCCGGAGCTGAAGGAAAGCAGCGAAGGGCATCGCGTCGCGTGTCATTTCCGCGGTTGAGCTCCGTCGTCGTCGTTCGTGCGTTCGCGTGGCTGCTCGCCGGCGCGGCGCTCGTCGCTGCCGCACGCGCCGAAGACGCGCGCCTCGGCGCCACCGTCGTCCGCTTCGCGAGCGTCGCCGAAGGGCAGGCGGTACTCGGCCGCGGCGACGACTGGAGCGAGGCGACGAGCGAGTTCCAGCGCGCCGCCGTCCTCGGCGTCGCCGCACCGGTCTCGATCGAGCGCCTGCTCGCGTTCTCGGCCGCCGCCGTGCAGCCGTGGCCGGCGGGTCAGGAAGCGCGCTGGCGCCGCGCGTTCGCGAGCATCGCGCCGCGCCTCGCCGAGCTGCGCGTGCCGTTGCCCGACGAGATCCTTTTCATCGACACCGACGGTCGCGATGCCGCCGGCGCGCCCTACACGCGCGGCCGGGCCGTCGTCCTGCCGAGCGCGACCCTTCCCGAGGCACCGTCGGGTCCGGGCGACGCGCGGATCCTCGCGCACGAGCTCTTCCACGTCGTCTCGCGCCACGACCCGGCGCTGTCGACACGGCTGTATCGCACGATCGGCTTCGAGCGCGTCGCGCCGCTGCAATGGCCGGCGGCGTGGCTGCCGCTGCGAATCGCCAACCCCGACGCGCCGTTCGACCGCGACGCGATGCGCGTCACGATCGACGGCCGCGCGACGATGGTGATGCCGGTCCTGGTCGCGCGGCGCAGCGAGCTTGCGCCGGGCGAGAGCTTCTTCAGCGTCATGGACGTGCGCCTGCTCGAGGTCACGACGGCAGACGGCCGGACGTTGCCGATGCTGCGCGACGGCCAGCCGCTTTGGCACGCGCCCGAAGGCGTTCCGGACTACCTCGCCCGGCTCGGCGGCAACACCGGCTACATCATCCATCCCGAGGAGACGATGGCCGACAACTTCGCCCTCCTCGTCACGCGCGGCGCGGCGCGCAACCCGGCCTTGCTTGAGCGCATCGAGGCGGTGCTGACGGGGCGCTAGCGCTACCTCTTGACACAGGCCCGGCCGCCACGGGCGCAACATTTGCCGCTCGGACGGATCGACTGCAGTGCAGCGACGCGACGAAGACGGAGACTGGCGACGATGACAAGGTCCTTTCGATCCAGCGGCAAGGCGATGGCGCTTTGCGCCGCCCTCTGCGCCGCGTGCGGCGGCGGCGGCTACGACAACGGCACCGTCGCCAACCTGCCGCCTTCGGTCGCCCTGGTCGCGCCGACCAACGGGACGCCGGGGAGCGCGATCACCTTGACCGCCACCGCCTCGGACGGCGACGACGGCGTCGCCAAGGTCGAGTTCTTCGACGGCAGCACGCTCCTCGGCGAGGACGCGACCAGCCCCTATTCGTTCGCCTGGACGCCGCTTACCGCCGGCCCGCACACGCTGACCGCGCGCGCCACCGACACGCGCGGCGCAGCGACGACGAGCGCGGCCGCGACGGTGCTCGTCGTGCCACCGCCGCCGGCGCTCGACGGCGTGGCGCCGACCGCGGCGGTGACGGCGCCGGCGAATCTCGCGAGCGGGCTCACCGGCACGATCGCGGTCGCCGCCACCGCGACCGACAACGTCGCCGTCGCGAGCGTCGAGTTCCAGATCGACGGGCTCGCGATCGGCGCCACCGACACGAGCGCACCCTACGCGACGACGCTCGACACGAGCCTGTATCCGGCCGGCCAGCACGTGCTGCGCGCGCGCGCCACCGACACCTCGGGCAACGTTTCCCCCTGGTCGACGGCGCTGGTCCAGTTCGGCGGCGCGACGACGCGGCCGAGCGGCTTCACGCGCAACGAGAGCTGGCTCGTCGGCCTGGCGAGCGCGACCGCCTTCGCGCAGGCGCCCGACGGGCGCCTCTTCATCGCCGAGCAGGGCGGGACGCTGCGCGTCGTCAAGAGCGGCGCGCTGCTGGCGACGCCGTTCGCGACCGTCGCGGTCGACTCGGCGGGCGAGCGCGGGCTGATCGGCGTCGCGCTGCACCCCGGCTTCGCGAACAACGGCTGGGTCTACATCTACTCGACGCGCTCGGTCGGCGGCGTCTCGCACAACCGGATCAGCCGCTTCACCGCCGCCGGCGACGTCGCCGCGGCGGGCAGCGAGGTCACGTTGGTCGACCTGCCCAACCTCTCGGGAGCGACGAACCACAACGGCGGCGGCATCCACTTCGGCAGCGACGGCAAGCTCTACGTCGGCGTCGGCGACAACGCCAACGGCGCGCAGGCGCAGAACCTGGCGCTGCCGTTCGGCAAGCTCCTGCGCTTCAACGAAGACGGCAGCATTCCGACCGACAACCCGTTCTTCGCGACCCAGGCCGGCCTCGGCCGCGCCGTCTGGGCGTATGGCCTGCGCAATCCCTTCACCTTCGCGGTCCAGCCGGGAACGGGCCGGATCCACATCAACGACGTCGGCGAGACGACGTGGGAGGAGATCGATGTCGGCAGCGCCGGTGCCAACTACGGCTGGCCGGGATCGGAGGGACCCGACAACGTCGGCGCCGGAATCACGGCGCCGCTCTTCACCTACAAGCACGCCGACGCGGCGCCGCTCGGCTCGGGCCCGGGCGGCTTCTTCAAGGGCTTCGCGATCGCCGGCGGCGCGTTCTACCCGGCGACCGGCGCGTTCCCCGACGGCTACCGTGACCAGTACTACTTCGCCGATTTCGTCAGCCGCTTCGTCGGCCGCATCGACCTCGCCAACGGCAACGCCGCCTACGCGTTCGCCAGCCTCAGCGGCCAGCCGGTCGACCTGCTGGTCGGCATCGACGGCGCGATCTACGTGCTCACGCGGAGCGGCGTGACGCGGATCAGCGCGCCGTGATCGCGCGCCGGCGCGGCGGCTCAGTCGCCGTCGACATCGATGTGCAACGCGAGCGGCGTCGTCTGCAGGCCGCCGCAGGTGAGCAGGTAGGCGTTGACGACCCAGACCAGCGTCGTCTCGCTGAAGCCGAGGTCGGCGCGCATCGTATTCGCGCCGGCCGACCGGCGCGTTCGCCGCCTAGGGCGCCTGTGGACAGTCGGCCGCCGTTCCTTTCGCGAAACGCCATTCGATCGCCGCGGGCTTGTCCTTGATCGTCCCTTCGATCCGCGCGAGCAGCTCGTCGCCTTCGCGCCAGTAGACGATGCGGGCCGGGAACCCGTGTTCCGGATTCGCGAACACGGCGCGCCGCGTGCCGCTTTCGATCATGCGAAACGGCACCGGCGTGCGGCCCATCGGCGACGCCCAGTAGGTCCAGCCGTCGTCGCTGCGGGCGAGGCGCAGGTTCTCGAAGCTCGCCTTGCCTTTCGACGAGGTCAGGTTCGCGCCGATCAGCATGTCGCCGCGCGGGCCGAGCCAGCGCTCCTCGACGATCTCGCCGTCCTTGCAGCGGCGCCAGTCGCCGGCGAGCCACGACAGGTCGAGTGCGGGCGCGGCGCGGGCGGCGCTTGCGGCCACCGTCATCGACACGAGCATCAGGGCGAGCTTGCGCATGAAGGCCTCCGGCAAAGTGCGCCGAGGATAGTCAGTCAGCGCCAGGGCGCGCTTGTAGGTTTGCGACAGGCTCAGGCATCGCCGGCCAGACACGTCGCCAGGCCGCGGCCGCTCGCCGCCCAGTGCGACGGCGCCGTGCCGAGCAGGCGGCGGAAGTCGCGCGCCATCTGCGGGTGGTCGAAGAAGCCGGCCGATTGCGCGCGCTCGGACCAGGTCGACCAGGGCGCGTCGCGCAGCGCATCGAAGACGCGGCGCAGGCGGACGACGCTGCCGAACGTGCGCGGCGAGATGCCGACGACCTCCGCGAAGCGGCGCTGCAGCTGGCGCTCGCCCAGGCCGGCGAGCGCGCCCAGCTCGGCGAGCGAGACGCGGCCTTCGCTCGCCAGCGTGCGCTCGACGCAGGCCTCGACCGCGGCGTCGCGACGATCGTCGCGCCGTGCCACCTGCGCGGCGACGTAGCGGCTCAATACGGCGCTGCGACCGGGCGCGTCGGCGGCATCGCCGAGCTGCGCGCGCAACGTCGACACGGCGGCGGCGCCGTGCAGTGCGGCGAGGTCGAGGCGACGATCGGTGCACGACGAGAGCGGCGCGCCGGCGAAGGCCCACGCGCCGGCCGGCTTGAAGCGAACGCCGAGGACGGCGACCGCGCCGTGCGAGCGCAGCACCAGCGGCCGCGTCAGCTGGCCGGCGAACAGGAGCGTCGGCTGCGCGTGCCAGGCGCCGTCGCCGCCGCGCTCGTCGTAGGGCCGGCCGAAG
Source organism: Rhizobacter sp. (assembly GCA_017881025.1). Classification (GTDB taxonomy): domain Bacteria; phylum Pseudomonadota; class Gammaproteobacteria; order Burkholderiales; family Burkholderiaceae_C; genus Schlegelella_A. The sequence goes on along the minus strand of JADGRJ010000068.1, from coordinate 7,429 downwards.
TGGGCGATCAGCTCGCAGCGGCCGTCGGGCGGCACGGCCTGCTCGGCGCCGTCCTCATCGCCCTCGAACAGCCACGTGCAGTGCACGTGCGCGGCGAGCGCAGGATCGGCGGCGTGCTCCTCGTAGCGCGGCGTCATCGCGTCGCGGCGTCAGCGCGCCAGCGCGTCGTCGAGGACTTCGACCCAGTGGCGCACCGGCGTCGTCGTTCCGCTCTGCAGATGCTGGATGCAGCCGATGTTGGCCGAGACGATCGCCGCGGGTGCGATCTCGTCGAGGTTCGCGAGCTTGCGGTCGCGCAGCGCGATGGCGAGCTCGGGCTGGAGCACCGAGTACGTGCCTGCCGAGCCGCAGCACAGGTGCGCCTCGTTGCTCGCGATGCGGACGTCGAAGCCAAACGCGCGCAGGATCTCTTCCACGCCGCCGTGCAGCCGCTGGCCATGCTGAAGCGTGCATGGGGGGTGGAACGCGATGCGAGTCGAAAGCACGGACGGGAGCGAGTCGGCCCTCCCCCGCTCGGCGGGGGAGCGGGGAGGGGGTGCAATCCTGGCCGGAGGCGTCGAGGCCACCCAGGCCTCGACGATCTCGGAAAGGTCACGCGTCAGGTCGGCGATGCGACCCGCCTTCTTCGCATAGTCGGGGTCGTGGGCGAGCGAGTGGCCGTACTCCTTGACCGTCACGCCGCAGCCCGACGCGTTCATGACGATCGCCTCGACGGCGCCGCGCTGCACCATCGGCCACCAGGCGTCGATGTTCCTGCGCATGTGATCGAGCGCACCGTCGCGGTCGCTCAGGTGCAGGCGGATCGCGCCGCAGCAGCCGGCGTCGTCGGCGACCAGCGTCTGGATCCCGGCGGCGTCGAGCACGCGCGCGGTCGCGCTGTTGATGTTGGGCATCATCGTCGGCTGCACGCAGCCGAGCAGGAGCAGCACTTTGCGCGGATGCTCTCGCGTCGGCCAGCGCTGCGCGCCCGCGGGCGAAGGCGCCGGCACTTTCGCCTTCAGCGCCGGCGGCAACGCGGCGCGGACCGCCTGGCCGATCTTCATCGCCGGCGCGAAGATCGGCGACGTCAGTCCTTCCTTCAGCGTCCAGCGCAGCGCGCGCTCGCCGGCCGGCCGCGGCACGCGCTCGTCGACAATGCGCCGGCCGATCTCGACCAGGTTGCCGTACTGGACGCCCGACGGGCACGTCGTCTCGCAGTTGCGGCAGGTCAGGCAGCGGTCGAGGTGGAGCTGCGTCGCCCGCGTCGGCGCGTGGCCCTCGAGCACCTGCTTGATGAGGTAGATGCGGCCGCGCGGGCTGTCGAGCTCATCGCCGAGCAGCTGGTAGGTCGGGCAGGTCGCGGTGCAGAAGCCGCAATGCACGCACTTCCTGAGGATGGCTTCGGCCTCCATGCCGTCGGCGGTGCCGGCGAATTCCGGCGCGATCTCGGTCTGCATGTGGGAGCGATTGTCGTCAGAGACCGGGATAGAGCCGACCGGGATTGAGAATGCCCTTGGGATCGAACGAGCGCTTCAACCGCTCGTGGATCGCGCGCAAGGGCGGCGGCAGCGGCGTGAACACGCCGATAGACTTGTCGCGCGTGCGAAACGCGGTCGCGTGGCCGCCGACCGCCGCGGCGGCCTCGCGCACCTGGGCCGCCGGCAGCGCGGTCGCGAGCCAGCGCTGGGCGCCGTGCCACTCGATCAGCTCGTCGCCGGCGAGGCCGAGCAGCGGCGCGGTCTGCGGCAGCGACAGGCGCCACAAGGTCGCGTCCTGGTGCAGGGTCGCATCGTCGGCGGCGACGAAGAACGGATCGGTGTGATCGCGCAGGCTCTGCCAGAACGGTGTCGCCGCGCTTGCCGCGATCGACTCGCCGCCGAGCGCGCGCGCCGCCTCGTCGACGGCGGCGCTCGCGCCGCGCAGGCGAACGATCAGGCTGCCGTTCCACCATGCGCTGGCGTCGAGCGGCAGCGGCCGCGCGCCCCAGCCGTGGAGGAGCGCGAGCGCTTCGCTCGGCTTGCATTCGAAGCGCAGCGTCGTCTCGGCCTGGGCGCGCGCCAGCACCTTGAGCGAGACCTCGACGATGACGCCGAGGATGCCGAGCGATCCGGCGATCAGGCGCGAGACGTCGTAGCCGGCGACGTTCTTGATGACGCGGCCGCCGAAGTGCATCAGCTCGCCGCTGCCGCTGACGAGCGTGACGCCGAGGAGGTGATCGCGCACCGAGCCGGCGGCGGCGCGCGACGGCCCCGAGAGGCCCGCCGCGACCATACCGCCGACGGTCGATGCGGGCGCGAAGCGCGGCGGCTCGAACGCCAGGCACTGGCCCTGTTCGGCGAGCAGCGCTTCCAGGTCGACGAGCGCCATGCCGGCCGGCGCGGTGACGACGAGCTCGGTCGGCTCGTGATCGGCTTCGCCGACGAGGGTACGCACGTCGAGAACGTCGCCGATCGGCGCTTCGCCGTAGAAATCCTTCGTGCCGCCGGCGCGGATCCGCAGCGGTCGGCCCGACGCATGCGCGTCGCGCACGCGCTCGACGATCGCCGCGACGGCGGGGTTCACGGCCGGGCCTTCAGAAGCGGGGCAGCTCGGGGAACGCGAGCAGGCCGCGCTTGACGTGCATGCGGCCGTACTCGGCGCAGCGCGAGAGCGTCGGGATCACCTTGCCGGGGTTGAGCTTGCCGGCCGGATCGAAGGCGCGCTTGACGCCTTCCATCTGCGCGCGCTCGGCCGGCGAGAACTGGACGCACATCGACGACAGCTTCTCGACGCCGACGCCGTGCTCGCCGGTGACCGTGCCGCCCATCGCCACGCTCAGCTCGAGGATCTCGGCGCCGAACGCCTCGGCGCGATGGAGCTGCGCCGAATCGTTGGCATCGAACAGGATCAGCGGGTGCAGGTTGCCGTCGCCGGCGTGGAAGACGTTGACGCAGCGCAGGGCGTGCTTCTTCTCCATCTCGGCGATCGCGATCAGCATGTCGGCGAGGCGCTTCCTCGGAATCGTCGAGTCCATGCACATGTAGTCGGGGCTGATGCGGCCGCTCGCCGGAAAGGCGTTCTTGCGCCCGCTCCAGAAGCGCAGGCGCTGCGCCTCGTCCTCGCTCGCCTCGATGCGCGTCGCGCCGCACGCGCGCAGCACCTCGGCCATGCGGACGATCTCCTCCTCGACCGCGCTCGCGCTGCCGTCGCTCTCGCAGAGCAGGATCGCCGCGGCGTCGAGGTCGTAGCCGGCGTGGACGAAGCCCTCGACCGCGGCGGTCATCGGCTTGTCCATCATCTCGAGGCCGGCCGGGATGATGCCGGCGGCGATGATCGCCGCGACCGCGTCGCCGGCGCGGCGCACGTCGTCGAAGCTGGCCATGATGCAGCGCGCCGTCTCGGCGAGCGGCAGCAGCTTGACGGTGACCTCGAAGATCACGGCGAGCATGCCCTCGCTGCCGATCACCGCGGCGAGCAGGTCGAGGCCGGGCGCGTCGAGCGCATCGCTGCCGAACTCGACCGGCTCGCCGGCGGCGGTGAAGCCGCGCACCTTGAGGACGTTGTGCAGCGTCAAGCCGTACTTGAGGCAGTGCACGCCGCCCGAGTTCTCGGCGACGTTGCCGCCGATCGTGCAGGCGATCTGGCTGCTCGGGTCGGGGGCGTAGAAGAGGCCATGCGGCCTGGCCGCCTCGCTGATCGCGAGGTTGCGGACGCCGGTCTGGACCCGCGCCGTCCGCGCCGTGCGATCGATCGCGAGGATGCGATTGAACTTGGCGAGGCTGAGCGTCACGCCAAGCGGGTCGGGCAGGGCGCCGCCCGACAGGCCGGTGCCGGCGCCGCGCGCGACCACCGGGACCTCGAGGCGATGGCAGATCGCGAGCACGTCGGCGACCTGTCGCTCGGTCTCGGGCAGGACGACGACAAGGGGTTGCTCGCGGTACGCGGTGAGGCCGTCGCATTCGTAGGGCACGGTGTCCTCACGCCGCCAGAGCAGCGCGTGCGCTGGCACCGCGCCGGCGAGCGCGCCGACGACTTCGGCCTGGCGCCGGCCGCGGTCTGCGGCCGAGCGGGCGGCGGCTTGCGGCAGCGGCGCGTTCATGGAGCGCGGGCCGAGGTCAGGTCGCGGTGGGAGTCGCGCGGCGCCGCCTGGCCGCCTTCTTCGCCGGCACCGCAGCCGTCGGTTTGGCCGTCAGGCTCCTGGCGGCACCGGCGACGGCGCGGCCGGGCGCACCGGCGACCTTCTTCATGGTGTCGGCGGCGGCGTCGAACGACTGCTTCATCATGCCGCCGGCGAGCGACTTGGCGGCGTCGGTGGCGCTGTCCTTCATGGCGCTGGTCGCGAGCTCGGCGAACTGGTTCGTGAGCGCGCCCCACCACTGCATCGGGTCGACCGCCTGGGGCGACTTCTTGGCATCGCTCGTCTTCCTGGCCGACGCCGGCGCCGGGGCGCCCGCTTCTGCGGGGGCCGAGGCGGGCTTGATCTTCAGCGACTCGCTCAGGTCGGCCATCTGCACGTTCATCGACTTCAGCGTCGACAGCGTCATCCGCTGCACCTCGAGCGCCTGGATCGTCGCGGCGAGCATGCGCGCGTTCTGCTCGAGCCAGTACTGGACCGTGCGCAGTTCGCCGATGCGCTTTTCGAGCTCGGCCGGATCGAGCGTCGGCGCGACCCACTGGCCGATGCCGGGCAGCGCCGAGCCTGCGTTCTTGACGAGGCTCTGCAGGAAATCGAAGCCGGGAATGAGTTTGCTGAAGCCTCTTGCGTCGCTCATCTTGTCTCCTCCTGAGTTCGGGCGATTGTCGCCCGAGCGGCGTTGCGCCTGCGCGGTCGATCAGCGCCCGAAGCGGACCTGCTCGACGGCGTAGCCGCGCTGGCGCAGCAGCGCCGGCAGCCCGTTCGCGCCGATCATGTGCAGGCTGCCGACGGCGGCGAAGACCGATCGGCCGCCCGCGTGCAGCGAATCGATCGCCGCGGCGAGGAGCGGATTGCGGTCGTCGAGGAGGCGCGTCATCGAGGCACGCTCGGCAGCGGTATTGAGGCAGTTGCACCAGCGCTCGTAACCCTCGAGCTCGGTGAGGTTGCCGTCGGTCCAGGCGGTCGCCATGTGCGCGAGCAGCGGCCCGGAGCGGCCGGCTTCGAGCTCGTCGAGGCCGCTCGTCACGAAATCGATCGTCGCCTGTCGCGTCGGCATGCGCAGCGCCACGATCTGCGCCTCGGGCGTTTCGAGCGATGCCGTCGCCTTGCCGAGGTCGCGGGCGATGAGGGCGAGGACGAGGTCGATCGCGTACGACGGATCGAGGCCTTCGCGGCGCGCCGCCAGCACCGCCAGCGACGCGATCTGGAACTCGGGCGCGAACGCGCGCCACGGCGCGGCGTCGACGCACTCGGCGGCCATGCGCCGCTCGATGCGCGCCGCCAGCGCGGCGGGAAGGCGCTCGTCGGGGCGCGCGTTCGCCGCCTTGACGAGGCGTGCCTGCACGTCGGGGTCGAGCAGGTCGAGCTCGAGCGCGAGCACGTCGCTCGCCTCGAGCGCGGCCGTCGTGCGCGGGCCGGGAAACATCCACGCCGGCCGCGCGGCGTGGATCGTCCCGTAGAGATACGAGGTGCGGCCGTCCTTGGCGATGCGCCACAGAAAGCCGTGATCCTCGGCCTGGCTCATGCCGGCCTGGAAGCGCTCGCTGTCGAGCGGGATCGCGGCGGGCGGACAACCGGCCGGCGCGCTCGCCGGTTGCGCCTCGCCGCGCAGCGGCGCCAGCAGCGAGAGACCGGCCGCGAGAGCGGCGACGAGTGACCACGGCCTGATCACGAGGCGGGTCCTCCCGGATTGCCCGCGCCGAGATCGATCCGCAACGCGCCGTCGCGCTGCTGCCAGTGCAGGCGGCCGAGCACGTCCATGCCGAGCAGCGGCCCGTCGAGGTTCGGCAGGGCGACCATGCGCAGCCGCTCGGCGCGAACGCCGCCCTCCAGCGCCAGGTCGGCGCGGACGACGCGCCCGGTGACCCAGCCGCCGGCCGTCGCCGAGCGAACCGTTTCCTCGCCGCTCAGGCCCAGCCGCTCGGCCAGGGCGGACGGGATCGCGACGCCGCTCGCGCCGGTGTCGACGAGGAAATCGACGCTTGCGCCGTTCAGCGTTCCCGGCCAGTGATAGTGGCCGTCGTCGCCCTTGCGGATCTCGACGATGCCGCCGGTGGTCGTGAAGGTCGCTTTCCGCGCCTCGTGCCGGTATCCCTGGTAGCCGACGAAGACGATCGCGCCGAAGACGAGCCAGATGGTCGCGAACTTGAGCGTTCGCGGGAAGTCGTCGCTCATCCGCGCGCCACCTGCTGTTCGATGGCGCCGAAGATCGACGCGCCGTCCGCGTCCTTCATCTGGATCCGGATCGAGTCGCCGAAGCGCATGAACGGCGTCTTCGGCGCGCCGCCCTCGATCGTCTCGATCGCCCGCTTCTCGGCGATGCACGAGTAGCCGCGCGTCCAGTCCTTGTTGCTCACGGTGCCGCTGCCGACGATCGAGCCGGCGCGCGCGTTGCGCGTCTTGCACAGGTGCGCGATCAGCTGGCCGAAGTGGAAGGTCATCTCCGGGCCGGCGTTGCACAGGCCCGCGCGCGCGCCGTTCCAGGTGCTTTCGAGGTCGAGGTGGAGCCGGCCGCCGCGCCAGGCCGCGCCGAGCTCGTCGGGCGTGACAGCGACCGGGCTGAACGCCGTCGCCGGTTTGCTCTGGAAGAAGCCGAAGCCCTTGGCGAGCTCGGCCGGGATCAGGTTTCTCAGGCTGACGTCGTTGGCGAGCATGACCAGGCGGATCGACTCGATCGCCGCGTCCGCCGACGTTCCCATCGCGACGTCGCCGGTGATCACCGCGACCTCGGCCTCGAAGTCGATGCCCCAGTCCTCGCTCGCGCCGGCAATGTCGTCGTGCGGGCCGAGGAAGTCGTCGCTGCCGCCCTGGTACATCAGCGGGTCGGTCCAGAAGCTGGCCGGCATCTCGGCGTTGCGGGCGCGGCGCACGAGCTCGACATGATTGACGAACGCCGAGCCGTCGGCCCACTGGTAGGCGCGCGGCAGCGGCGCCATGCAGCGCGCCGGCTCGAACGCGAAGGCGTGTCGCGCCTTGCCGTGGTTGAGGGTCGTCGCCAGGTCCTCGAGCTGCGGCGAGAGGAAGTTCCAGTCGTCGAGGACCTGCTGCAGGCGGGTCGCGATCGCGCTGGCATAGTGGGCAGTCGCGAGGTCGCGCGAGACGACGACGAGCTGGCCGTCGCGTGAGCCGTCCTTGTAGGTGGCGAGCTTCATCGTGCGTGTTCCGGGACGAGGGTTTGCGTGCCTGACGAGGACCGATTGTCGATGCTGGACCGCACCGTCGCGCAAAGGCCCGACCGATCGCCCGTCGCCACGCCCGGGCGGTCGGGCCGCGAGCGGCGCCGCGCGCTCGCCGCCTGCGCCGTGCTGGCGATCGCGCTGCACGCCGCCTTCGTCG
>JADGRJ010000278.1 GCA_017881025.1 Rhizobacter sp. | reverse complement strand
GCGACGGTGTCGTCGTCGGCGCCGTGGAAGAAGCCGCGCAGGAGCCCGTAGCGCGCGTCGCGTTGCTGCTGGATGACGCGCAGGACGCGCCGCATCGGCACGCCGACGAGCGCGAGGGCATGGCTGGCGAGCATCAACGAGCCCTCGATCGCTTCCGGAACGACCTCGGTCGCGCCGGCGGCGCGCAGGCGCTCGAAGTCGGCGTCGTCGATGGTGCGAACGACGACCGGCACCTTGGGCGCGTGCGAGTGGACGAGGTGCAGGATCTTCAGCGCCGACGGCGTGTCGTGGTAGCTGACGACGACCGCGCTGGCGCGCGCCAGCCCCGCGGCCATCAGGCTTTGCAGGCGCGCCGCATCGCCGAAGACGACGCTCTGGCCAGCGGCCGCCGCCTGGCGCACGCGGTCGGGGTCGAGGTCGAGGGCGATGTAGGCGATCTTCTCCGCCTCGAGCAGGCGCGCCAGGTTCTGGCCGCTGCGACCGAAGCCGCAGATGATGATGTGCGACTCGGTGTTGATCGTTAGCCTGGCGATCGTCGTCATCGCCACCGACTGGAGCAGCCAGTCGTTCGCCGACAGGCGCATGACGATGCGGTTGCTGGCCATGAAGATGAGCGGCGTCGCCAGCATCGACAGCACCATGCTGGCGAGGATCGGCCCCTGCAGATCGGGCGGCAGGAGCTGGCGCTCGCTCGCCACGCCGAGCAGGACGAAGCCGAACTCGCCCGCTTGCGCCAGGTAAAGGCCGGTGCGCAGCGCGACACCGGGCGCAGCAGCGAAGATGCGCGCCAGCACCGTGACGAGGAGGAACTTGAAGACGACCGGCAGCACGGTGAGGGCGATCACCAGCGGCCAGTGCGCCATCACGACGCCGAGGTCGAGCTTCATGCCGACGGTGATGAAGAAGAGGCCGAGCAGGACGTCGTGGAACGGCCGGATGTCGGTCTCGACCTGGTGCTTGAACTCGGTCTCGGCGATCAGCATGCCGGCGACGAAGGCGCCGAGCGCGAGCGACAGGCCGGCGAGCTCGGTCAGCCACGCCAAGCCGAGCGTGACGAGGAGCAGGTTGAGGACGAAGAGCTCCTCGCTCTTCCTGCGCACGACGAGCGTCAGCCACCAGCGCATGACGACGCGGCCGCCGACCAGGAGCACGGCGAGGAGCGCGGCCGCCTTCAGCGCCGCCACCGCGAGCTCGCGCAGCAGCACCTCGGGGGTCGAGCCGAGCGCGGGAATGAGGACCAGCAGCGGCACGACGGCGAGGTCCTGGAACAGGAGCACGGCCATGACGCGGCGGCCGTGCTCGCTTTCGAGCTCGAGGCGATCGGCCATCAGCTTGACGACGATCGCCGTCGAGCTCATCGCCAGTGCCGCGCCGAGCGCGATCGCGCTCTGCCAGCCGAGGCCCCAGGCGCGGCCGCTCGCCGTGAAGAGCGAGACCAGCGCGGCGTTGCCGGCGACCGCGGCGAAGATCGTCACCACGACCTGGCTGAGGCCGAGGCCGAAGACGAGCCTTCGCATGCTCTGCAGCTTCGGCAGGTTGAACTCGAGCCCGATCACGAACATCAGGAAGACGATGCCGAACTCGGCCAGGTAGCTGACGCCTGCGGTGTCGCTGGCGACGCCGATCGCGCTCGGCCCGAGGACGACGCCGACGGCGAGGTAGCCGAGCATCGGCGGCAGGCGCGCGAGGCGGCAGACGACGACGCCGGCGACGGCGGCGACCAGGAAGACCAGTGTCAGTTCGAGCGTCGAGGCCATGCGGTCGCGGCGTGCGGGTGCGAACCCTAGAATCGGCCGATCCTACTGGACGCTCGCGCGATCACGGTGCCCGCCTCATCTTCCTTCGACGCCGAACGCGCGCTCGCCCTGGTGCGCGCGACGCTCGACATCGAGGCGCGCGCCCTCGATGCGCTGAAGGATCGCCAGGGCGAGGACCTCGTCGCCGCGCTGCGTGCGATCCTCGCCTGCCGCGGCCGTGTCGTCGTGATGGGAATGGGCAAGAGCGGTCACGTCGGCCGCAAGGTCGCGGCGACGCTGGCCTCGACCGGAACGCCGTCGTTCTTCGTCCACCCGGGCGAAGCGAGCCACGGCGACCTTGGCATGGTCACCGCCGGCGACGTCGTCCTCGCGATCTCCAACTCGGGCGAGAGCGACGAGATCGCCGCGATCGTGCCGGCGATCAGGCGGCTCGGCGTCACCCTGATCGCGATGACCGGCCACGTCGAGAGCAGTCTCGGCCGGCATGCCGACATCGTCATCTCGAGCGCGGTCGACCAGGAGGCGTGCCCGCTCAACCTCGCGCCGACCGCGAGCACGACCGCGCAGATGGCGCTCGGCGACGCGCTCGCCGTCGCCCTGCTCGACGCGCGCGGCTTTCGCGAGGAGGACTTCGCGCGCTCGCATCCCGGCGGCAGCCTCGGCAGGAAGCTCCTGATGCACGTCGTCGATCTGATGCGAAGCGGCGACGCCGTGCCGCGCGTCGACGCAGGCACCGTCATGGCCGAGATGCTGCAAGAGATGACTCGCAAAGGCCTCGGCTTCACGGCGGTGTGCGACGCGAGCGGCCGGGTCGCCGGCATCTTCACCGACGGCGACCTGCGCCGCCTGATCGAGACCGGTGCCGACCTGCGCGCGATGCGCGCGCGCGACGTCATGAGCGCGTCGCCGAAGCTGGTTCGCGACGACGCGCTCGCGGTCGAGGCCGCCGAGCTGATGGAGCGCCATCGCGTCACCGGCCTGCTCGTCGTCGACCGTGCCGGCCAGCTCGTCGGCGCGATCAACTCGAACGACCTGATGCGGGCGAAGGTGATCTGATGCCGAACTCGCTCGCGCCCGCCCTCGAGTTCGCGCCGGGCCTGCTGCTCGCGGCGCGCGGCGCCGGCGCGGGAATCGGCGCGGCGATCTTCGATGTCGACGGCGTCCTAACCGACGGCCGGGTCTACATCGGCGCCGCCGGCGAGGTCTTCAAGGCGTTCTCGACCCTCGACGGGCAAGGCATGAAGCTGCTCGTCGACGCCGGAATCGTGCCGATCGTCGTCACCGGGCGCGACTCGGCGGCCGTGCGCCGGCGCATGGCCGATCTCGGCGTCTTTCACGCCGCCTACGGCGCGGTCGACAAGATGGCGGCGGCGGCGACGCTCGTCGACGGCCTCGGCCTCGACTGGGATCGCGTCGCCGCGATGGGTGACGACTGGCCCGACCTGCCGATCCTGCGCCGCGCCGCGTTCGCGTGCGCGCCGCCGCACGCGCACGTCGAGGTTCGCGCCGTCGCGCACCACGTCACCGAGGCCGCGGCCGGCCACGGCGCCGCGCGCGAGTTCTGCGACCTGCTGCTCGTCGCCTCCGGCCGCTACGCCGAGCTGCTGCGCGGTCCGCTGTTCGCCCTCGATGGCGCGCGATGAGCCCGGCGTCGCGCCGGCGAGCGGCGGCCTCGAGGACGACGACGACGTCGACCTCAGCTTCGCCGGTCCCGAGCCGGTCGCCGCGGCACCTTGGCCGCTGCGCCTGCTCGACCTCGTCTCGGCGTACCTGCCGCTGATCACGATGGCGCTGCTCGCGTCGGGAACCTGGTGGCTGGTTCGCAACGCGCCGGGGGTCGAGGCGCCGCGCGCGGCCGCCCTGCCGCACCACGAGGCCGACTACACGATGACGCGCTTCGTCGTCCAGCGCTTCGGCAGCGACGGCGCGCTGCGCACCCAGATCGAAGGCGAGCGGCTGCGCCACTTCCCCGACGACGACACCCTGGAGATCGACGACGCGCGCATCCGCGCCATCGGCAACGACGGCGTCGTCACCCTCGCCAACGCGAAAAAGGCGCTCGCCAACGGCGACGGCAGCGAGGTTCAGCTGCTCGGCGACGCGCATGTCGTGCGACCGGCGCACGGCAAGGAGGAGCAGGTCGAGTTCCGCAGCGAGTTCCTGCACGCGTTTCGCAACGTCGAGCGCCTGCGCTCGCACCTGCCGGTGGTCGTCACCCAGGGCCAGAGCGTCGTTCGCGCCGGCGGCATGGAGTACGACAACCTGGCGCGCGTCGTCGACCTCAAGGGCCGCACGAGCGCCACCTTCATGACGCCGCGCCGAGCGGCGCCGCGATGAGCGAAACGACGCCGCTCGTCTTCATCACCGGTGCGTCGAGCGGCATCGGCCAGGCCCTGGCGGCGCGCTTTCATCGCGCCGGCTATCGGCTCGCCCTGGTGGCGCGGCGCGCCGACGAGGTTTCGCGCTGGGCGACGGCGCAAGGCTTCGCCGCCGCGACCTGGGCCGTCTACGGCGCCGACGTTCGCGACGTCGCCGCCATCACCGGCGCCGGTCGCGCCTGCATCGCCGCGCAGGGCGTTGCCGACGTCGTCATCGCCAACGCCGGCATCAGCGTCGGCATGGACACGGCGGTGCTCGCCGACCTCGACGTCATGCGCGCGACCTACGAGACCAACAACATCGGCCTCGCGGCGACGTTCCAGCCGTTCGTCACGGCGATGACCGAGCGCGGCAGCGGCACCTTGGTCGGCATCGCCAGCGTCGCCGGCGTGCGCGGCATCCCCGGCCACGGCGCGTACTCGTCGAGCAAGGCGGCGGTGATCGCCTACTGCGAAAGCCTGCGCGGCGAGCTGCGCCCGTTCGGCATCCGCGTCGTGACGATCGCGCCGGGCTACATCGACACGCCGCTGACGCAGGGCAATCGCTATTCGATGCCGTTCCTGATGAGCGCCGAGGCGTTCGCCGATCGCGCCTTCAAGGCCATCGCCGCCGGCGACCGGTTTCGCTTCATCCCCTGGCAGATGGCGATCGTCGCGCGGCTGCTGAAGTGGATGCCTGACGCGCTCTACGACCGCGTCCTCGCCGGCCGCCCGCGCAAGAAGCGCCAGCAGGAGGGTTGACGCCGAAATGAAGAAGGCGGTGCGCTTTCGCTGCACCGCCTTCTGACGCGAGGCCGCTGCTGCGGCCGGATCGCTCGACTCAGTAGCCGCCGCGGCTGCCGCCGCCACCGCCACCGGAGCGGCCACCGCCGCCACCGCCGTAGCCGCCGCCCCCGCCGGAGCGGCCACCGCTGCCGCCGCCGCC
>JADGRJ010000067.1 GCA_017881025.1 Rhizobacter sp. | reverse complement strand
TGTTCGGCAGCTGGGTCAGCTCGACCTTCTTGCTCGCCGCCCACGCAAGCGCCTGCTGGTGCAGCGGGATGTGGCCGACGTCGTCCTGGTGGATCTTGAAGGCCTCGCGGATCATGTCGTTGCGCTTCTTCTGGTCGGTCTCCGACTGGATCTTCAGCGTGAGCTCGTCGATCTTCGGGTTGCTGTAGGCGCCGAGGTTGAACTGGCCCTGCCCCTTCTCGTTCGGCGTCGCCATGATCGCCGACAGCGTGTCGTGCGAATCGACCGTGCTCGGCGTCCAGCCGAGCAGGTAGAAGCTCGTGTCGCGACGCAGGATCTTCGGGAAGTAGCTGACCTTCGTCTCGGCCATGAGGTTGACCTTGACGCCGATCCGCGCCAGGTTCGCGGCGACCGCCTGGCAGATCGCGGCGTCGTTGACGTAGCGGTCGTTCGGGCAGTTCATGCCGACCTCGAAGCCGTTCGCGTAGCCGGCCTCGGCGAGCAGCTTCTTCGCGGCCTCGACGTCGTACGGCGGCCGCTTGTTCATGTCGGCCTGGAAGCCGCGCACCGCCGCGCCGACCATGAGGCCGGTGGGCAGCGCCGCGCCTCGCATCACTCGCGCCTTGATCGTCTCTTCGTCGATGGCCTGGTAGAACGCGCGCCGGACGCGAACGTCCTTGAACGGGTTCTTGCCCTTGACGCTGCTGAACTGAAGCTCGTCGCGCTTCTGGTCCATGCCGAGGAAGATCGTCCGTAGCTCGGGGCCCTGCAGCACGTTGATGCCGGCCGCCTTGATCCGCTCGACGTCCTGCAGCGGCACCGGCTCCATGACGTCGGTCTCGCCAGAGAGCAAGGCGGCCACCCGCGTCGCGTCGTTGCCGATCGGCGTGAACACGACCTCGTCGACGTTGCCTTCGGACTTCCCCCACCAGTTGAAGTTCTTGACCAGCACCGTGCGCACCGACGGCTGGCGCTCCTTCAGCCGGAACGGCCCGGTGCCGTTGGCCTTGAAGCTCGCCGTGTTCTCGATTCCCTTGCGGCGATCGACCGGACGCTCCGCCTTGTTGTCCTCGCACCATTTCTTGCTCATCATCGCCAGCGTCGTGAGCGTGTCGGGCAGGATCGGATAGGGCGCCGTCGTCTCGATCTCGACCGCGAGATCGCCGACCTTGCGCACTTCCTTGATCGGGTTGGTGTAGCCCTTCATGTCGGACCCTTCGCCGGCCGCGCGCTTGAACGTGAACACCACGTCATCGGCGGTGAACGCCGTGCCGTCGTGGAATTTCACGCCCGGACGCAGGTCGAAGCGCCAGACGGTCGGGCTCTGCTGCGTCCATTTCGTCGCCAGCGCCGGCGCGAGATTCATGCTCTTGTCGCGCTCGATCAGCGACTCGTAGACGTTGCCAGTGAAGCTCAGCTGCAGGCTCTCGTTGAGCGAGTGCGGATCCATCGACTGGACGTCGCCCTGGTCGGCGACACGGAGGGTCACGGCGTGCGAGAGCGGTGCGGCGAGCGCGAGCGATGCGACGACGAGCCAGGGAGCGATTCTTTTCATGGGTGATCTTCCTTGTGAGAAATCGGATCAGTGCGCGCCGGCCGACCGCTCGACGCGCAGCCGTGGGTCGACGGCGAAATAGAGAAGGTCGACGACGAGATTGATGATGACGAAGATGAGCGCGATCAGGCACAAGTAGGCGGCCATCACCGGAATGTCGGCGAACTGCACCGCCTGGATGAAGAGCAACCCCATCCCCGGCCACTGGAACACGGTCTCGGTGATGATCGCGAAGGCGATCAGGCCGCCGATCTGGAGGCCCGTGATCGTCATCACCGGCACCAGCGTGTTCTTGAGCGCGTGGCGAAAGTACACCGCGCGGTCCGGCAGGCCGCGTGCGCGCGCGAACTTGATGTAGTCGGCGCGCAGCACCTCGAGCATCTCCGAGCGCACGAGACGCATGATCAGCGTGAGCTGGAATATCGCCAGCGTGATCGACGGCAGCACCAGGTGGCGCCAGCCGTCGATGCTCGTCATGCCGGTCGTCCACGGACCGAAGGCGACGACCTCGCCGCGGCCGAAGCTCGGCAGCCATTTCAGCGTGACGGCGAAGACGAGGATGAGCAGGATGCCGATCAGGAAGGTCGGCAGCGACACGCCGATCAGGGAGATCGTCATCATCGCCTGAGAGATGAACGTGCCGCGCTTGAGCGCGGAGTAGACGCCCATCGGAATACCGAAGGCCAGGGCGATGAGGGCGGCGAGCATCGTCAGCTCGAGCGTCGCCGGCAGCCGTTCGGCGATGAGCGACGAGACCTTGCGTCCCTGGCGCAGGCTGAGCCCGAATTCGCCGCGCACGGCGTTGCCGACGAAGCGCGCGAACTGGACCGGAAACGCGCTGTCGAGGCCGAGGTCGGTACGCAACTGCTGGCGCTGCTGCGGCGTCGCGTCCTGGCCGAGGATGTTCGTGACCGGATCGCCGACGTACTGGAACAGCATGAAGGCGATGAAGGCCACCGTCAGCATGACGAGAACGGCCTGGACGAGTCGGCGTAGGACGAAGGCGAACATGGACCCGAGGTGCACCTGATGAACCGCACGGCCACTCGACGGGCTCGGTGACTGGCGGCGCCCGCGCTGCTGCGGACTCGAAACGATTCGGCTGCGCCGTCGTCGCGCTCAGCCAATGAGAGCAAAACGCACGCCACTCGTCAAAAGGGATTGCCCGCATCGCCGGCGCGAACGGGCATGAAAAAGGCCGCCCGGAGGCGGCCTTTCAAAGGCTGATCGGGAAACTCGCTCGCGCGAGCGTCGGGTCAGAAGAAGTGGCGAATGCCCGCTTCGAAGCCCTTCGACTTGCCGCCGAGGGTCGGAGCGGCGTTGATCGAAGTGCCGCTGGCGACGCCGGCGCGCGAGAAATCACCGTTGGCGACTTCGGCGATGGTGGCGTACATCGCGGTCCGCTTGGACAGGTTGTACTGGTACGTCGCCTTGGCCTGCCAGATCGTGTTGCTGAACGCGGCCGCGGGAACGATGTTGTTGGTCAGCTTGCTGCGATCGTAGCCGACGTGGATTTCGCCCTGACCCATCGGAACGACTGCGCTGATCGAGCCGCGCGTTTCACGCAGGCCCGGGGCGGTGTCACGATCGATATAGCCCATCAGCTTCAGGAAGCCGAAGTCCCAGGCGCCGCCGATGTTGTAGGTCTTCTGCGTCTGACCGAAGAGGGGCGCGTTGCGCTGTTCAGCCGCCGCCAACGCGACGTCGAACGGGCCGGCGGCGAAGCCGACACGACCGCCGACGTAGCGGCCACCGTTGCTCGTCTGACCTGCTTGACCCGGCTCTGAGGCGGCGACCATCCCCTGACCGTAGAAGCCGCCAATGTTCGCCGGCAGGAAATAGCCGATCGAGTTGTCGGCGCGGACGAAGGTCGTCGTCGCCATCTGCAGCACGTGGGTCGAATCGCCCAGGCCGTTGGTGCCGAACGCGTCGAAAATCGTGTCGTTCCAGAACGTCGGCGTGTAGTCGCGGCCGAGGCGAAGCTCGCCGCCGTTGCTGAACAGGCTGACCGTCGAACGACGCGTCCAGAACTTGCCCGAACCGCCCGCCGACTGGCCGGCGCCGATGTCGCCGGAATCCGCGCCGACGCTGGACAGCAGCAGGAAGCCGGCCTTCAGGCCGCCGCCGAGGTCTTCGATACCGCGGAAGCCGAGCTGGCTGCTGTTGATGCCGTCACGGCCCAGGCTGAGGCGCTTGGCCGAGCCGTCGTTCTTGACGTATTTGCCGCTGAGGTCAACGGTACCGTAGAGGGTGACCGACGACTGAGCCGACGCGACGCCCGCATAAGCGCCCAATACAGCGAGAGCGAGCAGAGATTTTTTCATTGCAACTATCTCCTAGGTTGAACAAGAGGTCCCGATCACCAAAAACCCGCGCTGGAGCAGATCAGGCACAACCCCCTCAGCGGGAAGTTGGATGTATTGCACCAGAGGCACCCCGGGCTGGAAAGCCTTGCCGAACAAAAAAAGGCCTTATGTTGTCTTGGCACAACGAGGATTTCGCCGGATGTATCGGGCGTCCGAGGCTATTCTGGCGACCCTCATGAACCCTATCCGTCTCTCCGCTGCCGACCGCTTGCTCGCCGTTGCCGACCATGCCTTGCGCGCCCTCACGAGCACGCCGCAGGCGGCGCGGCCGAAGCCGGTCGCGACCGGTCCGGGCGAGCGTCTCGACGACGACGAACGGCGTCGCGCCGGGGCCTTGATGCGCGTCAACCACGTCGGCGAGGTCTGTGCTCAGGCGCTCTACAGCGCACAGGCGCTCGCCACCGCCGACCCTGCCCTGCGTCGCCAGTTCGAGCAGGCCGCCGGCGAAGAGACCGATCACCTCGCTTGGACCGCCGAGCGACTCGTCGAGCTCGGCGCGCGCCCGAGCCTGCTCAATCCGCTCTGGTATGCGGGCGCCTTCGCCATCGGCCTTGTCGCGGCCCGCGCCGGCGACGCCAGAAGCCTCGGCTTCCTGATCGAGACCGAGCGTCAGGTCGAGCGTCACCTCGAAGGCCACCTCGAGCAGCTGCCTGCCGGCGACCATGCGTCGCGCGCGATCGTCGCGCAGATGAAGGACGACGAAGCCGCCCACGCGTTGGCCGCAGAGCAGGCCGGCGGGACCCGACTGCCGGCGCCGATCCGCTGGGCGATGCGCGCCGCCGCCAAGGTGATGACGACGACCGCTCACTACGTCTGACCGTCGCCGCTCGCGACGAGCTCGTAGCTGGTCGTGATCGCCGCGGTCTTGGCGAGCATGATCGTCGCCGAGCAATAGCGGTCGTGCGACAGCGCGATCGCGCGCTCGACAGCCGCCGCCGGCACGCCGACAGCGCCGACGACGAAGTGGAGGTGGATCTTCGTGAACACCTTCGGGTCCGCCGCGGCGCGCTCGGAGGTCACCTTGACCCGGCAGCTGCGCACGTCGTGACGACCGCGCTTGAGGATCAGGACGACGTCGTAGGCCGCGCACGCGCCGGTCCCGGCGAGCACCGTTTCCATCGGCCGCGGCGCGAGGTTGCGGCCGCCGCCATCGGCGGCGCCGTCCATCGTCAGCAGGTGGCCGCTACCGGTCTCGGCGCTGAACGCCATGCCGCTCGCGGCCAGCCAGTCGATCGTGCATTCCATCGTCGCGCTCCGATATTGCAGTGCAGCAAAAAACCACCTACACTGGGTTTCAGTCGATCCAGCGTCCCGTGCCGAGGGGCCGGCGCTTAACGGGTCGAGCCGATTGTCTCCTCCACCTTCTTCATTGGTGGATTCAGCCCAAGGCCGCAACGCCTTGGGCTTTTTTCTGGACCCGCGGGCGCCACGGAAAGCGATGGGGCGCCGCAAGCGCCGCGTATGATGCGCTGCCGCAATCGTGTGCCGTCGGAGACCACAACAGGCATGGCGACCTCCGCCCGCAAGAACACGCCGAAGCGCTCGATCGAGCTCGCGGGATACCTGCAGAAGATCCTCACCGCCCGCGTCTACGACGTCGCGATCGAGTCGGCGCTCGACCCGGCGCCTGCGCTCTCGGCCCGGCTCGACAACCGGGTCTTCTTCAAGCGCGAGGACACGCAGGCGGTCTTCAGCTTCAAGCTGCGCGGCGCCTACAACAAGATGGCGCACCTCACGTCGGTCGCGCTCGCGCGCGGCGTCATCTGCGCCTCCGCGGGCAACCATGCGCAGGGCGTCGCGCTGGCGGCGCGCCGGCTCGGCTGCCACGCGCTGGTCGTGATGCCGACGACGACGCCGTCGCTCAAGGTCGGCGCCGTGCGCGCGCTCGGCGCCGAGGTCGTCCTCTTCGGCGACAGCTACTCCGACGCCTACGCGAAAGCGAGGGCACTGGAAAGCGAGCGCGGCCTCACGTTCGTCCATCCGTTCGACGACCCCGACGTCATCGCCGGCCAGGGCACGATCGCGATGGAGATCCTGCGCCAGCACCAGGGGCCGATCGACGCGATCTTCGTCGCCGTCGGCGGCGGCGGGCTGATCTCGGGAATCGCCGCCTACGTGAAGGCCGTACGGCCCGAGATCCGCGTCGTCGGCGTGCAGATGAACGACTCCGACGCGATGATGCGATCGATCGATGCCGGCGAGCGCATCGAGCTCGCCGACGTCGGCCTCTTCTCCGACGGCACCGCGGTCAAGCGCGTCGGCGCCGAGACCTTCCGCATCGCCCGCGAGCTGGTCGACGAATGGATCGTCGTCGACACCGATGCCGCGTGCGCCGCCATCAAGGACGTCTTCGAGGACACGCGCAGCATCCTCGAGCCCGCCGGCGCGCTCGGCGTCGCCGCGATCAAGCAGTACGTCCACACGCACGCGACGCACGGCGAGACCTACGTCGCGATCACCTGCGGCGCGAACATGAACTTCGATCGGCTGCGCTTCGTCGCCGAGCGCGCCGAGGTCGGCGAAGAGCGCGAGGCCCTGTTCGCGGTGACGATCCCCGAGGAGCGCGGCAGCTTTCGCCGCTTCTGCGAAGTGATCGGTCCGCGCGCAGTGACCGAGTTCAACTACCGCATCTCGCAGGGGCCGCTTGCCCACATCCTGGTCGGCATCGCGACGATCGACCGCGCCGAGTCGGCGCTGCTCGCGCGCGAGTTCGAGAGCCACGGCTTCGCCGCCGTCGACCTCACGGGCGACGAGCTGGCGAAGGAGCATGTGAGGCACATGGTCGGCGGCCGCAGCCCGCTCGCCAAGGACGAGCGCCTCTATCGCTTCGTCTTTCCGGAGCGGCCGGGCGCGCTGATGCGCTTTCTCTCGAGCATGCCGGCGGGCTGGAACATCAGCCTCTTCCACTACCGAAACCAGGGCGCCGACTACGGCCGCATCCTGGTCGGCATGCAGGTGCCGCCGGCCGACGAGGATCGCTTTCGCGACTTCCTCGCCACGCTGGCCTACCCGTGCGCGGACGAGACGGCCAATCCGGCTTATCGACTCTTTCTCGCTTGACGGCGCGAAGCCGGGTCGCTACTGGGTCGGCAGGCCGCCCTGCGTCGGCAGGCTCGGCGCCGGCGCCGGCAGCGGCGGGCCCGGAACGCCCTGGGGCGGTTGCACGATCGGCGCTTGCGGCATCCCGAGCGCGGGCGCCGCGCCGGGCAACGCGCTCGGCGCCGCCGCGCCTTGTCCGGCCTGGCCCGCGAGCGCGGCTTGCGCCGCGGCCTGGGCGGCCTGCATTCGCGTCGGCGCCGCTGCCGGCACCGGCGCCGCCACTCCCGGCGGCGGCAGGACGCCCGAGTTCGGCGGCGGCAGCGCGGGCAACTCGAGAAGAAGGCTGCGTGCGCCTTGCGCCGGGCCGATCGATGCCGTGCGCAGGCCGACCGACTGCAGCACCAGATCGCTGTCGAGACGCGCGCCGACGGCATAGGCCTTGGCGGGCTTGCCGTCGACCGCGATCAGCGCCAGGCCGTGACCGACCTCGGCCTGGGCGGTGCTCGAGCGCGGCGCCATCACGCCGACGAGCTTGAAGCGCGACGGCGCTTCCGGCGTCGCCTGGGCGAGCGCAGGGGCGCGCTGCGGCGCGCCGAACAGGCGCGACAGGTCGCCGCGAACCGCGACCGAGTTGCCGACAGCGACCGCGTACGGCGGCACCGGCGCCGGGCTCGCGCCCAGGCGCAGCGCCCAGAACACCGCGGTGGCGGCGACAAGCGACCAGATCACGAACGCTGACAGTCTGGCGAACATGCGGCGATTATCATTGAACGCTTTGCGCCTCCGGGCGTCGGAGCGGTAGAACCGCACGGGACGATGTCGATGCACTGTCGCAGTTGGAGGCAGATCCGCAGCCGCGGGTTCACGTTGATCGAGCTGATGGTGGTGCTTGTCATCATCGGCGTCCTCGCCGCGCTGATCGTTCCCAACATGCTCGATCGCGCCGACGACGCCCGCGTCACCGCCGCGCGCACCGACGTCAACAACCTGATGCAGGCGTTGAAGCTGTACAAGCTCGACAACCTGCGCTACCCGAGCAGCGAGCAGGGCCTGCAGGCGCTGGTCGCCAAGCCGACCGTCGGCACGCCGCCGCCGAACTGGCGGCCGTACCTCGACAAGCTGCCGAACGATCCCTGGAAGAGCCCCTACCAGTACGCCAACCCCGGGCTGAAGGGCGAGATCGACGTCTACAGCTTCGGCGCCGACGGCGTCGCCGGCGGGGAAGGCAAGAATGCCGACATCGGATCCTGGCAGTAGGGCGAAGCCCTACTGCCAGGAGGCAGACAGGGCTGCTCCCTCCCCGCTTCGCTCCCCTCCCTTGCTCCGCAAGGGAGCTGACAGGATTGCTCCCTCCCTGCTTCGCTCCCCTCCCTCCGAGAGGGAGGGGCCGGCCCCGTCGGGGCCGCTTTTTCCCCGGCACCGAGCCTCGAGTCGGCGCGCGCGCGGCTTCACGCTGATCGAACTGATGGTCGTCGTCGCGGTGATCGCCATCGCCACGGCGGTGGCGAGCCTGGCATTGCGCGACCCGGCGGCGTCGAAGCTCGAGCACGAAGCGACCCGGCTGGTGTCGCTACTCGAATCGGCGCGCGCCGAGGCGCGTGCGTCGGGCGTGGCGGCGCGCTGGGAGCCGCTCGCCGAGCAGGCCGATGGCAGCGGCTTTCGCTTCGTCGGCCTCGCCTCCGACCCGCCGCTGCCGACGCATTGGCTCGACACGAGCACCTCGGCGCAGGTGATCGGCGCGCGCGCCGTCGTCCTCGGGCCGGAGCCCCTGATCGGCGAGCAGCGCATCGTCCTGCGCCTCGACGACCAGCGGCTGACGCTCGCGACCGACGGCATCGGCCCATTCGTGGTCAGCGACAACGGCGGCGTCGCGCGGTGAGTTCCCGCGGCCGCGGCTTCACGCTGATCGAGGTCCTGGTCGCGCTCGCGATCGTCGCCATCACGCTCGGCGCCGGCATCAAGGCCGCCGGATCGCTGACCTCCAACACCGCCCGCCTCGCCGAGGTGACCTCGGCCCAGTGGTGCGCCGACAATCAGCTCACCAAGCTCAAGCTCTCGCGCCAGTTCCCCGACATCGGCGACGGCGACTTCAGCTGCGAGCAGCTCGGTCGCAGCTACGCCGGCAAGCTGGTCGTGCGGCCGACGCCGAACCCGAACTTCCGCCGCGTCGACGCGCGGATGCTCGACGCCGAGGGCCGGCAGATCCTGCTGCTGTCGACCATCATGGGACGATCGTGACGGCTCGCCGCCGCAGCCGCCGGCACGGCTTCACGCTGATCGAGGTGCTGGTGGCGATGGTCGTGATGGCGATCATGTCGCTCATGGCCTGGCAAGGCGTCGACGGCATCGCCCGCACCCGCGAATCGAACCAGGTGCGGCTCGAGCAGGTGCTGCGCCTCGAGACCGTGATCGCGCAGTGGGAGCAGGACCTCGCGTCGATCCAGGAGACCAGCGCCGTTCCCACGATCAGCTGCGACGGCCAGAGCGTTCGCATCGTCCGCCGCGCCGAGGGCGGGCTGCAGGTCGTCATCTGGTCGCTCCGGCCCGACAGCCAGGGCTCGGTCTGGCAGCGCTGGGCCGGCCCGGCGGTGACGACGACGCGCAACCTCCAGGAGAGCTGGTTTCGCACCCAGCAGTTCCAGGGCACCGAGACCGGCCAGCTGCGCGCCCTCACCGGCCTCGAGGACTGGCACGTCTACTTCTTCCAGGGCAACGCGTGGGCGAATTGCCAGTCGACCGGCAACGTCGCCCTGCTGCCGGTGGCCGCGTCCGCGCCGGCGTCGGGAGCGGCTGCGCCGACGATGGCGTTGCCGGGCGGCGTGCGCGTCGTCCTCGGCTTCGCGCCGGGCAGCGGCCTCGCCGGCAGCCTCGTCCGTGACACGCTGATCGCGCCATGAGCCGCCCCGCCCGCAGCGACCGACAGCGCCGCCAGCGCGGCGCGGCGCTGCTCACGGCGATGATCATCGTCGCCCTGGTCGCGACGCTCGCCGGCTCGATGATCTGGCAGCAGTGGCGCGCGATCCAGGTCGAAGCCGCCGAGCGCGCGCGCGCGCAGTCGGCGTGGATCCTCTCCGGCGCGCTCGACTGGGCCCGCCTGATCCTGCGCGAGGACGCCAAGAACGGCGGCGTCGACCACCTCGGCGAGCCGTGGGCGGTGCCGCTCGCGGAAGCGCGCCTGTCGACCTTCCTCGCCGCCGACAAGGACAACAACACCGAGGACGCGCCCGACGCGTTCCTCTCGGGCGTGATCACCGACGCGACGGCGCGCTACAACCTCACCAACCTCGTCGTCGCCACGGGCAACCGCATCGATCCGCTCGAGATGGCGGCGCTGCAGCGGCTGTGCGAGACGGTCGGCGTCTCGGCCGACGTGGCGACGCGGATCGCCAACGCGCTGCGCGACGCGACGCCGGTGGTGGCCGTCGCCGCGGCGGCGAGCGCCGCGGCGATGACCGCTCCGGCGCCCGAAGATCCGCCGCTCATGCCGCGCTCGGTGAGCCAGCTCGGCTGGCTCGGCATCGACGCCGAAGCGCTGCGAACGCTCGCGCCGTACATCGTCATCCTTCCGGAAAAGGCGTGGGTCAACGTCAACACCGCGCCGCGCGAGGTGCTCGTCGCCGCCATCGCCGGCCTCGATCTCGCCACCGCCGAACGAATCGTCCAGTCGCGCCAGCGCGTGCCTTTGAAGTCGATCGGCGACGTCAGCGCGCTCGCTCCCGGCCTGCCGGCGGACAGCCTGGCGCGGGTCGCGGTCGGCTCCAATTTCTTCGAGGTGCGCGGCCGCCTTCGCCTCGGCGACGTCGTCCTCGAGCAGCGCTCGCTGGTGCAGCGGCGCGGTCTCGACGTTCTCGTCCTGCAGCGCGAGCGCGTCTCCGCGCGCGAGCAGGGCGGCTCGTAAACCTCGTCAAAGCGAGAACCAGTACGACGATTTCGCTGCAAGATGTCCCTCTAAGTCCTTGATTGCCAAGGCTTCGCTTCCGCCACGTCCTTAAAATCGGGCCCGCCTCGCCGCCAACGCATGTCGACCCTCGTCATCCAGCTTCCCGAACGCCAGCGCCTGCGCGCCGGCACCAGCGAAGAACCCGGCGCCGCCGCTGCGCGGCGCCGCGAGTACGCGTACGTCACCAGCGACGACGGCATCGAGGTCGACGCTCAAGGTCACGCCGCGGCCGCGCTGCTGCCGACGCGACCGGTCGTCATCGCCGTCATCCAGGAGGCCGATGTCAGCTGGCATCGCATCACCTTGCCGAAGGCGCCGGCGTCGCGCCTGCGCTCGGCGCTCGTCGGCGTCCTCGAGGACGCTCTGCTCGACGACGCAGAGACCGTTCACCTCGCGGTCGCGCCGCTCGCCATCGCTGGCCAGCCGACCTGGGTCGCCGCCGTCGACAAGGCCTGGCTCGAGGACGAGCTCGCCGCGTTGCAGAAGGCCGGCGTCTTCGTCGATCGCGTCGTGCCGATGGCCTGGCCCGACGATCCGCCGGCCGGCCACTTCCACGCGCCCTCTTCGGGAGTCGGTACCGTCGAAGGCGCCGTCATCACCTGGGCCAGCATGGACGGCGTCGCCACCGTTCGCCTCGACGGCGGCCTGGCGCGCGCCCTCGTGCCGCAGCCGGCGCCGCCGGCGACGCGCTGGACCGCGGCGCCGATGGCCGCCGCCGCCGCAGAGCGCTGGCTCGGCGCGCCGGTCAACGTCATGCCGACCGAGCAGCGCCTGCTGCAGGCCGGGCGCAGCCTCTGGAACCTGCGCCAGTTCGATCTCGCCCGGCGCACCCGCGGCGCGCGCGCGATCGGCGACTGGGCGCGCCAGGCGATGAGCCCGGCGTGGCGGCCGGTGCGAATCGGCCTGGCCTTGCTCGTGGCCTTGCAGATCGTCGGCCTCAACGTCTGGGCCTGGCACCAGAAGAGCGCCGTCGAGTCGCGCCGCGCCGCGATCCAGGCGCTGGTCAAGAAGACCTTCCCGCGCGTCGCCGACGGCGACGTGCAGCGCGACCCGGCCGCGGTCATGCTGCGCGAGACGCAGACGCTGCGCACGCTCGCCGGCAAGGCCGGCGACAGCGACCTCGAGCCGATGCTGCAGGCAGCCGCCGCGGCTTGGCCGGGCGAGCGGCCGCCGGTCGAGACCGTCCGCTTCGAGGCCGGCAGGCTCTCCCTCTCGGCGAACGGCTGGAGCGATGCGCAGATCGAGCAGTTCCGCTCCGTGCTGCGGCCGACCGGCGTTCGCGTCGACGCCAGCGAAGGCCGGCTGATCCTGACCCGCGGCCGCAGCGGAGGCGCCGCATGAGCGGCCCCGCACGGCCGCTCCGAAGGGGCCGCTCCGTCCCGCTCGGCCGGACCGCGCGCAGCGCGAGGGTGCATCAATGAGCACCGACAACGCTGCCACGCTGCCCCCGGGCGGCACCGGTGCGCGCGCTCAGGCGGGCCAGTTCTGGCGCGCGCGGGCGCCGCGCGAGCGCCAGCTGATCGCGGCGATGTCGTTCGCGCTCGCGGTCCTCGTCGTCTGGCTGATCGCGGTCCAGCCGGCGCTCAGGACGCTGCGCGAGACACCGGCCGAGCTCGACCGCCTCGACACCCAATGGCAGCAGATGCAGCTCGCCGCGCTCGAGAGCGCAACGCTGCGCTCGGCGTCGCCGGTGCCGCCGGCGCAGGCGACCGAGGCGCTGCGCGCCGCCACCGAGCGCCTCGGCGGCAAGGGCAAGATCGCCCTCCAGGGCGATCGCGCCGTGCTCACCTTCTCGGCCGTGCCGTTCGAAGCCTTGCGCAACTGGCTCGGCGAGGTGCGCAGCGCGGCTCGCGCGCGACCGGTCGAAGCGCAGCTGCTGAAGGGCGCCTCGGGCTACAGCGGCTCGATCTCGATCACCATGGCGGGGACCTCGTGATCCGCAAGAAGCGCAACCGCCAGCTCTGGTCGCCGACCGTCGCCTCGACCGGCTGGAGCGAATCGACGCTCGCCGAGCAGGCCTGGGTCGAAGCGCGCGGCGCCGCCGTGCGCTGGGCCGTCGCCGGCGCGATCGTCGGCGTGCTCGCGGGCCTGGTCCTGTTCGCGCCGGCCTCATGGCTGGCGAGCGCGATCGCTTCGTGGACCGGCGGCCGGCTCGTCCTTGCCGACGCTCGCGGCACGGTCTGGTCGGGAAGCGCCGTCGCGGTGCTCGCCGGCGGCCCCGACAGCCGCGACGCCAGCTTCCTTCCCGGCCGACTCGAGTGGACGCTCGCGCCGCGCTGGTACGGCGTCGAGCTCGCCGCGCGTCAGGAGTGCTGCCTCAACGGCACGACGCTGATCCAGATCCGGCCCGGCCTCGGCCGCGTCCGCGCGACCCTCGTGCCGCGCACCGACTGGGTCGGCCAGTGGCCGAGCGCCTGGCTCGGCGGCCTCGGCACGCCGTGGAACACGCTCCAGCTCGGCGGCAGCTTTCGCCTTCTTTCGCCGGGGGTGACGATCGAGTCGGTCGAGGGCCGCTGGCGTCTCGACGGCCGGGTCGACCTCGCCCTCGAGGGCGTATCGTCGCGCCTGACGACGCTCGACACGCTCGGCAGCTACAAGGTGTCGCTCACCGGCGGCAATGGAACCAACAGCGCGACGCTGTTGTCCGTCACGACCATGGACGGCCCTCTGCAGCTGACCGGCAACGGCACCTGGGGCCCCGGCGGCGTGAAGTTCCGCGGCGAAGCGCGGGCCGCCGCGATCGACGAGGCGGCGCTGTCGAACCTTCTCAACATCATCGGCCGGCGCGACGGTGCGCGGTCGATCATTTCGATCGGATGAGAATGACCGAACCCTGCGCCTCGCGCACGACCTGGCTGCGCAAGACCGGCGCCACGGCGATGGCGGCCGCGCTGCTCGTCGGCTCGATGCCGATGCGCGACGCCGCCGCGCAGACCGCTGCGGGCGCGGCGCGCTTTCGCGGTGAGCCGGTGACGCTCAACTTCGTCAACGCCGAGATCGAGGGCGTCGCCCGCGCGATGTCGGCGATCCTGCGCCAGCAGTTCGTCGTCGACCCGCGCGTTCGCGGCACGATCACGCTCTACAGCGAGGAGCCGCTGACGCCGCGCGAGGCCTACTTCAACTTCCTCGCCGCGCTGCGCGGGCTCGGCTTCACCGTGGTCGAGGTCAACGGCTTGTTCAAGGTCGTTCCCGAAGCCGACGCCAAGCTGCAGGCCGGCACGGTCGCGATCGGCGAGGCCGGCCGCCGCGGCGACCAGATCCTGACCCAGATCTTTCGCCTCAACCACGAGAACGCGAACAACCTGGTGCCGGTGCTGAGGCCCTTGATTAGCCCGAACAACACGATCAACGCCAACCCGGGCAACAACACCCTCGTCATCACCGACTACGCCGACAACCTGCAGCGGATCGGCAAGATCATCGCGGCGATGGACGTGCCGGCGAGCGGCGACGTCGAGGTGATCTCGCTTCGCTACGCCGTAGCGGCCGACATCGCGCCGCTGATCCAGCGCCTCACCGACAGCGCGCCGCAGGGCGCGGTCGCGCCCGGGTTGGGCGGCGCGGCCACGCTCGCCGCGCCTTCGATCATGATCGACGCGCGCAGCAACTCGCTGATCGTTCGCAGCCCGAACCCGGCCCGGATGGCGAGCATCCGCGCCCTGATCGCCAAGCTCGACACGCAGCCGCAAGGCTCGGCGGCGACCGGCAACATCTGGGTCGTCCACCTGAAGAACGCCGACTCGGCCAAACTGGCAACGGTGCTGCGGGCCGCCTTCAGCGCCGCGGCTGGTGGCGGCGGCGGCGGAGCGACCTCGACCGGCAACGCGCCGCTCGGTGCCAATCCCGCCGGGACCGCCGGCACCGGCAACGTCTCGACCGCGGCGACAACGCCGATCGCGGCATCCGCCGGGCCCTCGACCGGCGGCTTCATCCAGGCCGACCCGTCGACGAACTCGCTCATCATCACCGCGCCCGAGCCGCTCTACCGCCAGGTGCGCACGATGATCGACCAGCTCGACGAGCGGCGTGCGCAGGTCTACATCGAAAGCCTGATCGTCGAGGTGACCGGCGACAACGCCGCCGACTTCGGCTTCCAGTGGCAGGGGCTGCTGACCGCGGGCAACAGGAACAACGCGCTCGTCGGCGGCACCAACTTCGGCACCAACGGCAACCTGCTCAACATCACCCAGGCGCAGCTCGGCGCCGGCGCAACGGCGGGAGGCGCGAGCGGGATCTCGCTCGGCGAGGGGCTGAACATCGGCCTGGTGCACAACTTCTTCGGCACCTACGGGCTGGCGGCGATCGCCCGGCTGCTGCAGAGCCAGACCAACACCAACATCGCCTCGACGCCGAACCTGGTCACGCTCGACAACGAGGAAGCGAAGATCGTCGTCGGCAGCAACGTGCCGTTCGTCACCGGCCAGTTCACGCAGACCGGCACGGCGGCGACGAACCCGTTCCAGACGATCGAGAGAAAGGACGTTGGCATCACCCTACGCATCCGGCCGCAGATCGGCGAGAACGGGACGATCCGCATGACGATCTTCCAGGAGTCGTCGAGCCTGTCGTCGCAGGTCGCGCCGGGAACCTCGAACGCCGGGCCGTCGACGAACAAGCGCTCGATCGAATCGAACGTCGTCGTCGACGACGGCCAGATCCTGGTCCTCGGCGGCCTGATCGAGGACCGCTACACCGACAACCGCTCGAAGGTGCCGCTGCTCGGCGACATCCCCTACCTCGGCGCGCTTTTTCGCAGCGAGAGCCGCACCAAGACGCGGACCAACCTGATGGTCTTCCTGCGCCCGGTGGTGATGCGCGACGCCGACACCGCGAACCGGATTTCGCTCGATCGCTACGAGCAGATCCGCGGCTTTCAGAAGGAAATGCAGCCGCCTCGGAGCCTGCTCGTGCCGATCAACGATTCGCCGGTGATCCCGCCGATGCGCCGCATCGACGACGCCGGCCAGCCGCTGGCCGCGCCGCAGAGCTCGCCCGGGACAGCGCCCAATCCGGTCGTCCGGCCGTTGCCGCCGAAGGGCGACGGCTCGCCGCCGACGATCAACGTGCCGGTGATCGTGCCGCCGCCCGCCGTCGATCCGAGCGCCCCGCCCGCGCCGGCAGCGGTTCCCGCCTCGGCGCCGGGCCGCTGACGGAGACCCGCGATGGGCGCCCGCCATCCCTTGCCCTACGCCTTCGCCAAGGCGCACACCGTCCTGCTCGAGGACGACGGCGCGCGTCTGGTCCTCTGGGCGCCCGAGACCGTCGGCCTGCCGGCGCTTTCGGAAGTGCTGCGCGTGTTCGACGTCGATGCGTTCGAGCGCGAGTCGTCCGACACCCTCGTCGGCCGTATCGCGGCGGCGTATGCCGGCGGCGAATCGAGCGCGGCGGTCGTCATCGGCGAGGTCGAGAGCGCGGTCGACCTGTCACGGATGATGCAAGAGCTGCCGGCGATCGAGGACTTGCTCGAGGCGAGCAACGACGCACCGATCATCCGCATGCTGAACGCCCTGCTCACGCAAGCCGCCAAGGACGGCGCGAGCGACATTCACATCGAGCCCTACGAGCGCTCGAGCTCGGTGCGCTTTCGTGTCGACGGCACCTTGCGCGAGGTCGTGCAGCCGAACCGCGCCCTGCACGCGGCGCTGATCTCGCGCCTCAAGATCATGGCCGAGCTCGACATCGCCGAGCGCCGCCTGCCGCAGGACGGCCGCATCTCGCTGCGCATCGGCGGCCGCGCCGTCGACGTCCGGGTCTCGACCCTGCCGTCGGCACACGGCGAGCGCGCCGTGCTGC
>JADGRJ010000066.1 GCA_017881025.1 Rhizobacter sp. | reverse complement strand
TTCTGGGCGCTGCGGCCTCGCCAACGCCGGCGCGCGCGCTGGTTCGACGCCCAGGCCAACCAACAGCGGCGCGCCGCCGCCGCCGGCGCGAACGCAGAGCCGCCGCGACCGGCCGCGCAAGCCCAGCCGCCGGCGGTGAGCCAGCACCCGTCGCAGTGGGACGAGAGCGCGCGCGGCATCCTGCCGGTCACGGCGCCGGCGACGATCGGCGGCCTCGAGGTGACGACCGTGCTCGCGCCGCAGTCGCACTACGCGCGGATGGCCGAGGCCGGTGCGTCGGCCAACGCCGGGGCCGTGGCCGCGGCGCGCACCTCGGCGCCGTCGATGGAAGAGCTCATCGACCTCGAACAGCAGGCCGAGTTCTACGTCGTCCTCGGCCAGGACGAAGCGGCGATCGCGCTCCTCACCGCTCACCTGGGCGAGATCGGCGGCGCCAGCCCCTTGCCCTTCCTCCAGCTGCTCGAGATCCATCAGCGGCGCGGCGATCGCGCGTCGTACGAGGCGTTGCGCCAGGACTACCAGAAGTACTTCGACGCGTTCGCGCCCGAATGGAGCTCGGACCTGCATTTCGGCCGCTCGCTCGAGGAGTATCCGCAGACGATCGCGCGCTTGCAGGCGCTCTGGCCGACGCCGCTGCACGCGATGCGCACGCTCGACGGGCTGCTGTTCCGGCGCAGCGAAGCCGAAGAAGCGTTCGACTTCCCGGCCTACCGCGAGCTGCTCTTCCTGTATTCGATCGCGCGCGAGCTCGCCGGTCAGGTCGAGACCGACTTCGGCACGATCGACCTGTTCCTGCCGCTCGAAGACACGCCGGCCGAGCCGTCGTCACGCCACGACGGCAAGTTCGCGGTCGACCTCGACGTCTCGGGCTGGCCCGACGACACGGCCGCCGAAGGGCTGGTGATCCGCCGCTCGGTCGGCCGCCGCGGCGCCGGCTGAGGCGGCGCAGCCGCGGCGCTCAGAGCGAGCGCAGTCGGGAGAGGGCGAGAGCTAGCGTCTCGTCCTTCTTGGCGAAACAGAAGCGCGCGATCTTCTGGTCGAAGCCGTCGACGTAGAACGCCGAGAGCGGGATCGCCGCGACGCCGATCTCGGTCGTCAACCAGCGGCAGAAGGCGTCGTCGCCGAGGTCGCTCACCGCCGAGTAGTCGACGCACTGGAAGTACGTCCCTTCGCACGGCAGCAGGCGCAGCCGCGTCGCCGCCAGGCCGGCGCGGAAGCGGTCGCGCTTGGCCCGGTAGAACGCCGGCAAGGCCAGGTGATGGGACGGATCGGCCAGATAGGTG
The DNA here is from genome assembly GCA_017881025.1 of Rhizobacter sp. Taxonomy (GTDB): domain Bacteria; phylum Pseudomonadota; class Gammaproteobacteria; order Burkholderiales; family Burkholderiaceae_C; genus Schlegelella_A. The sequence goes on along the minus strand of JADGRJ010000066.1, from coordinate 15,394 downwards.
GCGATGCCGTGCTGCATCGGCGTGTTGACGGTGAAGACGTTGAACTGGTGCACCTTCCTGAACTCGGCCATGAGCGGCGCCGGAGCGGCCGCATAGCCGACCTTCCAGCCGGTGACGTGGTAGGTCTTGCCGAAGCTCGAGACGACCACGGTGCGCGCGGCGAGCTCGGGCAGGCGCGCCGCGCTCGGATGTTCGCCGTCGTAGACCATGTGCTCGTAGACTTCGTCGCTGATGACGACGACGTCGGTCGGCCGCAGCAGCTCGGCGAGGCGCTGCATGTCGTCGGCCGACCAGACCGTGCCGCTCGGGTTGTGCGGCGAATTGACGATGATCGCCTTCGTCTTCGCGCCGAGCGCGGCGGCGATGCGGTCGAAGTCGGGGCGGAAGCTGTCAGGCCGCAGCGGCACGTGGATCGGGCGGCCGCCGGCGAGCTCGACGTTCGGCGCATAGCTGTCGTAGCACGGGTCGAGGACGATGACCTCGTCGCCCGGGCCGACGAACGCCAGCACCGCGGTCAGGATCGCCTGCGTCGCGCCGGCCGTCACCGTGACCTCGCTGCCGGGGTCGTAGCGATGGCCATAGAGCGCTTCCATCTTGGCGGCGATTCGCTCGCGCAGCACCGGGATGCCGGCCATCGGCGGGTACTGGTTGAGGCCGGCGCGCATCGCCGCGTCGACCGCGTCGATCAGCTTCGGATCGCAATCGAAGTCCGGGAAGCCCTGGCCGAGGTTGACCGCGCCGCGCTCCTGCGCCAGCGCCGACATCACCGTGAAGATCGTCGTGCCGACGGTGGGCAGGCGGCTCGTGACGGCGGGCGTCCTGGGCAGGGCGGGGTCGCGGACGTTCACGGCAAGCGGCTCAGAGCTGATAGTCGTGGGCGTCGCCCGCCATGGCGCGCTCGACCAGCGGCCGGGTCAGACGGTCCGACGTCATCTCGGCGAACGCGTAGACGAAGTTGCGCAGGTAGGCGCCGCGCTTGAAGGCGATGCGCGCGACGTTCTGGCCGAACAGGTGGCCGACCGGTCGCGCGACGAGGTCCGACCCGGCGCCTTCTTCGCGCATCGCGATCTCGGCGACGATGCCGATTCCCAGGCCGAGGCGGACGTAGGTCTTGATGACGTCGGCGTCGATCGCCTCGAGGACGATGTTCGGCACGAGCTTTCGGGTCGCGAACGCGGCGTCGATCTTCTTTCGGCCCGAGAACGACGGGTGGTACGAGATCAGGGGCAGCGGCGCCAGGTCCTCGATCGAGACCCGGTCGAGCAGCGAGAGCGGATGCCCGGCCGGCAGCACCAGGACGTGCTGCCAGGCGTAGCAGGGCAGGGTGACGAGGTCGGCGTAGTCGTCGAGCGATTCGGTGGCGAGGCCGAAATCGGCGACCTCCTCGTAGACCATCTTGGCGACCTGCTCGGGCGTCCCCTGGTGCAGGCTGATGTTGACCTTGGGGAAGCGCTTCCTCATCTGCGCGATCGGCACCGGCAGGAAGTAGCGCGCCTGGCTGTGCGTCGTCGCGATCGAGAGCGTGCCGGCGTCCTGCTTCGAGAACTCCTCGCCGATCCGCTTGAGGTTGCCGACCTCGCGCATGATCACCTCGATCGCCTTCAGCACTTCGCGTCCCGGCTCGGTGACGCGGCGCAGGCGCTTGCCGTGGCGCGCGAAGATGTCGACGCCGAGCTCGCCCTCGAGCTCGAGGATCGCCTTGGAGACACCGGGCTGCGAGGTGAAAAGCGCCTTGGCGGTTTCGGTCAGGTTCAGGTCGCGCCGGACCGCTTCCTGAACGAACCTGAACTGGTGGAGGTTCATTGCCCGGCGGATTATTCACCCAAGGAAGCTAGGCCCGCCGCCGCGACGGCGGCTTGCGCCATCGCCTCGACCACCGCCGGATGCTCGCCGATCGCCGGATGCAGGCGGATCGCGACCGCCGGATGGGCGGCGCGCAGCGCGTCGACGAGCGGCGGCAGGTCGGCGCGCAGGTGGCCGCCCGTGCCGAGGAAGAGCGGCACGACGTCGACCCGGGTCGCGCCGGCAGCGACGAGGCGCTCGACGGCGTCGCCGATGGGGGGCGCCATCAGCTCGAGGAAAGCCAGGACGACCGGGGAGCCCGGCGCGGCGGCGCGAACGCGGGCGGCGACCGCTTCGAAGGGCTCGGCCCAGCGCGGGTCGCGCGCACCGTGGGCGAAGAGGACGATGGCGCGGCTCACGGCTCTCGCATTCCTAGCGGAAACGCACCAGCCAACTGAACGCGGCCAGCGAGAGCACGAGGTAGAGCGCGCCCGGCGTCGCGGCGACGATCCACGGCGTCCAGTTGCCGAGCAGGCCGAGATGGCGGAACACGTTGTTGAGGAGCACGAAGCTGACGCCGAGCATGATGCCGGCAAAGACCTTCATGCTGACGCCGCCCGAGCGGGCGTGGAGGTACGCGAAAGGCAGCGCCAGGCCGACCATCACCAGGCAGACGAACGGGTAGAGGGCGCGGTTCCAGAACTGGATCTTCTGCACCTGCGCCGCCTGCTCGTTGTCGGCGAGGTGGCCGATGTAGCGCCAGAGCTCGAGGGTCGACATCGTCGTCACCGGCAGCACCGCCGCGGCGACGACGTTGGGCGAGAGCGAGCTGCGCCACTCCGAATGGGCGAGCCGCTCCTCGCGCGCCGTCGAGGTGGCGCCGGACTCGACCCAGCGCGTCAGGACGACGTCGCTCAGCGCCCAGGTGCCGTCGCGCCCGACCGTCGCCCGCGCCGCCGCCGTCCGGGTGAGCAGCAGGCCGTCGGCGTCGAACTCGAAGATGCGAACGTCGCGCAGCAGCGTGCCGCGCTCGGCCGAGCCGACGTTGATCGAATAGCTGCGCTCGCCGGCCGGCCCCGACGAATGCTCCTTGATCCAGGCGCCCGAGCGGCCGAGCTTGAGGCTGCCGCTGAAGGCGGCGCGCAGCTGGCTGGCGACGCGCTCGCTCAGCGGCGAGATGAAATCGCCGACGACGAAGGTGAAGGCGCCGAAGGCGAGGGCGAGGCTGGCGAGCAGCCAGAGCGCGCGTCCCGGGCCGAGCCCGCCGGTGCGCAGGATCGTGTACTGCGACGACTGCGCCAGCCGCGCGAGCGCGTAGATCGTGCCGATCAGGACGGCGATCGGCATCAGCTCGTAGAGGTGCGCCGGCGCGAGCAGGAGCGAATAGACGGCGGCGTGGGCGGCGCTGTAGCCGCGCGTGCCGACGTCGCGCAGCTCGTCGACGAAGTCGATGAAGAAGAAGAGGGCGAGGAAGGCCAGGGCGACGAAGACGACGGCGGAGACGATGTCGACGTAGAAGAGGCGCCGGACCGTCCTCATGCCACGTGCGTCGTCGCCGTCGGGCGGCGCCGGCGCCGGCGCGCCACGGCGACCCGGCGCATGCCGTTCTCGCGCCACCAGAGCAGGGCAAGGGCGAAAACGAACGCGCCGCCGTGGCCGGCGACCAGCGCCACGCCCAGGCCGACCCGCCCCGTGCCGACCCAGGCCTGCGAGAGATTGATGAAGTTGTAGTACGCGAAGAAGCCGAGCAGCGCGAACAGGAGGTTCCAGTTGCTGGCGTGGCGCGGGTTCGACGCCGACATGCCGATGCCGAGCACCAGCATGTTGGCGGCGGCGAGGACGAGGCCGAGGCGCCAGGCGAGCTCGCCCTGGTTCGGCGCGGTCGGGTTGCGCAGCAGCTCGGCCGTCGGCAAGGCGCGCGGCGCCACGCCCGCGGCGGCGTTGCGGACCCGGTCGCTCGCCTCGGCGCGATAGGTCTCGAAGCGAGACAGCGTCTTCTCGCCGCTCGCCGCGTTCTGCTCGTTGCGCTGGCCCTTGCTCAGCACCAGGAAGCGGCCGTCGCCTTCGCTCTGGATCGATCCCGACTTCGCCGACGTCACTGCCTCGACGCCGCCGCGCGAGGCGACGATGAAGACGTTGCGGCCGGTCGCGGGGTCGCTGGCGCTGCCCTCGAAGAAGAAGGTGCGCTCGCCGTCGCCCGAGGTCTGGAACTGGCCGGGGGCGACGCGCGAGAGGTCGGAGCGGCGCTCGAACTGGTCCTTCAGGATCGCGCTGCGCTCGTTCTGCCACGGCCAGACGAAGAGCGAGAGGACGGCGATCAGCGCCAGCACCGGCCAGCTCATGCCGAGCACCGGGCGGACGAAGCGGCTGAGCGGAACGCCGCTCGCGAACCAGATCGTCATCTCGCTGCCGCGGTACATGCGCGACAGCGTTGCGACGACGGCGATGAAGAGCGAGAGCGCGAGCATGGTCGAGAGATGGCCGAGGCCGATGTAGGCGAGCAGCAGCATCACGTCCTGCGGCGAGATCCGGCCGACCGCGGCCTGGCCGAGGTTCCTGATGAACATGATCGTCAGCACGATCGTCAGGATGACGACGAGGGTGCCGCCGAAGTTCTTCGCGAGCTCTCGGCGCAATGTCGAATCGAATAACATCGTCCGCTCTTTGTTTCGCTGCGGGAATTATGGACTTCAAGCATCAGATCGCCGCTCCGGCGGGCCTTGCCGGCATCGATGTCGATGCGCTCGTTCTCGTCGTCGGCGAGCGCGCGGATCCAGCCCTCGCCGCACCGCTGGCGACGCTGATCGCCAACGCGGTCAGCGAGGGCGACCTGGTGCTGAAGAAGGGCAAGCTGCTCTATCTCCACCAGCCCGCTGGGGTCGCCGCGCGGCGCGTCGTCGTCAGCGTCGCCGGCGATGCGTCGCCGAAGGCCTTCAAGGCAGCGGTCGCACACGGCCTCGGCGCGCTCAAGTCGAGCGGTGCGAAGACCGTCGGCATCGCCGCGCCGGGCGCCACGCTCGGCGCCGGCCACGCCGAGGCGGCGGTCGTCGCGGCCGCCGAGGCGTCCTACGTCTACACCCACACCAAGCCGAGCGCGACGCCCGGCTGGATGCCGACCGCGATCACGCTCTTCTGCCAGCGCAACGAAGCCAGGCCGGTGAAGCAGGGCCTGCGCCAGGGCTCGGCGGTCGCCGCCGGCGTGACGATGGCGCGCGAGTTCGGCAACCGCCCCGGCAACGTCTGCACGCCGACCTGGCTCGGCCAGCAGGCCAAGAAGATCGGCAAGCAGTTCGACCTCGAGGTCGACGTCCTCGACCGCAAGGAGATCGACAAGCTCGGAATGGGCTCGTTCCTCGCCGTCGCCCAGGGCTCGGACGAGCCGCCGCGCTTCATCGTCGCCCGCTATGACGGCGCCGCCAAGTCGAGGGCGCCGGTCGTCCTCGTCGGCAAGGGAATCACCTTCGACACCGGCGGCATCTCGCTCAAGCCGGGCGCCGAGATGGACGAGATGAAGTTCGACATGTGCGGCGCGGCGAGCGTGCTCGGCACGCTGGCGGCGGTCGCCTCGCTCAAGGCCAGGGTCAACCTGGTGGTGCTGGTGCCGACCTGCGACAACATGCCGAGCGGGCGCGCCGTCAAGCCGGGCGACGTCGTCACGAGCATGTCGGGGCAGACGATCGAGATCCTCAACACCGACGCCGAGGGGCGCCTGATCCTGTGCGACGCGCTGACCTACGCCGAGCGCTTCAAGCCCGCGGTCGTGGTCGACGTCGCGACGCTCACCGGCGCCTGCGTGATCGCGCTCGGCCATCACCACTCGGGCCTGTTCAGCGCCGACGACGCCGTCGCCGCGCGGATGCTCGCGGCGAGCCAGAGCGCCCTCGATCCGTGCTGGCGGATGCCCCTCGACGAGGAATACGACGAGGCGCTGAAGAGCAACTTCGCCGACATGGCCAACGTCGGCGGCCGCCCGGGAGGTGCGATCACGGCGGCGATGTTCCTGCGCCGCTACACGGCCAAGTTTCCGTGGGCGCACCTCGACATCGCCGGAACGGCCTGGAAGTCGGGCGCGCACAAGGGCGCGACCGGCCGCCCGGTGGGCTTGCTCACCCACTTCGTCCTCGGCTACGCGAGGTAAGGTGTCGGCCTCGAGGCCTGCGCAGTGACCGAGATCAGCTTCTACTTCAACGTGCCGAGCCGGACGGGCTACGCCTGCCGGCTGCTGCGGCGCGCGCAACGGCAGGGCATGGCGCTGGCCGTCACCGGCCCGGCCGACGCGCTGAACGAGATCGACCGCGAGCTGTGGACCTTCGCCGGCCCGGAATTCCTCGCCCACAGCTGGATCGACCGCGCCGCCGAGGTTCCGGCGTCGCTGCACGCGACGACGATCTGGCTCGGCGCCAACCCGATCGACGCGCTGCGGCACGACGCGCTGCTCAATCTGGGCAGCGATCCGCCGCCGGCGTTCGAGACCTTCGAGCGCGTCTTCGAGGTCGTGTCGGTCGACGAGGCCGATCGCCAGGCCGCGCGCGAGCGCTGGAAGACGTACGCGCGGCGCGGTTACCCGATCAAGCGGCACGAGGTGGCGGCATGAGCACCGGCCGGCCGCCGCCCGGGACGATTCCGACGCTGACCGAAGTCGTCTCCTGGCCGGGCGGAAGCCATGCGGCGCCGGCGGCGGCACCGGTGGCAGCAGCGCCCGCAGCGCCGGTAGCGGCACCGCCCACGGCACCTGTGGCGGCGCCACCCCCGGCACCGACGCCGGCCCCGACGGCAGCACCTGTCGGCGCGCCGGCAGCGCAGGCCCCGGCCTCTTCGCTTGCCGCACCGGCCAGCGCGATCCCGGCGGCGACCGCGGTGGCGCCCGCCAGGGTTCCGTCGGCCGCGGCCCCTGCGCCTGGCGCAAGTGCACCGGCCGTGACCGCCTCCGTGGCAGTCCCGGCGGCAGCCCAGGCCGGCGTGCCGGCGCCGTCACCTTCACCGGCCGCGGCGGCCTCGCCACCTTCCGCGGCGGCCGCTCCAAGCGTGGGTTCGCCCGCGGCAGCCTCTCCCGCCGCGAGCACGGCGACGGCGCGGCCGGCGCCCTCGGCGAAACCCGGGGCGGCGACGCCGGGCGAGGTCCAGCTCACCCAGCGTGTCCTCGCCGACCTGCAGCGCCAGGTCGAGCTGATGCTCGAAGTCCGCCTGCGCGAGGCGCTGGCACCGATCCTGGCGCGCGCCTCCGATGCGCTGGTGCGCGATGCGCGCAAGGAGCTGACCGCGGCGATGCGCGACATCGTCACCCGATCGATCGCGCGCGAGCTCGGTCGGCGCGAAGACCGCTGAGTCGACTGCGCTCGACGGCGCTCCGGTTGTCGATGAAAGTCCCGATGCGGGCGGGCCCGGCAATTGCGTTATCGTCGTGAGCTTCGGGCAAAGAGAACCCGATCCGATTCAATTCAATACCGGAGGTATTTGCATGCAAGTCAAGTTGAACCTGATCGCAGCGGCAGCCGCAGCGATCTTCGCCGGGTCCGTCTCGGCCCAGGACATGGTCGTCAAGATCGGCCACGTCGGGCCGACCAGCGGCGGCATCGCCCAACTCGGCAAGGACAACGAGAACGGCGCCCGCATGGCCATCGAGGAGCTGAACGCCAAGGGCGTCACCATCGGCGGCAAGAAGGCCAAGCTCGAGCTCGTCGCCGAGGACGACGCCGCCGATCCGAAGCAGGGCACCGCGGTCGCCAACAAGCTCGTCGACGCCAAGGTCAACGGCGTCATCGGCCACCTCAACTCGGGCACGTCGATTCCCGCGTCGAAGATCTACAGCGACGCCGGCATTCCCCAGATCTCGCCGTCGGCGACCAACCCGAAGTACACCCGCCAGGGCTTCAAGACGACATTCCGTGTCGTTGCGGACGATGTCCACCTTGGTGGCACGCTCGGCCGCTACGCTGTCAAGGACATGAAGGGCAAGTCGATCGTCGTCATCGATGACCGCACGGCGTATGGGCAGGGCGTTGCCGAGGAGTTCAGCAAGGCCGTCAAGGCTTCCGGCGGCACCATCCAGGACACCCAATTCACCACCGCACAGGCGACCGACTTCACCGCCATCCTGACTTCGGTCAAGGCCAAGAAGCCCGACATCGTATTTTTCGGCGGGATGAATGCCGTGGCCGGGCCGATGATTCGGCAGATGAAGCAACTCGGTATCGACGCGAAGTTCGTGGGCGGCGACGGCATCTGCACCGCCGATCTGCCGAGCCTCGCCGGAGGCGCGATGGCCGATGGCCAGGTCGTCTGTGCTGAAGCCGGCGGCGTCGAAGGCACGCAAAAGGTCGGCATGGACAAGTTCAGGGCCGACTACCAGAAGAAGTTCGGGATCGAGGTGCAGATCTATGCACCCTATGTCTATGACGCCGTCAACGTCATGGTCGCCGCGATGGTCAAGGCCGGCTCGGCCGACCCGAAGGTCTACTTGCCGGTGCTGGCGAAGACTGCCGACTACAAGGGCGTGACCGGCAACATCTCGTTCGACGAGAAGGGCGATGTGAAGAACGGCGCGCTGACACTCTTCACTTACAAGGGCGGCAAGCGCGACGAAATCAAGGTCGTTCGCTAAGAGCGGCTAGAGCCCAACAAGACGGCGCCCCAAGGGCGCCGTTCTTGTTTCAGCGTCGCACTTGTCCGACGTCGCGTTTCGCCCCCGTCCGACGATGTCGTGGCGGGCTTGCTACGATGCGGCACCGACGACCCCGGAGCCGATGTGCGACGCGCCCTCATCCTCGTCAGCGGCCTCTGCGCCATGGCCTTCGCGCTCTACTCGTGCTCGATGCATGCGGCGGTGACGACCGACGGCGACGGTCGGGTCGTCGAGGTCTCGTCGGTGCGCGTCGAGTCGTCGCTGGCGAGGGTGGCGGTGGCGATGCTCGTCGCCGGCGGGGAGGTGGCGCTCGAGCTGCGCTGGAGCCGCTGCCTCACCGGGAGCGCAGGCGAGAGCCTGGGCGGCTGAGTTCGCGACGACTCGCCCTGGGCGAGAAGCGCGTCCCCCGATACTCGCCCAGGGCGGCGGCTCCTGACGGCGTCGCCTGGCTCGCCGCCTTGCCTTCATCCCGACTGAACGCATCACCCGCCACAACACATGAACATCACCGTCCTCGGCATCGGCTATGTCGGCCTCGTCACGGGAACCTGCCTCGCTGAAATCGGCAACGACGTCGTTTGCTTCGACGTCGACCGCGAGAAGATCGACCTTCTCGGCTCCGGCAGAACCCCTTTTCACGAGCGTGATCTGCCCGAGCTCGTCGCCCGCAATGTCGGCTTCGCTCGACTTCGCTTCACGACCGACGTGGCCGAGGCCGTGCATCACGGCGACGTGATCTTCATCGCCACCGGCACGCCCGCCGACCAAGACGGTAGCGCCGATCTCCAGTACGTCCTGGCAGCTGCCCACAGCATCGGCGAGCACATGCAGGGCGAAAAGATCGTGGTGCAGAAATCGACGGTGCCGGTCGGGACCGCCGACAAGGTCCGGATGGCGATCGCCGAAGAACTTCAGAAGCGAAAGGGCGCCGGCGATCCCGTCGCCGCCCGGTTGCCGGCGACGCCGATCGCCGTCGTTTCCAATCCGGAGTTTCTCAAGGAAGGCGCGGCGGTCGACGACTTCATGCGTCCGGACCGGATCGTCATCGGCACCGAGCCGGGTCCGGCGGGCGAGCGAGCGCGCGCCCTGATGGGCCAGCTGTATGCGCCGTTCAACCGCCAGCGCGACCGGATTCTGCACATGGACGTCGGCTCGGCCGAGTTCACGAAGTACGCCGCCAACGCGATGCTGGCGACCCGCATCAGCTTCATGAACGAACTCGCCAACCTGGCGGGCGAGCTTGGCGTCGACATCGAGCAGGTGCGCAAGGGGATCGGCGCCGACCCCAGGATCGGCTACGGCTTTCTGTATGCCGGCGTCGGCTACGGCGGCAGCTGCTTCCCGAAGGACGTGCAGGCACTGGTGCACACCGCCGCCGGTCACGGTCAGCGGCTTCGGATCCTGGAAGCGGTGCGCGCCGTCAACGACGCGCAGAAGCACGTGCTGGTCGACAAGATCGTCGGCCGCTTCGGCGCCGATCTCCGCGACCGGACGTTCGCCCTCTGGGGGCTTTCGTTCAAGCCCAACACCGACGACATGCGCGAAGCGCCGAGCCGCGTCATGGTCAAGGCCCTGGTCGAGCGCGGTGCCGAGGTCGTCGCCTACGACCCCATCGCCATGCCGGAGGCGAGGCGCGTCCTGCCGCAAGACCTCGGCGCGAACGTCGCCGCGGCGAGCCGGGTGCGCTATGCCGATTCGCCGATGCAGGCCGTCCGGGGTGCAGACGCCCTGGTCGTCATGACCGAGTGGAAGGCCTTCAAGAGCCCGAACTTCGCGGCCCTGAAAGGCGCCCTCAAGCAAGCCGTCATCTTCGACGGGCGCAACCTCTATGACCCCGCGATCCGGGGCCAGGGTTTCGAATACTTCGCGATCGGCCGCTGACTACGCGAGCGGCACTGGCAGCGGTTCCCCGCGCATCGGGCGGCTCCTTGCGGAGGACGCTACGCCTGTCGGCGCACTGAGGATTTCGCGCGCCACCGCAGCAACGCGAGGCCACCGAGGATCAACGCATAGGTTTCGGGTTCGGGCACGGGCGACACGTCGCGGAACGCGAGGCGTTCGGGGAACACTTCGAACACCGACACGTTGTCGAGGTGCGGATAGTTCCCATAGTGGGTCGGGACGGAGGGATTCGTGAAGGTCAGCGTGGTGAAGGACGAATCCGCCGTGAAGTCCAGTGACCGAGCCTCGTAGCTTTCGTTGTTGCCCCAGAACGTCGCGGAAGCGGAACCGACGCTGACGTCGACGACTGACGTGCAAGGGCAGGGGGCGCTTCCCAAGCCGGGTCCGCCCTGGTATTTGTATGCGGACAGATCGAACGACAGCCGGTAGGTCGCGCCCGCCACCGTCGCGAAACTCTGGCTGATCGAATCGCCCGGCACCTCGAGCTCGACAGCTTGCTTGCCTTCCGACACGGGCGAAAAGGGGTCGATGAACAATATCGCTCCCCGGAGGCTGGAAAACGATGTCCAGCCAGTCAATCCCGCCCCCGGCAGGCCCACCCAGGTGACGCCAGGGTCGGTGACGGCAGGAACTTCGAACCCGCCATCGACGATCAACTGAGCCTGTGCGGATCCGATCGAAGCGAGCATTGAAACGCCGATGAACAGTCGGCGCAATGAGTTGGTGCGGTGGTGCATGGATCTCTCGTGAGGACTCGATGCCTCATGGGACCACGGGCGATCCTCGGGCCACAACACCGCGTTCGATGGGTGACGGCCCGGGAGATGCGTCCAAACGCGAGAAATCTCACGCTCGCGAGCAGCGATTCGGATGATGTTGCGAGATGAAACCGGATGCTCCGCGCATGCGCGAGCATCGATTGCGCAAAGGAGAACTCGTGAACGAGCAGGTGGACTGGTCTGTCGCAAGCCGAGACGACGCGAGCTGGCCTCGGCTCTTGCCTGGGCTTGCCTGTGTTAGCTTCGATCGACGAAACGCGTCCAGGCGTGCCGCCCGACCGGACGTACCGGAACCGCATCCGAGGAGTTACGCGACATGAAGACCGTGAGTGGACTCGACGGAACCTTCCTGCACATGGAGACCCCCGAGACGCCGCAGCACGTGGGGGCGCTGAGCCGCTATGCGCTGCCGCCCGGCTACAAGGGCGACTTCTACGACGACTTCAGGCGCGAGATGTCCAAGCGCCTGCACCTGGTGCCGGTGTTCACCCGCAAGCTGGCGCCGATGCCGCTGCAGTTCGCCAACCCGGTCTGGGTCGAGGACGGCCAGGTCGATCTGGACTATCACCTGCAGCGCCTCACTTTGCCCCGCCCCGGGACCCAGGCGCAGCTCGAAGACTGCGTCGGCCGCCTGCATTCGGAGTTGCTCGACCGCAGCCATCCCTTGTGGCGCATCGCCGTGATCGACGGTCTCGACAACGGCGATGCGGCCTACTACCTCAAGGTCCACCACGCCACGATGGACGGGCAAGCCAGCGTGCTGATGGTGCAGACGCTGTTCGATCCGACGCCGAAACCACGCCGCATTCGACGCGGGCGGTTGCCGGTAGCAGAACATCCCGGCATGGCCGAGCTCGCGGCCATCGCACTAAGGCACGACGCCGGCCAATACCTCAAATTGATCAGGCATCTGCCTGATGTCGTGAAGACGCTGGCTGGTCTGTTCGGCGCGAATCCCGGCAAGGCGCCGGGCCCGTCCAGGGAGAGTGCCTCCTTCGCCCCCAAGACGCTGCTCAACATGCAGATCACCGGCGAACGCGGCTTCGCGGCGCTGTCGATTCCGCTCGACACCTTGAAGCAGCTCGCGGCGGCGCACGAAACCAAGCTCAACGACGTTGTGCTCGCGCTGTGCAGTGGCGCGCTGCGCCGCTACCTGAAACAGCACGGCGGCCTGCCGAAGAAGCCGCTGATCGCGGCCATGCCCATCTCGCTGCGCGAGGCCGGCAACACCGAGTACACGACCCAGGCCACGATGGGGCTCGTGAACCTGAACACGCACATTGCCGATCCGGTGAAGCGGCTGCGCGCCATCCGCGACGCGGCGCTCGCCGCCAAGCAACAAGCCAAGGCGGCACGCGGCGTGACCCAGACCGACTTCCCTTCCATCGGCGTGCCCTGGCTGATGCAGACCATGACTTCGCTCTACGGACGCCCGGGCGTCGCCGACGCGATGCCGAACCTGGCCAACGTCGTCATCTCCAACGTGGCCGGGCCGACGGCGCCGCTCTATGCGGCCGGCGCGCGCATGGCGACCTACTGGCCGCTATCGATCGTCGGACACGGCCTCGGCCTCAACATCACGGTGATGAGCTACGCCGGCGCCATGGGCTTCGGCTTCACCACGGCGCGCTCCGCCATTCCGGACACCCACGAGCTGTCGGCGGCGCTGCTGGCAGCGCTGGACGAACTCGTTGCAGGCTCGCGCATTGCGCCCGCCAAGCGCGCGCTGAGCAAGGCGGTCTCGAAAAAGGCGCTCAAGCCCTCCCGCAAGCGCCCGTCCTAGGGTCACCCCGCAAGGCGGACGGTCTTCGCTCTCGACCGCGCGCCGGCTCAGCCTCGAGGGGGTGGCGATGGCTCGTCGGGTGCGGGCGGCTCAAGCCGCTGCTGCCGCGCGCAGACGCTGCGTGTCGCGGTAGACCCACCGAAGCAGGCCATCGCGCCGGAAAGGCTTCCACTGCCCCTCGGGCTGTGCCAGGCGGTCGCCGACCGCATGCAGCACGGCAGGATGCAGGGCCATGCCGGTGTGGCTGGTCTGCACTTCGATGTTCTCGGCCAGCGGGTGCTCGTCCATCACGCTCGCCTGCCAGGCCACTACGCCGTCGCTGCGGCTGAAGATCGAGGTCGTCGGCACATGCGGCGCCCGCCTCAGCAACGCAGAGTACGCCGGGTGATGAGCATGCCGGCCGCTCACCGCCTGATACAGGCGCCGCGCGTTGCTGGCCGAGGCTGTGCCGGTGATCGGGCTGCCGAGCGTGACGACGCAACGCACCGAATCTTCCACGAGGCCGGCGAGCACCCGCGCATAGATTCCACCCAGGCTCTGGCCAACCAGGCTGACCTTGCGTCCGCCCGACTGGCGGAACAGAAAGCGTATCCGCTCCACGCAGGCCTCGACCACGTGCGGGTGCGGCCCGAAGTTGGTGCCCTGGCCCCAGCCATGGGCCGCGAAGCCACGCTGGACGAGGAATTTGCGCAGCAGGCGCGTCGACGAGTCATGCGCCACCAGGCCCGGAAGCACCAGCACCGGGTGCCCGTCGCCGCGCGGCCCCGTCTGCAACAGGGGCCACAAGGCCAGGCTGGACAGCGCTTCGTAGGGCGCGCGTGCTTCGAGCGCGCGCAGGTGAAAGCCCGGCGGGCGTGCACCTTCGGGGGATTCGAAATCGTAGTCCTGGGTGTCGGCGGTACTTTGCACGGTGCGACCTCCTATCTGCAGCAGGTGGGGATGTTGTGCATCGATTTCAACGAGGCGGCGCCGGAAGGGTGCCTGATGGCCGTCCCCGAGCTGCTGGTTCAACCCGACTCCTTGAGCCATGTCCTCAACTGGGCATGGACCTCTGGACGACACAGCAACTCCAGGTGTCCTGTCTCGTAGCCGATCCACTGGTTGGACTTCGCGAAGCCGAGCGTGCGCGCGGCGTCCTTGTGCCGTCCGAGCGCGCTATCCAGAGGCACGAGGCCGTCGCCCACGAGTCGCTCGGCGAGGAGGCTCCGCCTTGCGCCGAGCGTCGCCGCGGCGGCGTAGCACTCGACGCCTGCAGGCAAGGGGACGAAGTCAGGCCCACCTGTCGTGATGGTGCCGTGTCGCAGATCCTGAATGCCGGCGCTTCGGGCCTTGCCGAGTCGCGACAATGGCGCCGAGTACGGACTCAGATCCAGCACTTGGTCGAGTCGCTGCCCGCCACGTTCGAGCGGTGAGCCGTGGTGAGGGGTGCCGAGGAACACCAGCTTGCGCAGCCGCTTCGGCCAAGCGTGGCCCTGCTCGGCACCGTAGAAGCAGGCACTGCGCGCAACCAGTCCACCCATGCTGTGCCCGAGGAGCGTCAGTTCGTCAAGCGGGCATGGCCATTCCTCGACGAGAGTCTCCAGCAGCGCCGAGAACGCGCGGCCGTTCTCGCCGATATGCAGACCGCTGTTGTAGCGAAGGTAGAGCACGGTCCAGCCCAGTTCCTCGGCAAGTGCGTCGCCATGGTCATGCCCATGGCGGCGCCACTGAAGGTCGTTCAGGCACAAGCCGTGCAGGAGGATCAGCAGTCTGCCGGTTGGCGGTTTGCCAGCCGCGGCGAGGATCGAGTCAGCGGGCCTTGCCACGTCGATCGGTCGGCCCTGAAATCGCAAGGACATCTCGCTTGCCAGCGGATTGCCGGTCCGGGCGAGATAGTCGCCGGAGATCCCGTTCACGGCCGCCACCAGCGCGTCGCGGCGCGGCCCCGAATCGGCCTCGGGCAGCAGATTCGCCACCGTGCCGAGCGATGCGTCGAGGCCCCACCCAACAAGCCGGACGCCACCGCGAACGGCCCGGTAGACACGCCCGGTTGTCCCATTCGTCGGATCCTGAGGCGCCTCGCCCAAGGGGCCAGGGCGGGCCTGGATGGTGCGATGCATTCGCTCCACCACGTCGACGGCTCCGACCGTCGCATCTAAGGTCAACTTCGCGACGCCTCGGACGTCCGACATGAGCGTTCTGCTGGGGGTGATCATGGTCTTGCCTCTCGTTCAGCTGCTCAGCGCCTTGATGACGCCAACCGGGTCCTTGCGAATGGCACGCAGCAGCGCGCGCGCCGGGCCCGTGGGGTCGCGACGACCCTGTTCCCAATTGCGCAGAGTGGCGAGCTCGATGCCGAGCAGCTCGGCGAAATTGGCCTGACTGAGCCTCGTCATTGCGCGCACCGCGCGCACGTCCACGCCATCAGACGGCGCGGACTTCGGCGGAGCTGTCGCGCCACGGATCAGGCGTGCCAGTCGTTGGAGGCGTGCGTGTCGCCTGGCCCGGGAGGCCTCCAGGAGTGCTTCGAAGATCTTGTGGTCCAAC
>JADGRJ010000277.1 GCA_017881025.1 Rhizobacter sp. | reverse complement strand
GTCCCAAACCGCACGTTCGAGAGCCTCAACGCAGCGCCGGCTATGCGCCGCATGGCAGACCCTCGGGCTCGGGTGGCAAAGCGGACACAACGCGGAGACGCAGACCGAAATGCTCTGGCAAGATGTGCTGCGTTCTTCATCCGAGGCGAAGCAAGGCTCGAGTCGGCATCATGGAACCCCATTCACCAAACCTGCCCGGCGACCGGCAAGTCATCAACGCGGTCGACGAGCAGCGAGAAGAGGCGATCTCCCTGCTGTGCGAACTCGTGTCGCAACCGTCGCTGCTCGGGGCCGAAGCGCCGGCGCAGGCGCTGATGCGACGCGAGTTCGAGCGAATCGGCCTGCGCGTGCACGAATTCGCCATCGACGAGCAGAAGATCCGTGACCACCCCGGCTATTCGCCGTCGATCATCCCGTATGACAACCGGCACAACGTCGTCGGCATTCATCGGCCGGCCGGCCCGGTGAGCGGAAGGTCGCTGATCCTCAACGGCCACATCGATGTCGTGCCGGTCGGTACGGAGCGGCTCTGGACCCGACCGCCGTTCGAGCCCTGGGTCGACGGTGACCGGCTTCATGGCCGCGGCGCGGCCGACATGAAGGCCGGCATCGTCGCCTACACGACGGCCTTGCGTGTGCTGCAGCGGCTGGGCTACGAGCCGGCAGCGCCGCTTTACCTGCAATCGGTGGTGGAGGAAGAGTGCACCGGCAACGGCGCGCTGGCCTGCCTGGTGGAGGGCTACACGGCCGACGCGGCGCTGATCCCGGAGCCGCTCGGGTTCATGACTGGGCAGATGGGTGTGATGTGGCTGACGATCGACGTCTATGGCCGTCCGGTCCACGCCGCCTACGCCCACACTGGCGTGGCGGCGATCGCGTTTGCCAACTACCTGGTCGACAAGCTCCGCGAACTGGAATCGGCGTGGAACATGCCGGCGGCGCGCCATCCGCACTACGCCGAGCACGAGCACCCGATCAATTTCAACCTCGGGCGGATCTCCGGCGGAGAGTGGACGTCTTCGGTCCCGACCCACTGCCGCATCGACATGCGGCTGGGCTTCTATCCGGGCCTCAAGCCCGCCGACGTACGCGAACAGGTCGAAGCACTGCTGAAGGCCGCGCACGACGCGCACCCGCATCGCACTAGCGTGAGCTACGAGGTCAGCTACGCCGGGTTCCAGGCAGAGGGGCTGATCGTCGACATGCAGCAACCGTCGATGCGGCTGCTGCTGCAGTGCCACCGTGACATCGCCGGACGTGCGGCAACGCCGCGGGCGTCGACCGCCACGACTGACGTGCGGTTCTTTCACTTGTACGGCCACATTCCATCGACCTGCTACGGCCCGCAGGGCGCCAACATTCACGGCATCGACGAATGGGTGTCCATCGCCAGCATGCAGGAAGTCACCGCGGTGCTGGCCCTCTTCATCGCCCGCTGGTGCGGCCTGAACCGGATCGAACGCTGAGCCCGCAGGGCGCGCGGCAATCTGTCCTGTCGCCGGCTCAGGGTCGCGCGTTGGACGCGGCGTCGAGGAACTCGAGCACCAGGCGCCGCGCGTCTGCGTTCCACATCAGATCGTGATGCGGCGCCGCGGGATGCGGCGGGCGGAACACCACCGAGCGCCGCAGCGCCGAGTTCGTCGTCATGAATTCACCACAATCGCCGCGCAGGACAGGCTCCTGGAACCAGGGGTCGTTCTCGGAGCTCATGGCGAGCACCGGCTCGCCGGGCGGCGCGAGCAGTCCGCGATATTCCGGCCAGCCCGCATGGCAGGTCCAACCCTCGATGATCCGGCCGGCCACCGCCTCGCCGACATAGGTGGCCGTGGTGATGCCGCCTTCGCTCAAGCCCATCAGGAAGGCCTTCGATGCGTCCACCGACGGCAGTGCCTTCACCTGCTTGAGCGCATGGTCGGCTTCGGCCTGACGCCAGGAGAGCACCTCGCGGTGCAGGCCGCCCAGGTTGCGCGACGGGTCGCAACTCACGGGCTTGGTCATGCGCGCAAAGCTGTCCGGGATGAACACGAGATAGCCTGCCGCGGCCAGCATGTCGGCGGTTCTGTCGCTCAGCGCATCGATGCCGCTGCAGCCATGCATGTAGACGACCGTACCGCGGAACGTCGAGCGTGGCAACCGGCCCAGCTGCGGCAACGCCTGCGCGATGCGCACGACCTGCAGCGAGCCGTCCAACCTGAAGTGAGTCCAGCCCTGTTCGAACGTGCGCGAGACTTCGGGATCGGCCTGCGCACATGCCGCCGTCATCGGCCCGCAAGCCAGCAACACCGAGGCCAGGACGCGACCGAACTTGCTCACGGACGGCGCGCCGGCATCGTCAGCGGCCCCAGCGCGCGTAGTTGCTCGGACTGGCGCTGCGCCGGCTCGTAGCACGGCCAGCGGACGTCAGTATCGCGGAACGACTTCAGCATCTGGCCCAGCCCCCCGATCCCGTTGGCGCGCGAATGGCGCACCCGATCGAAGTCGATGATGACGGGGATGACCTCGGTCTGCTCGCCGGCGCGATGCAGCACCTCACCGTCGGGGCCGACCACCATCGAGCGGCCGTTGCCGAGCGCCCCGGCATTGTTGACGTCGACGAAGTAGCACTGGTTCGTGATCGCGTTCGCTCGCGCCAGCACCTCTTCCTGTGCGCGATCGATGGTGGTCGTCATCGTCGGGTTCAGGATCACCTCTGCGCCACGCCAGGCCATGCAGCGCGACACCTCGGGGAACCACTGGTCGTAGCAGATCGACACGCCGAACCGCCCGACCTCGGGAACATCGAACACCGTGACTTCCGTGCCGTGCGCCACCCCGGCTTCGTAGGGAAGGAACGGGAAGATCTTCCGGTGCCGTGCCGCGACGACACCCTGCGGGTCGATCACCGGCGCGGTGTTGTAGATCCGGCCCTCGTCGCGTTCGTACAGCGACCCGGGCAGGAGCCAGATGCCATGCTGGCGGGCCAGCGCCTGGTAGCGCTGCTCGGTGGCACCGAATATGTCTTCGGCGTGGGCCAGCGCCGGGCCGAAGCTTGCCAGTTCGGGCAGGACCACCATCCGGACCCAGGGAAAGCGGGCCATCGTCAGCGCGACCTCGCGCTCGATGCGATCGCGATTGTCGGCATTGGGCAGTGCCAGCTGCAACCCGGCAACGGCGAACGGAGTCATGAGGCAAGCTCCTTCGCGTTCTCGCCGGTCTCGCCGGCGATCGTCGCGTACAGCGCCCGGCTGTAGGGGTGATCGGGTCCGTCGTAGAACTTGCGCGCGGGCGCCACTTCGACGAATTCGCCACCACGCATGACGGCGATGCGCTGCGACACGTAGCGGGTAGCGGCGAGGTCGTGCGAAATGAACATCGCCGCGAAGCCATGCTGCGCTTGCAAGCGGCGGATCAGGTTGAGCACCTGGCTCTGCACCGAGACGTCGAGCGCGCTGACGGCTTCGTCGAAGACCACGAAGCGGGGCTGGGTGATCAGCGCGCGGGCGATGGCCATGCGTTGCCGCTGCCCGCCGGAGAGCTCGCCCGGGAACCGGTCGACCAAGGCGGCGTCCAGCCCGACCTCGGCCAGCATCGCGCGGACGCGCTGCCGGCGCTGCTCGCGCCCGCGCAGGCCCTGCACCAGTAGCGGCTCGGCGATCGAGGTGCCGCACCTCAGGCGCGGATTGAGCGCCCATTCGGGATGCTGGAACACTACCGACAGAGCTCCTTGCCGGCGAACCTGCGGATCGAACGCCCGACCTTCGAAAAGAAAAGTGCCGCGCGACGGCGCGAGCAAACCGAGCGCCACTCGCGCCAGGGTCGTCTTGCCGGACCCCGATTCGCCGACCAGGCCGAGCGTTTCGCCGGGGCCGATGACGAGGTCGACCCGCGTCACCGCAGCCACTTCCGTCTGCCGGGCGAGCAGGCGCTTGCGGTAGGTCACGCCGACACCCCGCATGTCGATGGTCGGAGCCGGTTCGTTCATGCCGGCGCCGCGGACGCTCGATCCGCGCGGATCAATTCGCTGGTCGCATAGTGACAAGCCACCTCGCGCCCGTCGACGCGGTGAACTGCCGGCCGCTCCTGCCGACAGCGCGGCTGGGCGAACTCGCAACGCTCGGCGAACGCGCAGTCTGGCGACGATCTGCGCAAGACGGGCGGCACTCCGGGAATCGGCTCGAGCATGCCACCGGGTCCCTCGTTGCCGGCGGCGGCCCTGATGAGAGCGCGCGTGTAGGGGTGGCGTGGATGGTGGAACACTCGCCCGCTCGGCCCGGACTCGACGACCCGTCCGCCGTACATCACCAGCAGCCGCTCGCAGCGGCGCGCCACCATGCGCAGGTCATGGCTCAGGAGGATCAGACTCGCGCCGGTGTCGCGCCGCAGGGCGGCCAGCAGGTCCAGGATCACACCCTGGATCGACGCATCGAGCGACGCGGTCGGTTCGTCGGCGATCAGGACGGCCGGGTTGCGCGCGATGGCCAGGGCGATGACCACGCGCTGCGCCATGCCGCCCGACAGCTCGTGCGCAAAGCCGGCGGCGACGCGAGCCGGGTCGGGCAGCCCGACCCGGCCGAGCAGCGCCTCGATCTCGGCCGGGCCGGCCCGCTCGCCGATCGCCAGAGCAACCTGCCGGCCGACGCGCAGCGTCGGGTCGAGTGCCGACATCGGGTTCTGATAGACGAAGCCGAGGCTGTCGCGGCGGACCTGCCGCAGTTCTGCCGCCGGGCAGGACAGGATCGAACGCCTGGCAACCCGGATCTCGCCGCCGAGAAAGCGAGCGTTCGGTGCCAGCAGCCTGCCGATCGCCATGCCCAGCGTCGACTTGCCCGACCCGCTCTCGCCGACGATGCCGACGCTTTCGCCGGGCACGATGTCGAGGTCGACGCCATCGACCGCGAAGACCTCGCCGTCGTCCATGCCGTATGAAACCACCAGATTGCTGACCGCGACGACGGCGCTCATGTCAGGGGCCGCCCGCGCAGTGGCTCGAGCATGTTGCGGATGGCATCGCCGAGCAGGTTCACCGACATGATCGCCAGCGCCAGCACCAGCCCCGGCACCAGGACCAGCCAGGGCGAAACCGTCAATCTTTGGCAGCATCAGGTCGAGAATGCAGAAGTCG
>JADGRJ010000276.1 GCA_017881025.1 Rhizobacter sp. | reverse complement strand
GGGCGCCGGAACCGGACGGTCATGAGCACCCGCTGATGGCCGGGACCAGGTCTACCCGGACGGCCGCTGTCTGGCGGGCCAGCTTCGACCGGCAGATCTGCGGCATCGAGATCGGGATCACGTAGACCCGCCCTCGACCCATTGCCGCCGCCGAGCAAGCCATGCGAACCGCTCCGAAGCGGTCGGTGGCAGTCAACGTCGACGCAATTGGAAAAGCCCTCGGGGTTCGGCTTGATCAGGCGCCTCCAGTTCCCGATCTGAAAGCGATCACGGAAGCACGCAACGGCAGGACTGGAGCGTGGTCCGCAAAGGAACCAAGCGGTTGGTTTGAGGGCCCTAAGGAGCCACTACCGGCTGCGCTTTAGCTACGTGAATGGGCGGATCGCGCGGGAATACGGCGGCGAACAAGGCCGAGAGCAGCAACGCCCAGGGTCATTAGGACAAGCGAGGCCGGCTCTGGCACCGCAGGGGGCGTCCCGCTAAGGAAGCCTGAGATGCCGGTATCGAACGTAACGCCCTCGGGCAACGTGAGGTAGAGGGGGTCCACGGTAATGGCGGCGTTGGCCGTTTGGTCACTGGTGACCGCATTCGCAAACGACGTCGCCTTGACGGTCACATCCAGTTCGAGAGTTTCACCGTTGAAGACGGTCAAGGTTATGGGTGCCAGGGCACCTACGCCAAGGAGCCCGAAGCCGTCCGGCGCGCAGGAACTCGAGAACAGGTTGAAGTTGAGGCAGGCCACACTAGTCGTGCTAGTTCCACCAGGCCCGCCGGCAATCATGTTCAGCTCGATCATGTCGCCGGACGAGGAAAAGCCGGCGACACCCGAGCCAACGGCAGTTCCTGACACGCCGGTAGCTCCGAACGTAACCAAGGCCGAAGTCCCGGAAGACAGCGCTAGGGTGCCGACAACGGAAAACACGTCCGATGCAAACGAACCGATGCTGGCGCCATGTCCAACCTCCGGGGTTGCGGAGGCCCCAGAGGAAGCGAAAAAGTCTCCGGTGATCCAGCTTCCCGATGCGGAGCCTGAGCTACTAATGCTGTTGCCGAAGGGGGTGACAAACCCGCACGGAATTGGCCCGATGCTGGCCGAGGTGAACCCACTTCCCCCCGCACTCGTAGAACCAAAGCCGCACTCGGTCCCGGTAGTGGGCGGCCCCGCGGCGGCCGTCGCGGAGACGGGCCCGGCGCGGGCCACAGACGCGCCCAGCAAAAGGCACGTAACGCACAACAGCGACGAGCCAAGAAATGCCTTCATCACTATTCACCTTGTGCCCATCCCATGGACCGGGGCCGAAGCGATCTCAGTAGATTCCGGAATGAGGCACCCGTCAATCCCCTTCGACATCGCCGGCGCTTGGGGGCCACTGCCGCCCCCGGGTCGTATGTGACACCCTCGCGTCATGGCCGACCGGCGCTGTCCGAACTGCGAGTCCGCAACCGCTGAGACGGCGTGCTTCTGTTTAGCACCGCCTTTTTGGAAAGTGGGCGGAATACGAATGGATGGCGCGAAGATCTTGTCTCCCTGACGCTTGTCCGCAAACAGCACGGCAGCGTCCAGCGCATGAACGACCGCGCTTGCGTGAACGACGACGAAGCACCGAGTTAGCGCGTCGTCTCGCGGACCGTAGCTGCTGCCTTGGGCATTCCCATGTCGCTCGCCTTGAAGTGGACAAAGCGCCGGGTCTTGAGGTCGACCGTGACGTGGTCGTCAGGCGCCTTTGTGTGCCTGCCATCGTCGGCCGGGTGATATTCAATGCGCAACTGCCTCGGGGTCACGAGCACGCGCAGATAGCCGTAGTTCTGATCGTCGTAGTTTTCCAGGACGATCTGGTCCCCCGTTGCAGATGCCGCCTGGATCACCTGGGGCGCGCGAAGCACCGGTGCGCCGTTCAGTGCGATCCGTTGCACGTTGTGGCCGCCGTTGCCGCAGACGATGTAGGGCACCTGGGCACCGCCCTTCCTGGTGCGGGTAAAGCGCTGGTAGCTGTGCGCGTGCCCCGCCAGATCGGCGTGCGGCCAGACCCCAACCTCGTTGCAGATCGCATCGATGTGCGCCTGCATCTCAACGCTCCACCCGTGACGCGAACCTGCCACGTAAGGCGGGTGGTGATGAGCGAACAGAAGTGCGCCGGCAAAGTTCTCAGATTTGACTCGCTTCAGTGCGGTTCGCAAGAAGTCCAGCTGGGACGAGCCGATGTGGGCATCGGCGATCACCCCGGGATCTTCCAGCGAATTGCTGTAGAGCGCGAGGATGCGCACGAAAGGAGCCTCGAAGGTGAAGAAGACGCCGGGCTGGATCTGTGCGGTGCGGGACAGGTGCCCCGCGTCGAGCGTGATCTGAAACCCCTGCGAACAGAAGTTGCGCAGGTAAGCCTGCAGACTCTTTTCGTGTCCGAGCGGCGAGATCATGCCGTCGTGATTCCCGGCGACGGCCAGGATGGGCGCCTGGTAGTCGCGATAGGGCTCGTAGAACTGGTCGTAGTAGTACTGGCTCTCCCCGAAGCTGTAGACGATGTCGCCCAGAAGCAGGTTGAACTGCGGCAGCTCGCTCGGGTGGGCCTCGTCGAAGTCGCCCAGCATCTTGTCGGTGACGGCGTTCTGGGTCTTCGGGCCGCGGGTGCTACCGCAGTCCCCGGTCGAGTGAAAGACGATCTGGCCGTTGGCCTGGATCTGCTCGATCGTCTTCCTGTTGCCGCCGATGACCTGCTCCAGCGACAGGACGGGCTCCAGTCCGCCGCGTGGGCTGGGGAACGGCATCGGCTGAATCTTGTGCAGCTTGTTGAGCGCATCGATCGCCTGGTACGCGGCCGTGTCCGATGCGTGCCTGATGACGAATGTCGATGGATCCGCGGTGGGCTGCGGTTGTGAAAACACCGGCGCGGTCAGCACCCTCGACGAGGAAGCGGCCAACGGTGTAGCGGAGATCTTCGGTGCTTTGGCCATGGGTGGTCCTGTGCGAGTGAATTGGCGGGGTCGACGCGATCACTTCCGAGACCGCTAAGTCCTGCGGGCACACGTGTGCCTGCAGGCCTACCGGAAATCGGCGACGCGGCCTCGCCGTCTGCTAGTGCTGAGGGGACCCGGCGAGGGCCTGCAGCAGCTTGCTACCGACAGGTGAGCCCCAGCCAGTACACGGGTCCCATCCTTTGCCGGCGGAATAGCTGCCGTTGTTGCCGCTGACGATGTCGCGAAAGGCGCCCGTGCCGACGAGCGATCCATAGAGCAACGGATTCAGGTAGCCGACCGGCTTGCCGAGCTTTTGGTTCATCAGCGCGACCAAACCAGCCCACAGCGGCGCGACTGCGCTGGTCCCTCCGATCACCAGCGACTGACCATCGACTCGTACGCGATAGCCGCTGTTCGGATCGGCGTCGCCAGCAACATCGGGAACGCCCCGACCTGTCTTGCTGCCGCCAGCCACTGGCGGCACCTTGGCGTGTTGCTGATATGTCGGCAGCGCAAAGAAGCCACTCACGCCACCCCCGGTCGCGCTGCTCTTGGCGTTCTCGTTCCAGACGACTTCGCTGCTGATGTTCGTGCCAGTTGCAGCGAGGTTGGTGCCCCCGCAACCCAACGCGAACGGGCTGGAGGCTGGAAAGTCGACGTGAGGTTTGCCGTCGGCGACGCCGTCGGCCGAGCCGTTGTCGCCAGCGGCGCAGCATACGGTCACGCCCATGCTGGCAGCGGCCTGGAAGGCCTGGTCGAACTGCGTCATGGCCTGATTCGTCCAGTTCGACTCGGCCGACCCCCAGCTGATAGACACCACCGACGGCTTGTTGACGTTGTCGTGAACGGCGGTTGTGATGGCGTCGAGAAAGCCCTGATTGGTGTTGGGCGCGAAATAGACGGCGATGGTCGCCTTGGGGGCGATCGCCGCGGCCACTTCGATGTCGAGCATCACCTCGCCGTCGGCGCTGTTGGCGTTGGTCGGATGGTTGCGGCCGCCGTCGACGCTGATCGCCTTGACATTGGGAACCGGCAGCTTCAGACCGGTGAAATAAGCGCTGATGTCGGCCGGCTTGAAGCCGCCGCCGAGCTCGATGATCGCGATGCACTGGCCCGTGCCGTCCGCGCCCGTCGGAAAGTTGTAGAGCGTGGCCAGTTGCGGCGGCGTGAACGACGCCCCCGGAGCACGCGCGATGACGCTGCCATCGGCGCCGAGTACCTGAAAGTGAGGCGACGCCTGCGGTCGGTTGTCGAGACCGAAGACGCCTTCGACCACTCCCGCCAGATCGTCGGGAACGCTGAGCGATCCGGTGCGGCCGCGATAAGTGCCGCCGTCGTGTTCGAACTGCTGCAGCGTGGTGCCGAAGGCCTCGCTCAGCGCGGCCGCAGTCCCAGAAAGACCCACCGTGCGGCGCGGTGCGCTCGACTCGACGACCGCCAGTCGATGCGCCTTGGCGAACTCGGTCACCTTCGCGATGTCCTCGGCGGCTGCGCCGTGCCGCGCCGCATATTCGTCACGGCTCAGGTACTCGCGCTGCGCCGGCGGCCGGTCGTCGAGCGCACCGCCGTCACCGAGGCCTCTCTGGCCGGGTTTCGGGCGCACCCGCACGGAGACTTCGATGCGTTCGTCCGGCAGGACGGCGCCTGTCGCCCGCGCGCCGGCGAAAGGGGCACGCTCGCTGCCGGGGATCGTGTAGCGGTTCGGGGTCTTTGGCATGGGTCCCTCCATCGATGCCGAAGTCCATGGGGCGAGCGAACCCAAGGATGCGCGCCGCGCTGAACCTTAGGGTTCAGTAGCTTAGCCGGTAGTCGGGGCACTTGGAAGCCGCAGCGCTCAGCGAGCGACGCAAGCCGGCTCGAAGCACGGGGCCAAAGGCTGGCGTGTTCGCGGAAGCTCACGTAAGGTGATTGAGGCGCTTCCGCAGTCGGTCTGCAGTCCGTTTACATCGTCGATTCGCATCCACAAAGCCGGCCGTTGCCGGCGGCCCTGGTATTCGAGCACTGCCTGCCGCGACCGACCTGGGCGAGGCAACTCAACTTGGGTGTCTGCTATCTGGCGATTTCGTAACCGATCCGACCGACTCAGGCCGACCCGTAGCGGGCACTAAATGGATCAATCTCGATTCCCGAAAGCTGCCGTCGGGACCTGGATGACCGCGGACCTTGACCCTGGACTGTTGTCCATAG
>JADGRJ010000275.1 GCA_017881025.1 Rhizobacter sp. | reverse complement strand
GATGGCCGCCGGCGATTCGGCAGCCGTCAAGGCGACGCGCTTGACGTACTTGACGTTGTTGACGCCCTGGTAGCCCGGGACGATGAGGCGCAGCGGGCCGCCGTGGGCGAGCGAGATCGGCTCGCCGTTCATCTCCCAGGCGAGGATCGACGGATCGGGGGGGGTGACGTTGTTGCGGACGTAGAGCCGGTCGCTCGACGTGATGGCGCTAGTGCCGAACGCGCTGCGCTTGGTCTCGAGCTCGTTCGGGTTGTGGACGATCACCGCGTCGGCATCCTTCCAGGCGACATAGGCTGGCAGCGGACGCGGCCCGGCCGGAGCGCTCGCGGCCTGGGCCGCGGCCTCGCCGGCGAGGCCGATCAGGCCGGTGCCGGCCAGGGCGCCGGCACCGCCGGCGAGAAGTTGGCGTCTGCGAAGCGAAAGCGTCGGGTCGGTCATCAGGGAACTCCGGGTCGGTGAAAGCGAACGGTGCCTGGCACGCGGACGCTCAAGAAGCGTGCCGCGAGTATCCCATCGCCCCCGAGCGCCGTGCGCGACGCTGGATCAGCATTTGCCCGAAGTTAAGATTCCGCGCATTCTGCCGAGCGGTCCATCTCATGCGCCATCGATCGCTTGCCCTTCTCCTCTGCGCCGTCTCGACCCTGGCCCCGGCCCAGCCGTCGGGCGGCAGCGGCGGCGATCGCTTCGATGGCGACTGGATCGTGACGATGAACTGCCCGAGCAACACCGAGAAGTCGGCGGCGCGGGGCTACAAGCGCCAGTTTCCGGCGCTCGTGAAGGGGGGAGTCCTGCACGGCGAGATCGGTGCCGCAGAGTCCGCCGGCTGGCTTCGCATCGACGGCCGGATCGGCGCCGACGGCAGCGCCCTGCTCGACGCGCATGGCCGCACCGGCGATCCGGACTACGCCGTCAACCAGCCGCCGCCGTCGTCGCCGTACGCGTTCCACGTCGAGGCGCGCTTCGACGGGGCGCGCGGCAGCGGCCGACGCCTCGAGCAGCGCGTCTGCAACTTCGTCTTCGAGCGCCGCTGAGCGGCCGTCACGACACGACCTGGTAGTACAGGTTCTGCGGGTGCTTGGCCTGCGCGAAGAAGAGCCAGCGGTCGGCGATCAGGCCGGGCGCCTGGACGATCAGCGCGGCAACGCAGGCGAGATCGGGCAGCGTGCCGGCCGCGACTCCCGCGAGCAGCAAAGCGGGCAGCGCGAAGGCGAAGACGATCGCGACGAGCTTGATCCGACTGAGCGCCAGCCGCGAGGCGCGATGGAAGAACTCGCGCGTGTTGAACGATCCGGCCGACATTCCCATCGACGTCTGCGCGAGGCGGGGCGAGCGGATGCCGGTCGCCGTCTGCAGGGTCGAGCGATGGCGGATCGACGCATTGCGGTGCCATGCCGCGGTGCGCGACGCCCAGGCGACAAGCGTGACGGCGACCGCCGCCGGTGCCGCGAGCGCCAGCGCGCGCGGCTCGCCGGCGACCACGGCGAGCGCGCCCACCAGCACCAGCCCCGACGACAGGCCGAGGAGGACGAAGTTGACGATCGTCAGCGGCTGCGCCCACTCCTCGATGAAGCGCAGGCAGGCGTAGATCATCGCCGTGCAGTACCAGAGCAGCGCCGCAAGGGCGAGCGCGGCCAGCGGCAGCAGCACGGCCGCGCGAACCGCGTCGGCGTCGCGCCAGGCGAGCCACCAGCCCGCGACCACGGCGATGAACGCCGGCAGGACGATCACCTCGCGCGAAAGCCACGACGTGCGCCACATCGCCGCCGCGCGCCACGCCCGCGCCGGCCGACCGAGGTGCAGGAACGACGACACCAGGCCGGTGACGAGCAGGACGGTCGCGACGAGCAGGCTGGCGCGAACGAACGATGCGCCGAGCGGCACGCCCGCGAGCAGCGCCAGCGCGAGGGCGACGACGAGGCCCTGCGCGGCGCCCGCGACGGTGGTGAAGACGACGACCGAGAAGGCCGGGTTCATCGGCGCGGCGCGCCCGCCGAAGGCGCGTCGGCGGCCTCGCCCGGCTCGCGCGTCTCGCGTGCGGCGCCGCCGGCGACCGCCGTGACGCGCCGCGGCAGGTACTGGTTCGCCGGCCGCGTCCCCCATTCGGGCATCAGCGAGTAGCCGCCGCGCTCGCGGATCGCGCGCGAGACCTCGGAGTCGGCGTCCTTGACGTCGCCGAACAGGCGCGCGCCGGTCGGGCACGCCTTGACGCACGCGGGCTTGCGATCGTCGGGGGCGAGCGAGGCGTCCTCGATGCGATCGACGCAGAGGGTGCACTTGGTCATCACCTGGCGTGCTTCGTCGATCTCGCGCGCGCCGTACGGGCACGCCCACGCGCAGTACTTGCAGCCGATGCACTTGTCGTAGTCGACGAGGACGATGCCGTCTTCCTTCCTCTTGTAGCTCGCGCCGGTCGGGCAGACCGGAACGCACGGCGGCTCCTCGCAGTGCAGGCAGCTCTTCGGGAAGTGGATCGTCTCGGTGTCCGGGAAGGAACCGGCCTCGTACGTCTGGACGCGGTTGAAGAACGTTCCGGTCGGGTTCGCGCCGTACGCGTTCTCGTCGGCGAGCGGGCCGGCCGCGCCGAACGTGTTCCATTCCTTGCACGAGGTCACGCAGGCGTGGCAGCCGACGCAGACGTTGAGGTCGATGACGAGCGCGAGCTGACGGGCCGGCGCCTCCGGCGGCGCCCGCGGTTCGTCGCGCCGCCGCAGCAGCGCTTTCAGCGCGGCGATCATTCGGCGGCCGCGGCGAAGCGCGGCGACGTCTCCGCGGGCTCGTGCGGGTCGACTGGACGCAGGCGAACGCGCACGTCGTACCAGCCGGCCTGGCCCGTGACCGGATCGGAGTTGCTGATCGAGCCGCCGCCCATCGGCAGCTCGTCGCTGATCAGGTGGTTGAGGAGAAAGCCCTTCCGCGCTTCGTCGGCGCCCGGGGCGAGGTGCCAGGCGCCGTCGGCCTTGCCGATCGCGTTCCACGTCCACACCGTTCCCGGCTCGACCGCCTCGCTGCAGCGGAGCATGCAGCGAACGCGCCCCCAGCGGCTCTCGACCCAGCACCAGGCGCCGTCGGCGATGCCCGCGGCCGCGGCCGTCTTCGGATTGACGTGCAGGTAGTTGTGGCTGTGGATCTGGCGCAGCCACGCGTTCTGCGAATCCCACGCGTGGTACATCGCCATCGGCCGCTGCGTGATCGCGGCGAGCGGATATGCGGCGCGGTCGGTCGCCGCGTCCTCGAGCGGCGGATACCAGAACGGCAGCGGGTCGAAGTAGGTCGCGATTCGCTCGCGCAAGTGCTCCGGCGGCCGGCGCCCCGTCGTCTTGCCCTGCGCGGCGAGGCGGAAGGTCTGCAGCGTGTCGCTGTAGAGCGCGAGCTGGACGACGTCGTTCTTCTGGCGCCAGCCCTTGTCCTTGGCGAAGTCGAGGTACTCGCGGTTCCAGTTGCGCATGTAGTGCATGGTCTCGGGAAGGCGCAGGTGGAAGACGCAGTCGTTGTCGGCGTACTTCTGCCACTGGCCCGGGTTCGGCGCGCCGCGCAGGTGCTGGTCGCCGTTGGCGCCGCGCCAGCCCATGAGAAAGCCGATGCCCGGCTGGGCCTCGTAGTTGACGACGAAATCCGGATAGTCCTTGAACTTTCGTCCGCCGTCGGCGGTCGTGAACGCGGGCAGCTTCAGCCGCGACGCCAGCTCGACGAGAACGTCCTGGAACGGCTTGCACTCGCCCGTCGGCGGAACGACCGGAACGCGGACCGAGTCGGCCGGCCCGTCGAACTCCGAGATCGGCCGGTCGAGCATGCTCATCACGTCGTGGCGCTCGAGGTAGGTCGTGTCGGGCAGGACGAGGTCGGCGAAGGCGACCGTTTCGCTCTTGAACGCGTCGCAGACGACGATGAACGGGATCTCGTGTTCGCCGTCGGCGTTCCGGCGGTTGAGCATCTTGCGCACGGCGACCGTGTTCATGGTCGAGTTCCACGCCATGTTCGACATGAAGATCATCAGCGTGTCGAGCCGGTACGGGTCGGCGCGCGTCGCGTTGGTGATGACCGTGTGCATCAGGCCGTGGGCCGAGAGCGGGTGCTCCCACGAGAAGGCGTGGTCGATGCGCATCGGCCGGCCGTCGGCCTCGATCGCGAGCTCGTCCGGGTTGGCGGGAAAGCCGAGCGGCGCGGCGTTGAGCGGCGTGTTCGGCTGGATCATGTCGGGCGAGTTGAAGGCGCGAAAGTTCGGCACGATGTGGCGCGGATAAGGCGCCTTGTGGCGAAAGCCGCCCGGCGCGTCGATCGTGCCGAGCACGCTCATCAGCACGGCGAGCGCGCGCACCGTCTGGAAGCCGTTCGAGTG
Source organism: Rhizobacter sp. (assembly GCA_017881025.1). Taxonomy (GTDB): domain Bacteria; phylum Pseudomonadota; class Gammaproteobacteria; order Burkholderiales; family Burkholderiaceae_C; genus Schlegelella_A. Next base: position 804 of record JADGRJ010000275.1, on the reverse strand, counting down.
CGCCGCCAGGCCGCGCATCGCGTGGAACGCGACCGGCCGAGCCTGCGTGGTCTCGTGGCGCTTGCCCCAGGCATCGGTCCAGGCGATCGGCAGCTCGAACGCCTGCCGAAGCGCCGTCTCGCCGAGCTCGCGCGCCAGCTTGCGGATGCGCGCGACGTCGATGCCGGTGATCCCTGCCGCCCACTCGGGCGTGCACGGCGCGACGCGGTCGCGCAGGAGCTGGAACGACGGCGCTACCTTGGTGCCGTCGGCGAGCACGTAGCGGCCTTCGAGCGCCGGATCCGAGCCGTCGGCGATGCCCTCCGGATACGCCGCCTTGATCGCGCCCGAGGCGTTGTCGAAGATCAGCTTGTTGTGCGGATGACGGCCGTCGCCCGGCGGACCTTTCGCCGGGTCGGGATCGTGCGCGAACATCCCTTCGCGCTCGCCCGCGTCGAGGACGACGAGCTGCGGCGCGTTCGTGTAGCGCTTGAGAAACGCGTGATCGATCAGATCGCTGAGGATCAGCTCGTGCAGCAGCGCCATGAAGAGCGCGCCGTCGGTGCCGGGTCGGATCGGGATCCACTCGTCGGCGATCGCCGAATAGCCGGTCCGCACCGGGTTGATCGAGATGAAGCGGCCGCCGCGGCGCTTGAACTTTCCGATCGCGATCTTGAGCGGATTCGAGTGATGGTCCTCGGCGGTGCCGATCATGACGAAGAGCTTGGCGCGATCGAGGTCGGGCCCGCCGAACTCCCAGAAGCTGCCGCCGATCGTGTAGATCATCCCCGCGGCCATGTTGACCGAGCAGAAGCCGCCGTGCGC
>JADGRJ010000274.1 GCA_017881025.1 Rhizobacter sp. | reverse complement strand
CCGCTTCGCCACGTCGGCCTCTACGCCTACCGCGCCGGCTTCCTGCGCCGCTTCCCGCTGCTGGTGCACAGCCCGCTCGAGGAGATCGAGCGCCTCGAGCAGTTGCGCGTCCTCTGGCACGGCGAGCGGATCGCCGTGCACGTGAGCGAGCTCGCGCCCGGCGTCGGCGTCGACACCGCCGACGACCTCGCGCAGGCGCGCCGGGTCGTCGCTGCGGCCGCCGGTGCGGGTTTTGCCTGAGCGAGCCGCGTCGAGGTGCGAAGTCGACGCCGCCTATGATTCCGGCGTGAGCCCACGCCACCACCGAGGCCCGAAGCCATGAGACTGATCCTGTTGGGGGCCCCCGGCGCCGGCAAGGGAACGCAGGCCGCGTACATCTGCAAGCGCTTCGGCATCCCGCAGATCTCCACCGGCGACATGCTGCGCGCGGCGGTCAAGGCCGGTACGCCGCTCGGCCTGGCGGCCAAGAAGGTCATGGACTCCGGCGCGCTCGTCGGCGACGACATCATCATCGGCCTCGTCAAGGAGCGGCTCGCCCAGGCCGACTGCGCCGCCGGCTTTCTCTTCGACGGCTTCCCGCGCACGATCGTCCAGGCCGACGCGATGAAGGCGGCCGGCGTCAAGCTCGACTACGTCCTCGAGATCGACGTTCCCGACTCGGCGATCGTCGAGCGGATGAGCGGCCGCCGCGTCCACCTCGCCTCGGGGCGCACCTACCACGACCGCTTCAACCCGCCGAAGGTCGCCGGCGTCGACGACGTCACCGGCGAGCCGCTGATCCAGCGCGTCGACGACCAGGAAGAGACGGTCAAGAAGCGCCTCGCCGTCTATGCGGCGCAGACCCGGCCGCTGGTCGAGTACTACGAGCGCTGGGCGGCATCGGGCGACCCCGAAGCGCCGGCCTGCCGGAAGATCAGCGGCACCGGCAGCGTCGACGAGATCACCGCGCGCGCGCTCGCCGCGCTCGCCTGAGGAGAGTCAGACATGGAGAGCAAGGGAAAGGTATGCATCGTCACGGGCGGCGCCTCAGGGCTCGGCGAGGGCACGGCGCGCATGCTCGCCGACGCCGGCGCCACGGTCGTCATCGCCGACCTGCAGGAGGAGCGCGGCACCGCCGTCGCCAGCGAGATCGGCGGCCGCTTCGTCCGCTGCGACGTCAGCCAGGAGGCCGACGCGCAGCGCGTCGTCGCCGAGGCGACTGCCGCGGGCAAGCTCTTCGGCCTCGTCAACTGCGCCGGCATCGGCCCGGCGTCGCGAACGGTCGGCAAGCAGGGCGCGCACGCGCTCTCGCTCTTCACGCGGGTGATCACGGTCAACCTCATCGGCAGCTTCAACATGATCCGGCTCGCCGCCGAGGCGATGAGCAGGAACGCGCCCGAACCGACCGGCGAGCGCGGCGTGCTGATCTCGACGGCGAGCGTCGCCGCCTACGACGGCCAGATCGGCCAGGCCGCCTATTCGGCGTCCAAGGGCGGCATCGTCGGCATGACCTTGCCGATCGCTCGCGATCTCGCCAGGAGCGGCATCCGCAACATGACGATCGCGCCGGGGATCTTCGGCACGCCGATGCTCTTCACCATGCCCGACGAGGTGCAACAGGCGCTCGCCGCCAGCGTCCCCTTCCCGAGCCGCCTCGGCACCCCCGCGGACTTCGCCAAGCTGGTCCACCAGATCGTCACCAACGAGATGCTCAATGGCGAAGTGATTCGCCTCGATGGTGCTATTCGGCTGGCGCCGAAATAGCACCATCGGCGAATCACTCGCCGATGGCTGACAGGGCTGCTCCCTCCCCGCTTCGCTCCCCTCCCTCCGAGAGGGAGGGGCCGGCCCCCCCGTTGGGGCCGCCTTTCGGCCAAGCGTTTCAGCGCTGCGGCTAGGCCGCGCCGCGCCGCGCGTAGAGCGCCCAGAGACGAGCAAGATCGGCCGTTCCGTCGGCGCCCTGGACCGTCTTGAACGTGGCTTGCGCCTTCGCCTTGTCGCCGGCGACTAGCTGGCCGATGCCGAGGTGCAGCCTGGCATCCTCGGGTCGCTTCAGGCTGCCCTTGGCGATGCCCTGCTGCATCAGCTGCACGCCTTTGACGGCGTCGCCCCCGTAGACGAGTTTCATGCCGAGCACGACCAACGCATCGCCGCTCTTGGCGGCGGCGGCCTGGCGTTCGTCTTCGGCGCGGGACGCCGTGTCCTCGGCGAGCTTCTTGTCGACCAGTACCTTCAGGCGCTTGGCGCGATCGGCCTGGGCACCGGTGCTCAGAGCACCGCTGCTCATCCCCTTGTCGATGACCTGCTTGCCTTCGCTGGCCAAGTCGGCTTGCAGCGCGAGCTGGGCCATCTCCATGTAGTCGGTTGGCGCCGACATGCTGCCGGTCGCGAGCGACAGGCGATAGGCGTCGAGCGAGAGCCGGTCCGAGAAGTTGGGCTTGCGCTGCATGCGGCTCAGCAGGTCGGCCCAGTACTCCTTCTTCGGGTAGTAGGTGACGAGCTTTTCCATCGCGTAGACGTAGGCGTTGTTGTCGCCCTGCTTCGACGCGGCGTTCAGGAGCAGCTTCAGGCGATCCTCGGCCGGCGGGCTGCCGCTGCGCTCGGCGCCCTGGATCTCGACCATCAGCTCCTTCGCCGCGCCAGCGAAATCGCCGCTCAGGTACTGGCTCTGGATCAGCATCGTCCGGATCGTGCCGCTCGTGCCGCCTTCGCGCAGGTAGCGCTGGCTCCACTGCATCGCCTTGCCGTACTGCTGCAGGCGGTAGTAGCTGACGGCGATCGATTCGATCATGCGAAGCTTCTCCGGGCCGGTTATCCGGCCCGACCCGCTCAGGGCATCGTAGGAGCGCGCGGCGGTGTCGGCGTCGCCCGCGCCCGACGCGGCGGCCAAACGCATGCGCTCGATCAGGTAGGTCTCGTTGGCGTTGCGCGCGCCCGCCGCTTCGGCTTCGCGGACCTTGGCGAGGGCCTCGCGGTACTTGCCGCCCTTGATCAGGTCCTGGGCCACCTGCAGCGGCCGGCCGACTTCGGGACGCAGGCCTTCCTGGGCGACCGCGCCGCCGCCGAGCGCGAGCCCCGCGGCGAGGAGCGCCGCCGCAGCGCCGATGCGCAGCCGCCTACTTGACGAACTGTTCATTGCCGATCATTCCGAGCTTGGTGACGCCGAGGCGCTGCGCCGACGCGAGGACCGTCGCGACCGACTTGTATTCGACCAGCTTGTTCGGGCGGATGTGCACTTCCGGCTGGTCGGGCTCGGCGGCAGCGCGCGACAGGCGCGCCTCGAGCGCGCCGCGATCGGGCACTGCCTCGCCGTTCCACAGCACCGTGCCGTCGAAGTCGATGTCGATCGTGACGACGACCGGCTCCTTCAGCGGCGGCGGCGGCGTGCCGACCGGCATGTTCAGGTTGACGGTGTGCAGCTGCACCGGAATCGTGATGATCAGCATGATGATGAGCACCAGCATCACGTCGATCAGCGGCGTGGTGTTGATGTCCATCATGACCTCGGGTTCGCCGCCGCTGCTGCTGCCTACGTTCATTGCCATCTGTCGCTCCCTCAGCCCTTCGGCGGTGGTTCGGTCACGAAGCTGACCTTCTGGATCGAGGCGCGCTGGCACTGGAAGATCACCCTCCCGATCGATTCGTAGCGCGCCTGCCCGTCGCCGCGGATGTGGACCTCGGGCTGCGGCTTGATCGTCGCGATCTTGCTCAGGCGCTGGAACAGCGCGTCGGTGTCGGGCACCAGCTGCTGGTTCCAGAAGATGTCGCCGTCCTTGTTGACCGAGATGTCGATGTTCTCCGGCTTGGTCTGGCGCGGGATGTTCGTCTCTTTGGGCAGCTGCACCGGAATCGTGTGCGTCACCACCGGGATCGTGATCAGGAAGATGATGAGCAGCACCAGCATCACGTCGACAAGCGGCGTGGTATTGATCGAGGAGACGACTTCGTCCTCGTCGCCGCTGCTTGAGCCGACGTTCATGGCCATCGCAGCCTCCGAAGCTAGCGCTGCGCCGGGGCGGCGCCCACGCGCGCGCCCATGAGGACGCCGTGCAGATCGCCGCCGAAGCGACGCACCGCCTCCATCGTCACCTTGTTGCGCCGCACCAGCCAGTTGTAGCCGAGCACCGCCGGCACGGCGACCGCCAGGCCCATGGCGGTCATGATGAGCGCCTCGCCGACCGGGCCGGCGACCTTGTCGATCGACGCCTGGCCGGCGATGCCGATCGCCGTGAGCGCGTGGTAGATGCCCCAGACCGTGCCGAACAGGCCGACGAACGGCGCCGTCGAGCCGACCGTGGCGAGGAACGCGAGGCCGTCCTGAAGACGGCTGTTGATGTCGTCGATGCTGCGTTGAACGCTCATCGAGACCCACGAGTTGTGGTCGATGTTCTCGGTCAGCGCGCCCTCGTGGTGCTCGCTCGCCTCGATGCCGCTGTCGGCGATGAAGCGGAACGCGCCGCCGGTCTTGAGCGCCTGGGCGCCGTCGCGGAGCGACTTCGACTTGAAGAAGGTGCGCTGCGCGCCCTTGGCTTCCGAGCTCAGCTTCAGGCTCTCGTACAGCTTGGTGACCAGGATGTACCAGCTGCCCATGCTCATCAGGACGAGGATGACCAGCGTGCCGCGGGCGACCCAGTCACCCTGCTCCCAGAGCGCGCCTAGGCCGTACGGGTTGTCGACGGTTTCCTTGGTGATCGGCGAAGGGGCCATCGGCGCCGGCGCCGCCGACGCAGCTTCCGTCGCCATCGGCGCCGGTGCGGCTGCGCTCGCCGCATCCGGTGCGGATGCGGTTTGCGCGCCGGCGGCCGAGGGCGCCAAGGCCAGGACACAGAGGACCAGCGAAGCGAGCGTGGCCGCGAAGCGCGCCGAAATCGGGTGGGTATGCCGCATGGGATTCTTTCTGTCTGTGGATTGCAAGAAGGTTGTTGTTCGATGTGCTCGGCCGCGCTCTCACTCGAGCTTGTAGGCGAAGGGAACCGTGACGGTCACGTCGCGTCCCTGACCTTGGCACTTGTATTCGCTGACGATGCGAATGCTGTTGCGCGCGAAGATCTGGTGGGTCGAGCGGATGGCCTTGATATCCTTGACCTCGCCGTTGGCCGTGAGGGTGAACTGGATCGTCGCCTCGCCGCGCTCGATGCCCTGCCGCTGCGCATCGCGCGGAAACGC
>JADGRJ010000065.1 GCA_017881025.1 Rhizobacter sp. | reverse complement strand
CTGCGGCATCGCCTTCGGCCGCCGCCGCGCCCGCTGCCGGCTCGGCCGGGATCTCGGTCGGGCGGAGCGAACGGCTGTACAGCGGGACTCGTTTCATCGGGGGCATCCGGGGGCCGCGACGGCCGCCAAGGACGACGAGCAAGTTGCGCGCCGGTCTCCCCGCAGGCCTTCGTCAATACGGTAGCACGCCGGCCTTGACCTGTCACAGCGACGGCCGGCGACGACGCGCAGGCATCATCGTGGCGTGTGGATCGACACGCATTGCCACCTCGACGCTGCCGAGTTCGACGCCGATCGCGACGACGTCGTCGCTCGGGCGCGTGCCGCCGGCGTCGGCCAGATCGTCATCCCGGCGGTAGCCGTTGCCAATTTCGAGCGGGTCCGCGAGCTGGCGCACCGGCATCGGCTCGCCTACGCGCTCGGCATCCATCCGATGTGCACGGATCACGCCGGCGCGGGCGACCTCGCGTCGCTTCGCGACGCGCTTGCTCGCCACGCCGGCGACCCGCGCCTGGTCGCGGTCGGCGAGATCGGCCTCGATCATTTCGTCGCAGGTCTCGACCACGACCGGCAGGCGGAGATGTTCGCGGCGCAGCTCGCGCTCGCCGCCGAGTTCGGCCTGCCGGTGCTGCTGCACGTGCGCCGCGCCGTCGACACCGTGCTCGCGCACCTGCGCCGGCAGCCGGTCCCGGGCGGCTTCGCCCATGCCTTCAACGGCAGCGAACAGCAGGCTGGCGCGTTCGTCGACCTCGGCTTTCGCCTCGGCTTCGGCGGCGCGGTGACGTTCGAGCGGGCGCTGCGAATCCGCCGCGTCGGCCGGGCGCTTGCGCCGGGCGCGATCGTCATGGAGACCGACTCGCCCGACATCCCGCCGCAATGGCGCTACCGAACCGTCGAAGCACGCGAGGCGGGCGCGACGATGCGCAACGAGCCGGCCGAGCTGGCGCGGATCGGCGCCGAGCTCGCCGCGCTGCGCGGCGAGCCGGTCGAGGCGCTCGCCGCGGCGACGACCGCCAACGCGGTCGCGTCGCTGCCGCGTCTTGCCGGCCTCATCGCCGAGGACGGCGATGGCTGAGGCGGCAGCGACCGAGCTGCCCGAGGTGACGATTTCGGAGTCGGCCGGCGTCCGCTACCTGCACCTCGGCACGCCGTGGGTGCAGGGCGCGATGCGCATCGACGAGCCGCTCGCGATCGAGCTCGAGTACGTGCGCAGGATGATGGTCTGGATGCTGGCGCGGGACGCCGCGGCGTTCGCGGGCGCGCACGCCGTCCAGCTCGGCCTCGGCGCCGGCGCGATCACGCGCTTCTGCAGCAAGCGGCTGAAGATGCGCACCACTGCGGTCGAGCTCAACCGGCGCGTCATCGACGCCTGCCGCCACTGGTTCAGGCTGCCGGCGCCATCGCCCGGCTTCGAGGTGCTCGAGATGGACGCGCAGCGCTTCGTCGACGACGCGCGCCGGCGCGGCACGGTCGATGCGCTCTGCGTCGATCTCTACGATCACGAGGCGGCGAGCCCGGTCCTCGACAGCGCCGCGTTCTACCGGTCGTGCTACGACCTTCTCGCCGATGGCGGCACGATGACCGTCAACCTGTTCGGCCACAACGCGAGCTTCGAGACGAGCACCCGGCGCATCGCCGCCGCCTTCGGCAACGAGGCCGTGCTGACGCTGCAGCCGACGAAAGAAGGCAACACCATCGTGCTGGCGATGAAGCATGTCACGTTACCGGGCCGGGACGAGCTTGCCCGGCGTGCCGAAAACATCGAAACTCGCTGGCAGCTTCCGGCCCGGAAGTGGCTGCGCATGATGCGCCCGGTGGCCCTAACGGCTGCGCCGACCCAACCGCCCTCCGCATGAAAACGAGAAGCGACCCGGAAATCAGCAAGGCGGCGGCCGCGGCGGGAATCCGCGCCGTGCCGCGCCCGCTCGAGCCGGCCGCGGCGAACCAGGGCACGATCGCGCACGACAACACGCCGGCGCGCCAAGGCGCGGCGCCGAGAGACAGCGCCATCGCGCGCGACAGCACGCTCGACCGCGAGACCACGTTCGAGCGCTCGATCTCGACGGCGCGGCCGGCGAGCATGGCCTCGATCGACCTCTCGCTCAACGTCGTCTCCCACGGCAAGCTGACCTGGCGCACGGTGCTCGCCTGGCTGCGCGACGACAAGGTCGTGAGCGCCGACGACGTCGAGCGCACGGCGCGGCGCTTCGCCGGCGGCAACAGCGCCCAGCACCCGCTGGTGCGGATCGGCAGTGCCGGGCTGACGCGCGTCGGCGACGGCAAGCTGCTCGACACCGAGACGCTGACCGAATGGCTCGCCAAGCGAACCAAGCTGCCCTACATGCGCGTCGACCCGCTAAAGGTCGACGTCGGCCGCGTCGCCGACGTGATGTCGATCCAGTACGCCGAGCGCCGCCACGCGTTGCCGCTCACCTTCGGCCTCAGCGACGTGACGATCGCCACCTGCGAGCCGCTCGACATCGCCTGGGTGCCCGAGATCGAGGCGCACACGCGCCGCCACGTCAAGCTGGTGATCGTCAACCCGATCGAGATCGCCCGCTACACGACCGAGTTCTACGCGCTCTCGCGCTCGGTCAGGAACGCCACCAAGATGGGCGAGTCGGCGGCGCTCGCCAACTTCGAGCAGCTGGTCGAGCTCGGCAAGAGCAACAAGCAGCTCGACGCGAACGACTCGGGCGTGATCCAGGTCGTCGACTGGCTCTGGCAATACGCTTTCGACCAGCGCGCCTCCGACATCCACCTCGAGCCGCGGCGCGAGCGAAGCGTCATCCGCTTTCGCATCGACGGCGTCATGCACACCGTCTACCAGCTGCCGCCCGGCGTGATGAGCGCGATGGTCGCGCGCGTCAAACTGCTCGGCCGGATGGACGTGATCGAGCGGCGCCGCCCGCTCGACGGCCGCATCAAGGTTCGCAACCCGGTCGGCGACGAAATCGAGATGCGCCTGTCGACCTTGCCGACCGCGTTCGGCGAGAAGATGGTGATGCGGATCTTCGATCCCGACACGACCGTCAAGACGCTCGAGAGCCTCGGCTTCGGCAACCACGACGGTCGGCGCTGGGAAGAGCTGGTCGCGCGGCCGCACGGAATCATCCTGGTCACCGGCCCGACCGGCTCGGGCAAGACGACGACGCTCTACTCGACCTTGCGCCGCCTCGCCACCGACGAGGTCAACGTCTGCACGATCGAGGACCCGATCGAGATGATCCAGCCGGCGTTCAACCAGACGCAGGTGCAGTCCGGCATCGACCTCGGCTTCACCGAAGGCCTGCGCGCGCTGATGCGCCAGGACCCGGACATCATCATGGTCGGCGAGATCCGCGACCTGGCGACTGCCGACATGGCGATCCAGGCGTCGCTCACCGGTCACCTCGTCTTCTCGACACTGCACACCAACGACTCGGCGTCGGCGATCACCCGCCTCAACGACCTCGGCGTCGCGCCCTACCTGATCGGCTCGACGCTGATCGGCGTGCTGGCGCAGCGCCTCGTGCGAACCCTTTGCCCGGCGTGCAAGGTGCCTGACGCCGAGGTCACGCGAGAGACCCTGCACGAGGTCGTCAAGCCGTGGCGGCTGAACGGCGGGGTTCGACCGTACAAGGCGGTCGGTTGCCTCGAATGCCGGATGACGGGCTTTCGCGGCCGCGCCGGGCTGTTCGAGCTGCTGACCGTGAGCGACGCCGCGCGCAGCACGATCCAGCCGGTGTGCGATGAAGGCAAGCTCAGGCAGCAGGCCTTGCAGGACGGCCTGCGCCCACTGCGTTTGGCCGGGGCGATGAAGGTGGCCGAAGGCGTGACCACGCTCGACGAAGTCCTGCGCGCGACGCCCGCCTGGGAATAGCAGCGGCGCACCGGGTGCGCTCGGTGTAAACCAGACATGGCCCGCGAGGGCCGCTGCCTAGAATCGCCGCTTCAGCGCAAGGCAGCGAGGCTTCGTGAAAATCAAGAGCGAGCGCGACTTCTGGTCGGGCCTGATGTTCGTCGCCGTCGGCGTCGTCTTCGCGGTCGGCGCGACCAACTACAGCATGGGTCCGGCGTGCCCGCCCAACGATCCGTGCGCGGTCAACCTGTGGGCCCGGCTGTCGCAGCTGTCGGCGCATCCGGGCGCCGGCTATTTTCCGCTCGGGCTGTCCCTTCTTCTCGCCCTGCTCGGCGCGATTGTGCTGTTCAAATCGCTCACGATCGAGAGCGAGAGTGGTGACAAGGTCGGCGCTTTCGCTTGGCGGCCCCTGCTCGTGATCGTGCTCGCCATCGCCGTCTTTGGCGCGATGCTCGAGCCGCTTGGCTTGGCCCTGACGATTCCTGTACTTGTCGTTATTTCCAGCTTCGCCGGTGACGAGTTTCACTGGAAAGGTGTGCTGGCCAATGCCGTCGCCCTCACGATCGGCTCCTGGGCGATCTTCGTCTGGGGTCTGAAGCTCACGATTCCGGTATGGCCGTGGTTCGTGGGCTGATCTTCCGGCAAAGAACTTCGCATAAATAACAGGGCGCGACATCGGATGGATCTCATTCACAACCTGGGTATCGGCTTCGGAGTCGCGTTCACGCTGCAAAACTTGTCTTACGCGTTCTTGGGCGCGATGCTCGGCACGCTGATCGGCGTGCTGCCGGGGATCGGCCCGGTCGCAACCATCGCGATGCTGCTGCCTTCGACCTACGCGCTCGACGCGACACCGGCCCTGATCATGCTGGCGGGCATCTACTACGGCGCCCAATACGGGGGCTCGACCACTTCCATCTTGATCAATGTTCCGGGCGAATCGTCCTCGGTCGTCACCTGCATCGACGGCTATCAGATGGCCCGTCAGGGTCGCGCCGGCGCAGCCCTCTCGGTGGCAGCGCTCGGCTCCTTCTTTGCTGGCTGCGTCGGCACGATCATCATCGCCGCGTTCGCGCCGCCGCTCACCGAGCTTGCGTTCAAGTTCGGGCCCGCCGAATACTTCTCGCTGATGGTGCTAGGCCTGATCGGCGCCGTCGTCCTCGCCTCCGGCTCGCTGATCAAGGCGATCGCGATGATCCTGCTCGGCCTTCTCCTCGCCCAGGTCAACACCGACGTCATCTCGGGCACGGCGCGCTACAGCTTCGACATCCCGCAGCTCACCGACGGCATCGGCTTCGTCGTCATCGCCATGGGCGTGTTCGGCTTCGGCGAGATCATCTCCAACCTCGGCCAGCCGGCCGAGCATCGCGAGGTCTTCACGAGCAAGGTGAAGGGTCTGTGGCCGAACATGCGCGACTTCAAGGAAGCCTGGCCGTCGGTTCTGCGCGGAACTGCGCTCGGATCGGTGCTCGGTGTCCTGCCGGGCGGTGGCGCCTTGCTCGCGTCGTTCGCTTCGTACACGATGGAGAAGAAGCTGGTGCGCAATCCGCGCATTCCGTTCGGCAAGGGCGCGATCCAGGGCGTTGCCGGGCCGGAGTCCGCGAACAACGCAGGCGCGCAAACCTCATTCATTCCGATGCTCACGCTCGGCATTCCACCCAATGCGGTGATGGCGCTGATGGTCGGCGCGATGACGATCAAGGGCATCCAGCCCGGCCCGCAGGTGATGACGAGCAACCCGCAGCTCTTCTGGGGCCTGATCGCCTCGATGTGGGTCGGCAACGCGATGCTGGTGGTCCTGAACCTGCCCCTGATCGGCATGTGGATCAAGCTGCTGACCGTGCCCTACCGCTTCCTCTTTCCGGCGATCACCCTCTTTTGCTGCATCGGCGTCTACACCCTCAGCAACGCAACCTTCGACGTCTACCTGACGGCGCTCTTCGCCTTCATCGGCTACGTCTTTTACAAGCTGAGCTGCGAGCCGGCACCGCTGCTCCTCGGCTTCATTCTCGGGCCGATGATGGAGGAGAACCTGCGTCGCGCCCTGCTGCTCTCGCGCGGCGACTGGACGACGTTCGTCACGCGCCCTCTCTCGTCGGGTCTGCTGATCGCGGCGGCTCTGCTGATCGTGATCGTCACTCTGCCGGCGATCAGCAAGAAGCGCGAGGTCGCGTTTCTGGAAGACTGACGATCGGCGCGTCAGCGTCGATACTTCGCGGATGAACTTCGACTGGAAGACGGCCTATCCGTCGACGCGCGTGCCGGTCTTCGCACGCAACATCGTCTCGACCTCGCATCCACTCGCCGCCCAGGCGGGGCTGCGCATGATCCAGCAGGGCGGCAACGCCGTCGACGGCGCGATCGCGGCGGCGGCGGTCATGACCGTCGTCGAGCCGTGCAGCAACGGCCTCGGCTCGGATGCCTTCTGCATCCTCTGGGACGGCAAGAAACTGCACGGCCTGAATGCCTCGGGGCCCGCGCCGGCGGCTTGGACGCCGGAGTACTTTCGCAAGAAGCACGGCGCCGACGCGATCCGGCCGCCGGTGCGCGGCTGGGATTCGGTGACGGTTCCCGGCGCCGTCGCCGGCTGGGTTGCGCTCTCCGAGCGCTTCGGCACCTTGCCCTTCGCCGACCTGCTCGCGCCCGCGATCGAGATCGCCGAGCGCGGCTACGCGGTGCCGGTCATCATCCAGCAGAAGTGGGTCGCGGCGGCGCCGCTGCTCGGCTCGCTGCCCGGCTGGGCCGAGGCGTTCCTGCCGCACGGCCGGCCGCCCGAGGTCGGCGAGCGCTTCGCCTTCCCGGCGGCGGCGCGCGCGCTGAAGGCGATCGCGGCGACGCGCGGCGCTGCGCTCTACGGCGGCGAGATCGCGGCGGCGGCGGCGGCGCATTCGCGCGCCAACGGTGGCGCGATCGAGGCGAGCGACTTCGCGAACTACACGCCGGAATGGGTCGAGCCGATCGGCATCGACACCTACGGCCACCGCCTGCACGAGATCCCGCCCAACGGCCAGGGCATCGCCGCGCTGGTTGCGCTCGGCATCCTGCGCCGCTTCGACATCGAATCGTTGGCCGTCGACGGCGCCGAGTCGCAGCACCTGCAGATCGAGGCGATGAAGCTCGCCTTCGCCGACGTCTACGCGCACGTGTCCGATTCGCGCAGCATGCGCTGCACCCCCGAGGAGATGCTCGACGACGCCTACCTCGCTGGGCGCGCGCGCCTGATCGACCCGAAGCGGGCGCAGGTGTTCGGGGCCGGCAACCCGGCGCGCGGCGGAACGATCTACCTGAGCGCCGCCGACGAGCGCGGCATGATGGTGAGCTTCATCCAGAGCAACTACATGGGCTTCGGCTCGGGCATCGTCGTTCCCGGGTGGGGCCTGTCGATGCAGAACCGCGGCCATGGCTTCGTCCTCGATCCGGCGAGCCCGAACTGCGTCGCGCCCGGGCGGCGCCCGTTCCACACCATCATCCCGGCGTTCCTCACCAGGGACGGCCGGCCGCAGATGAGCTTCGGCATCATGGGCGGCGACATGCAGCCGCAGGCGCACCTCCAGACGATCGTTCGCATGCTCGCGCATCGCCAGCAGCCGCAGGCGGCGTGCGACGCGCCGCGCTGGCGCGTCAGCGCCGGCAAGCTGAACGTCGAGGCGACGATGGCCGCGGCGACAGCCGCCGGCCTGGTCGAGCGCGGCCACGAGGTCGAGGTGATCCAGGACAGCTACCAGGACTTCGGTGCCGGCCAGTTCATCTGGCGCCTCGGCGATCCTGCCGTCGAGGGCTACGTCGCGGCGAGCGACGCGCGCCGCGACGGCCAGGCGGCGGGTTGGTGACGGCGCGCTAGCGCCCAGGCTGCGCGCGGCTCGCCTCGTTCATCAGGCGCTCAATCTCCTGCTCGGACAGGGCCGGCGTCGTCCCCGCCGGCTCGTCGCCACAGTGGACGAGCGCCGGCCAGGCCACCAGGGCCGCGATGACGACGAGCTGGGCCACGAGGTGCGGCGCGAGCGCGCGTGCCAGGTCGGGGAGCGCGGGCGGCGCGGCGAGCGCGCGGCGCGACATCACGATCGCGTAGCCGAGCGGCGGCAGCAGGAAGCCGGCCTGCAGCACAAGCAGCGTCAGCACGGCCACCCAGGCGGCGTCCGGGATCGCCACGAGCAGCGGCGGCATGACGAGCGGGATGACGAGAAAGATCATCTCGAACGCATCGAGCACGAACGAGCACAGCACGAAGCCGGCCAGCGCGGCGCCGAGCAGCAGCGCCGGCCACGGCGCCAGGCTCTGTATGCCGGCAGCGACCAGCGCATCGGTGCCGAACACGCGCAGCACGAGCGAGAAGGTGGTCGCGCCGACCAGCAGGGCGAGCAGCAGGCCGGTGAGCGTCATCGCCTCGCCGAGCACGGCATGCAGCGTGCGCCTGTCGAGCTGGCGCGAAAGCGCGGCCCATGCGACGAGCGCGAGCGCGCCGGTCGCTGCCGCTTCGACGGCGTAGAGGCGCCCGATCGCGACGGCGCCGAGCAGGAGCGCGATGGCGAGCGCGACGACGGCAGCTTCGATGGTGGCCGCGCGCGCGAGCGGCGCGGCATGGGCGCGCACTCGGCCGCGGCCGCGCCAGGCGGCGATGAGAAGCGCGCTCGTCAGCACGGCAAGGCCGGGCAGCAACGCCGCGCGCACGACGTCCTGCGTGTTGACGATGCGCGCTGCGGCGTTCGTCGCGTGCACGGCCTCGGTGTGCGCACGCATCATCGCGTCGCCCAGCAGCAGCAGCACCAGCGATGGCGGAATGACGATGCCGAGCGTGCTCGCGACGCACAGCGTCGCCGCCGTCTCGGCGGGGGCGATGCCTCGCGCCGCCAGCGTCGGAGCGATGCGCCGCGACAGCGTGTGCAGGCTGGCGCCGACCGAGCCGTTCATGGGCGCGAGCAAGGCACCGACGCCGAGCGCCGACAGCTGTGCGGCGGCGCCGCTGCGTGCGAACAGCCGCTCGCCGCCGGCGTGGAGAACGCCGGCAAGCGGCAGGCGGTTGAGGAGCGCGCCGATGAACGCGTACAGGGGCAGCGCCTGCAGCAGGTCGTGCTCGAGCAGGCCGACGAGGCGGTCCGGCAGGGCGGCGAGGATCGGCCATCCGAAGGCGCCGAGGCCGACGCCGAGCAGCGCGAAGACGCCCGCCGTGCCGAGCAGCACGGCGTAGACGGGCAGGCCGGTCGCGATCATGGCGACGATCGCCACGGCGAACATCGCCAGGCCCAGCCAGCTCACGGCGCCGGATCCGCGTCGGGCGCGCGGTCGGCCGGGGCGCGGTCGTCGGCGACGAGCAGCCCGACGACGGCCTGCAGCAGGACGCCCAGGGCGAGCAGCCAGGCGCTGCAGCGGATCACGAAGTAGAGCGGATTGAAGGTGTCGGGGAACGCCTCGAGCCCGACCAGCGAGCGCCACGTCGAGGGTGCGCCGGCGACGAGGACAAACACGGCCCATGGCAGGGCAAGGATCGCCTCGCCGTAGCGGTCGACGCGGCGGCGCCAGCGCGACGCGTGCCGCGCCGTGGCGAGGCCGGCCGCGAGGTGCGCGCGCTGTCGCGTCGCCGCGCGCACCGCGAACGCGACGTAGAGCGCGAACAGCCACTGCGCGATGTCGTTGGCCTGGCGCGAATAGGCGCCCACCGCATCGCGCAGCGGCCACTGCAGAAAGAGCAGCAGCGCCAGTGGCAGGACGAGCCAGGCGACCGCATTCGTGATCCGATCGAGAACTCGCTCCAGGGCGAGGGCGGCGCGGCGCAGGCGCGGCGAAGAAGGCATGGTCCCTAGAATCGCATGCGATGCGATCCGAGACCATAGCGGCGGACCCGAGCGCAGACCCGGTGCCCGTTTTCGCCGCTGCCGCCGCGACGCTGCCCGCCGAGGCGGCGCTGGCGAACCAGGGCCCGGGCCGAACGGCGCTCTGGCCCGGCCTGGCGCTGGCGATGGCCGGCTCGATCGCCTTCTCGGGCAAGGCGATCATCGTCAAGCTCGCCTACCGCTACGGCGTCGATGCGGTGACGCTGATCATGTACCGCATGCTGTTCGCGCTGCCGCTGTTCGCGGTGCTCGCCTGGTGGGCCGGGCGCGGCCGCCCGGCGCTGACGCGGCGCGACTGGCTCGTCAGCACCGGCCTCGGCTTCAGCGGCTACTACCTGGCGAGCTTTCTCGACTTCGCCGGCCTCGCCTACATCACGGCGAGCCTCGAGCGGCTCATCCTCTACTTGAACCCGACGCTCGTCCTCGGTCTCGGCGCGGTCGTCTTCAAGCGGCGCGTGCGGGCGCGCCAGGTCATCGCCCTTGCGGTCAGCTATTGCGGAGTCCTCCTCGTCTTCGGCCACGAGGTCTCGGTGCAGGGAACGAACGCCGCGCTCGGCACCGCGTTGGTCTTCGCCAGCGCGATCAGCTACGCGGTCTACCTGGTCGCCAGCGGCGAGGAAGTGCAGCGCATCGGCGCCTTGCGCCTGACGGGCCTGGCGACGAGCATCGCCTGCCTGTTCTGCATCGCCCAGTTCCTCGTCCTGAGGCCGATGTCGGCGCTGGCGGTCGCGCCGCAGGTGGTCTGGCTCTCGGTCCTCAACGCGACGCTGTGCACGTTCGCGCCGGTGCTGATGGTGATGATGGCGATCGAGCGCGTCGGCGCCGCGGTGGCGGCGCAGACGGGCATGATCGGACCGCTGTCGACGATCGCGATGGGGATCGTCATCCTCGGCGAGCCGTTCACTGCCTGGGTCGTCGCCGGCACGGCCCTGGTGCTCACGGGAATCTGGTTGCTGGCCAAGTGGAGGTGAAGAGATGGATCTCGGAATCGAAGGCAGATGGGCGCTCGTCTGCGCCGCGAGCAAGGGCCTCGGCAAGGGCTGCGCGACGGCGCTCGCGAAGGAGGGCGTCAACGTCGTGATCACCGCGCGCGGCGCCGACGTGCTCGAGGCGACGGCGCGCGAGCTGCGCTCGCTCGGCCGCGGCGAGGTGCGCGCCGTCGCCGGCGACATCACGACGGCCGCGGGACGCGCCGAAGCGCTCGCCGCCTGCCCGCAGGTCGACATCCTCGTCAACAACGCCGGCGGCCCGCCGCCCGGCGACTTCCGCGACTGGGATCGCGAGGCCTGGATCAAGGCGATCGACGCCAACATGCTGACGCCGATCGAGCTGATGAAGGCGACCGTCGACAAGATGGCCGAGCGTGGCTGGGGCCGCGTTGTCAACATCACGTCGGGCGCGGTGAAGGCGCCGATCGACGTCCTCGGCCTGTCGAACGGCGCGCGCAGCGGCCTCACCGGTTTCGTCGCCGGCGTCGCGCGCAGCAATCTCGCCGCGCGCGGCGTGACGGTCAACGGATTGCTTCCGGGCTGGTTCGATACCGACCGGGTGCGGACGGTGGCCGCCAGCACCGCGAAGCGCGACGGCGTGACGGCCGAATCGATCATCGACGCGAGGAAGCGCGGCGTTCCGGCGCGGCGCCTCGGCACGATCGAGGAGTTCGGTGCCGCATGCGCGTTCCTGTGCAGCGTTCACGCCGGCTACATCACCGGCCAGAACCTGCTGATGGACGGCGGCGCCTACCCGGGCACGTTCTAGCGCCGGCGCGGCGCGGTCACGCCGTCGGCATGTCGGCGCCGCAGTTCCAGCACTGCTCGAACGGCCCGTCGACGTGTTCCTGGCAGGTGCGGCAGACCCAGTGCCGGTGCACCGGATGACGCAGCTCATGCAGGAGCGTGCGCGCGCGCTCGAGCTCGCCGTCGTCGGAGATCCACACCTCGGGCAGCGCCTGGTCCGGCGGCAGCTCGCCGGCGATGCTGCTCGCGTACATGCGCTGCACGGTCGCGGCGACGCCGGCGTTGCTGAGCATGTCGGCCCACAGCGTCGCGATGGCCAGGTTGGGGGCACGGGTGAGGCGCTTCATCGCAGCGCGTGCCGGGCCGCCCCAAGCGTGCTGCGCGCCCCCGCGGGGGGCAGCGACCAGAGCGAGCGTGGGGTTTCTTTCATGGCTTCTGGCACGATAGCGCACTGCACCTGCCACTGAGAGAAACGCCATGACCCACACCACCACGAGCCCGACCATCCGCATCGACAAAGCCGGTGGCCCCGAGGAATTGAAACTCGTCGACCTGCCCGTCGGCGCGCCCGGCGCGGGCGAGGTCCGCATCCGCCATCACGCCTCCGGCCTCAACTACATCGACGTCTACCAGCGCTCGGGCGTCTACGCGATGCCGATGCCGCTGAGCATGGGCAACGAAGGCGCCGGCGTCGTCGAGGCGGTCGGCACCGGCGTCACCCACCTGAAGGAAGGCGACCGCGCCGCTTACTGCAGCGGCCCGCCGGGGAGCTACTCGCTCGCCCGCGTCATGCCGGCCAAGACGGTCGTGAAGCTGCCCGACGCGATCTCGTTCGAGACCGGCGCGGCGATGATGCTGAAGGGCCTGACGACGCAGTACCTGCTCAAGCGCGTGCGCGGGCAGGAGGGGCTCGAGCCCGGCGACTTCGTCGTCTGGCACGCCGCCGCGGGCGGCGTCGGCCTGATCGCCTGCCAGTGGGCGAAGGCGCTCGGCCTGAAGCTGATCGGCACGGCCGGCAGCGAAGAGAAATGCGCCCTCGCGCGCGACAACGGCGCCGCCTTCACGATCAACTACCGCACCGAAGACTTCGCCGCGCGCGTCAAGGAAATCACCGGCGGCAAGGGCGTCAAGGTCGTCTACGACTCGATCGGCAAGGACACCTGGGACAAGTCGCTCGACTGCCTGCGCCCGTTCGGCCTGATGGCGAGCTTCGGCAACGCTTCCGGCGTGGTGCCGCCGTTCGCGCCGGTCTCGCTCGGGCCGAAGGGCTCGCTCTACGTGACGCGGCAGACGCTCGCCACCCACATCGCCACGCGCGAGGCGATGCAGGCGATGGCCGACGACCTGTTCGCGATCGTCGCCAGCGGTCAGGTGAAGATCCACATCGCGCAGCGCTACGCGCTCGCCGACGCCGCCACCGCGCACCGCGACCTGGAGGCGCGCAAGACGACCGGCTCGACGATACTGATCCCCTGAGGAGGCGCCGATGCTCACGCTGTACGGCAGCAAGGGGTCGGGCTCGGCGTCGACCGAAGCGGCGCTCGAGATCGCCGGCCTGCCCTATCGCCGGGTCGAAGCCGCGTCGTGGCAGCCGTCGCCCGGCCTCGACGAGCTGAAGCGAGTCAGCCCGATCGCGCAGATCCCGACGCTGGTCCTCGACGACGGCAGCGTCCTGACGGAGAGCGCGGCGATCCTGATCCACCTCGGCCTCGCGCATCCCCGGAGCGACCTGCTTGCGGCCGATCCGGCGCGGCGCGCCCAGCAGATCCGCGGCCTCGCCTACATCGCCGCGAACTGCTATGCCGGCATCGGCATCCTCGACTATCCCGAGCGCTGGTATCCCGATCCCGACGACGCCGTCAGGCAGGCGATGCAGGCGCGCGGCCGCGCCCGCCTGCACGAGCTGTGGCAGATCTTCGCCGACCAGTTTCCGGCCGCGCCGTGGCTCTCGGGCGAGCGCCTCGGCGCGCTCGACATCCTCGCCGCGACGGTGTCGAAGTGGAGCGGCGCGCGCAAGGCGCTCGCCGGATCACGGCTCGAGTTCGCGGCATTGCTCGCCCGCATCGACGCCGATCCGCGCGTCGCGGCGGTCTGGGCGCGGCACTGGCCGCAACCATGACCCGCGTCCTGCCGCGATGCGCACCGCAGCGTGGGCGCTCGTCGCCGCAGCGATGGTCGTGGCGCCGAGCACCGGCCTGGCCAGCGGCGAAGACGAGCTCGTCTCGCTGATCAACGCGCGCCGCGCCGAGACGCGCGGCTGCACCGGCGCGCGCGAGGCGGCGGCGGGCCCGCTCGCGCCGTCGCCGCTGCTCGCGCGCGTCGACGGGGCTGCGGCGGGAGGCGATCTCGGCAAGGCGCTGATCGCGGCCGGCTACCGCGCGGCGACGGCGACGACGCTCCTTCTCTCCGGCGTCGCCGACGCGCGCGCGGCGGTGCGACTCGTCGAGGACCGGCATTGCGACGTGGTGCGCAATCGTCGCTACGCCGAGATCGGGGTTGCGCGCCGCGGCTCGACCTGGCGCATCAATCTCGCGGCGCCGCTCCTCGCCGGCGACCTGGGCGACTGGCGCGAGGCCGGCCAGGCGGTGCTGCGCCTCGTCAACGACTCGCGCCGGCGCGGCGGCACCTGCGGCACGCAACGCTTCGCCGCCGCCGCGCCGCTCGCGTGGAGCGACGAGCTCGCCGCCGCGGCGCTCGCGCACAGCCAGGACATGGCGGCGAACGACTACTTCGATCACGTCGATCGCCGCGGCGCCGGCGTCGCCGAGCGCGCGCGACAGCATGGCTACCCGTGGCGGGCGATCGGCGAGAACATCGCGGCTGGGCAAGGCTCGCCGCAGCAGGTCGTCGCCGGCTGGCTGGCGAGCCCCGGCCACTGCGCCAACATCCTCTCGTCCGACTTCACCGAGATGGGCGCGGCGTACGCCCTCAACGCGCAGGCGGCGATGGAGATCTACTGGACCCAGGTGTTCGGCTCGCGCTGAGATGCCGCGCGCGCGGTGCGCGCGCAGGACGTCAGGAGGTGCGCCGGACGCGCCGCAGCTCGTCGAGGATGAGCAGCGCCGCACCGATCGTGATCGCGCTGTCGGCGACGTTGAACGAGGGGAAGTAGTGGCTCTTCCAGTGCACCTGGAGGAAGTCGACGACGTGGCCGTAGAGCAGCCGGTCGATGACGTTGCCGAGCGCGCCGCCGAGGATCAGCGCGAGCGCCCAGCCGAACATCCGCTGGCCGCCATGGCGGGCGAGCAACCAGACGATGAACACGGCGGCGGCGAGGCCGAGGCCGATGAAGAACCAGCGCTGCCAGCCGCTCGCCTCGTTGAGGAACGAGAAAGCGGCACCACGGTTGTGGGCGCGGACGATGTCGAAGAAAGGCGTCACCTGGCGCGCGTCGCCGAGCTGGAACGCGGCGACGATCATCGCCTTGGTCAGCTGGTCGAGGACGATCACCGCGATGGCGATGCCGAGCCAGGGCGCGAGCGCGCCCGCGCGTCGCGTCGCCATCAGGGCCTGCCGGCGACCAGCCCGTCGGGTGATCTCAGCAAACGGGCGCCCGCCGCGTTGCAAATGCTCGCCATAACTTCAGCTATGGCTGCGCCTTGCGCCTTGCGGGCGCCCGTTTGCTGAGTCACGCGTGTCCTCCCATAGCGCTAGCAGGCCCTAAGCCACCGAGCGCGCTTCGCCGGCGCCGAACAGGTTGGCGGTGCAGCGGCCGCAGATCGTCGGGTGCGCCGGATCCTGGCCGACGTCGACGCGGTAGTGCCAGCAGCGCTCGCACTTCGGCGCCGTCGTGACCTCGGCCGCGACGAAGAATTCGTTCGCGTCGGCGGCGGCGGCGAGCGGCTCGACGCGCGCGGCCGACGTGATCAGCACGAAGCGCAGGTCGTCGCCGAGCGACGCGAGCAGATCGGCCGTCGACGGACCGGCCTTGACCGTGACCTCGGCCTGGAGCGACGAGCCGAGGTGGCCTTCGCTGCGCAGCGCCTCGATCTTCCTGTTCGACTCGGCGCGAACGGCGGCGATGCGCGCCCACCTGGCGAGCAGAGCTTCGTCTTCCCATGCGCGCGCGTCGCTGTAGACCTCGACGAAGATCGAGGGCGACCCGGCCGGACCGAACACCTTCCACGCCTCCTCGGCGGTGAAGCTGAGGAAGGGCGCCATCCAGCGCAGCATCGCGTGGGTGATGTGCCAGAGCGCGGTCTGCGCCGAGCGGCGCGCGCGCGATGCGGCAGGCGTCGTGTAGAGGCGGTCCTTGAGGATGTCGAGGTAGAACGCGCCGAGGTCTTCCGAGCAGAACACCTGCAGCTTGGCGACGACCGGGTGGAACTCGTAGGCGCCGTAGTGGCCGCCGGTGAAGACGCCGCGCGCCGCATCGACGCGGCCGACGATCTCGGCCTGGAGCGCGGCCGCGCGGGCGAGCGCCCAGCGATCGATCTCGAGCAGGTCGGCGATCGGGATCGCGTCCCTCGCGGCATCGAAGTCGCTCGTGTTGGCCAGCAGGAAGCGCAGGGTGTTCCTGATGCGCCGGTACGCGTCGACGACGCGGGCGAGGATCTTGTCGTCGATCGCCAGGTCGCCCGAGTAGTCGGTCGACGCGCACCAGAGGCGGATGATCTCGGCGCCCAGCTTGGCGGTGACCTCGTGCAGGGCGATGAAGTTGCCGAGGCTCTTGCTCATCTTGCGGCCGGAGCCGTCGACGGTGAAGCCGTGTGTGAGCAGGCCCCGGTACGGCGCGTGGCCCTCGATCGCGCAGGCGATCAGCAGTGACGAATGGAACCAGCCGCGGTGCTGATCGTGGCCTTCGAGGTAAAGGTCGGCCTCGGGCTTCTTGCCGTCGTCGTCGGGGCTGGTCGTCTCCGGGTGACTGCCGCGCAGGACGTGAAAGAAGGTCGAGCCGGAGTCGAACCAGACGTCGAGGATGTCGTTGCTCTTGGCGTAGTTCGCCGCCGACAGCTCGCCTTCGGCGCCGAGCACGTCCTCGGCACTCAGGCGCGACCACGCCTCGACGCCGCCTTCGCCGACGATCTGGGCGGCACGGTCGATCAGCGCGAGCGTATCGGGATGGAGCTCGCCCGTCACCTTGTGGAGGAAGAACGGCAGCGGCACGCCCCAGTTGCGCTGCCGGCTGATGCACCAGTCGGGCCGGTGCGCGATCATGTCGTGCAGCCGGGCGCGGCCGTTCTCGGGATAGAACTCGGTCGCATCGATGGCGTCGAGCGCGCACTCGCGCAAGGTCTGCGGCGCCGGGTCGATCGCGAACACGCCACGGGTCGCCTCGTCGGCCTCGTCCATGCGCACGAACCACTGCGCCGCGGCGCGGTAGACGACTGGCGTCTTGTGGCGCCAGCAATGCGGATAGCTGTGCACGAGGGTCGAGCTCGCGAGCAGGCGCCCGGCATCGCGCAGCGCGTCGACGATCATCGGCGTCGCCTTCCAGATGTTCACGCCGCCGAAGAGGGGCAGGGCGTCTTCGTAGACACCGTTGCCCTGGACCGGATTGAGGATGTCGTCGACCGCGAGGCCGTGGGCGCGGCACGAGTTGAAGTCGTCGATGCCGTAGGCAGGCGCCGAGTGGACGACGCCGGT
>JADGRJ010000273.1 GCA_017881025.1 Rhizobacter sp. | reverse complement strand
GGCATCCCGGTCACGAACAGCTTCACCGGGCACACGCGCACCTGGGGACTCGACGGCATCTACAAGTGGTCGCCCGGCGGCAACGCCCGCCAGCGCAACTTCATCCTGCAAGGCGAGTACTTCCAGCGGCGCGACAGCGGAACGCTGAGCTACGACACGCTCGCGGCGGCGGGCGCGACGTCGCCCGGCGACTACCGCGCGACGCAGAACGGCTGGTACCTTCAGGCGGTCTATCAGTTCATGCCGATGTGGCGCGTCGGCGCCCGCTACGACCGCCTCGATTCGAGCTCGCCGCGCATCGGCCAGGTCGACGGCGGCGGGCTCGCCGCCGCCGACTTCCCGGTCCTGCAGAGCGCGCGGCCATCGCGCGCGTCGCTGATGTTCGACTACTCGCCGTCGGAGTTCAGCCGCTTCCGGCTCCAGCTCGGCGCCGACCGCAGCAACCCGTCGGCGACCGACCGCCAGATCTTCCTGCAATACATCATGAGCCTCGGTGCCCATGGTGCGCACAACTTCTAGGAGCACGCCATGACATCGCACTTCAAGGGCTTGCTGCTCGCCCTCGCCGCGCTCGCCGCCCTGCCGGCGCAGGCCGCGCTCAACGTCGTCGCCTGTGAGCCGGAATGGGCCGCGCTCGCCAAGGAGCTCGGCGGCGACAAGGTCAACGTCTCGTCGACGACGACGGCGCTGCAGGACCCGCATCACATCGAGGCGCGGCCGAGCCTGATCGCGCGCATGAGGAACGCCGACCTGCTCGTCTGCACGGGGATGGAGCTCGAGGTCGGCTGGCTGCCGGTGCTGATCCAGCAGTCGGGCAATCCGCGCCTGGCGGTCGGCGCGCCGGCCAACTTCGAGGCGGGCCGGTTCGTCACCCCGCTCGAGGTGCCGACCCGCGTCGACCGCAGCGAAGGCGACGTCCATGCGAGCGGCAACCCGCACATCCAGCTCGACCCGCACAACGTCGCCAAGGTCGCGACCGCGCTGGCGGGCCGGCTTGCGCAGGTCGATGCGGCGAACGCGGCGACCTACCAGCAGCGGCTCGCGGCGTTCTCGTCGCGCTGGGCCGAGGCGATGCGCAAGTGGGAGCAGCAGGCGCAGCCGCTGCGTGGCATGCCGGTCGTCGCCCACCACAAGAACATGACCTACCTGTGGAGCTGGCTCGGCGTCCGCGAGCTCGCGACCTTGCAGCCCAAGCCCGGCGTCGAGCCGAGCGGAGGCTACCTGAGCACGCTCAACGCGCAGCTCGCGCAGCAGCCGGCCAAGATGGTCGTTCGCGCCGCGTACGAGGACCCGCGCGCGTCGCAGTGGCTCTCGGAGCATGCCCGCATCCCGGCCGTCGTCCTGCCGTTCACGGTCGGCGGCAACGACAAGGCGAGCGACCTGTTCGGCCTGTTCGACAGCAGCATCGAGCTGCTGCTGGCAGCGGGGGCGGCGAAGTGAACTGGGCCGCGGTCGATGCGTCGATCCTCCTGCCGGCGTTCCTCGCCGGCCTGCTCGTGCTGGCGACGCACGTCCCGCTCGGCATCCACGTCCTGCGCAAGGGCATCGTCTTCATCGACCTCGCGATCGCGCAGATCGCCGGCCTCGGCGTCATCGTCGCCGGCCTGGCCGACATCGAGCCCGGCGGCTGGCAGGTGCAGTGCGCGGCGGCGCTGGCGGCGCTCGCCGGATCGCTGCTGCTGACCTGGACCGAGCGCAAGTGGCCCGACGTGCAGGAGGCGCAGATCGGTGTCGTCTTCGTCCTCGCCGCCACTGGCGGCATCCTGCTGCTCGCCAAGAACCCGCACGGCGGCGAGTACTTGCGCGACCTTCTCGCCGGCCAGATCCTCTGGGTCGGCTACCGCCAGCTCGTCGTTCCGCTCGCCGTCAGCGTCCTGACGCTGGCCGTGCTGTGGGGCTTGCGCGGACGGCTCCCGCAGCTCGTCTTCTACGTCGTCTTCGCCGTCGCGGTGACGGCGTCGGTGCAGCTGATCGGCGTCTACCTCGTCTTCGCGACGCTGATCGTTCCGGCGCTCGGCTCGCGGCTGCATCCGCCGCGCGCGAGACTGCTGCTCGCGTACGGGATCGGCGTCGCCGGCTACGCCAGCGGCCTCGTGCTCTCGTCGGCGCTCGACCTGCCGTCGGGCGCGCTCATCGTCTGGTGCCTGGCCGTTCTCGCGATCGCCGCCTACGCGGCAGGACCGAACCCTAGGCGCGTCGCGGCAGCACGACCGTGAACGTCGTCCCGCTCGCGGTCGACGCGTCGACGCTGACGTGGCCGCCGTGCGCGTCGACGACCTTGCGGACGATGAACAGGCCGAGGCCGAGCCCGGCGTAGGTCGCGTTCTCCGACTCGACCCGGGCGACCGGGTCGAAGATCGTCCGCAGCGTCTCGACGTCAATCGGCGTGCCGTCGCCGTGCACGGTGACGGTGACCTCGTCGGCGGCGTGGCCGTCGACGGCCATCGTCACGACCGAGCCGCGCGAGGCGAAGCGCGCCGCGTTGCCGAGCAGGCCGCCGACGGCCTCGCGGATCCGCGTCGTGTCCCAGTCGCCGCTCAGGTCGCCGTCGGAGGTGAGGCGGACCTTGCGCTCCGGGTCGACGCGCGCGTAGGCGTCGAGCGCCTGCTTGCAGAGAACGCCCATGTCGTCGCGGACGCGGTCGATCTCGAGGTGCTCGCCGAGCCGTACCTTGGTGAAATCGGAGAGCGCGTCGAGGGTCTGGCGCAGCTGCTCGCAACTCCTCAGGATGCGCTGCGCCGCCTTCGCCTCGGGCGACCCCGGCGTGCTGCGATGCGTCAGCACCTGTGCCGACATCAGGATCGACGCCACCGACGTGCGCAGCTCGTGGTTGAGAACGCCGAGGAAGAGCGACTGCGGCTGCGATTCCGATGGTGAGAACGTCGCGGCGAGCTCGGCGAGGCTGCGGTCCATCGCCTCGTTGAAGTGGACGAGGTCGTCGAGGTCGTCGGCGCTCGGCGACGGGTTCTTGCGTCGCCATTGGCGAACCACCGAAGCGCGCAGCGACGCGTAATCGTTGACCAGTTGGCTGGCGTGCGAATGCGGTGCGGTGGGCGCGTCGGGCCGGCGCGCGAACGCCGTCGCCGCTGCCACCTTGGCCGCCGGGTCGGCGGCCTTGCTGCGCTTCATCTCCTCGGCGACCGCCCGCAGCACCTTGCCGAAATGGAGCCGCCGCACGTCCGGCTCGGCGCCGCGCGGCGACCCGCCGCAGTCGCGTTCCCACTCGGCGAGGATCTCGTCGAGGCTCTCGTGGATGAAATGCGGCAGGCTCATGACAAGGGGGTCGGCGCGATCGCAGGAAGACGAGGGACCGGGAGAATAACCGTCAGCTGTCGATCTTCA
The DNA here is from genome assembly GCA_017881025.1 of Rhizobacter sp. Classification (GTDB taxonomy): domain Bacteria; phylum Pseudomonadota; class Gammaproteobacteria; order Burkholderiales; family Burkholderiaceae_C; genus Schlegelella_A. The sequence goes on along the minus strand of JADGRJ010000273.1, from coordinate 1,859 downwards.
CCTTGCCGTCCTTCACGACCTTGGCCCACTTGACCATCTCCGTCGCGATGAACTGGCGGAACTTCTCGCGCGAGCCGCCGCCGTCCTCGGCGCCGTAGGTATCGAGCTTTTCCTGGACGTCGGGCTGGGCGAGGACGGTGTTGACGTCGCGGTTGACCTTGTCGGCGATCGGCGCCGGCAGCTTGCCCGGGCCGACCAGGCCGTACCAGGTCGTCGCCTCGAAGCCGGGAAAGCCCACCTCCTGCATCGTCGGCACGGTCGGGTGACCCTTGGCGCGGTGCGAGCGCGTCTGCGCGACGCCCAAGACCTTGCCGTTCTTCACGTGCGGCGTCGCCGCCGTCATCGTCTCGAAGCTGTACATGATCTGGCCGCCCATCAGGTCGGTGAGGAGCGGGCCGCTGCCCTTGTAGGGAACGTGCAGCGCGTCGACGCCGGCCTGCAGCTTGAACATCTCGAGCGCGAGGTGCTGCGCCGAGCCCTGGCCGGCCGAGCCGAACGTGACCTGGCCCGGCTCGGTCTTGCAGCGCGCGACGATGTCGGGAACGGTGAGCGCCTTCTGCGCCGGGTTGGCGATGAGCAGGTTCGGCGTCACGCCGACCAGAACGATCGGCACGAAGTCGCGCTCGACGCTGTAGCGCAGCTTCGGCTGCAGGCTCGGCGCCAGGCCGTGGCTGTTGATGTGCGCCATCAGCAGCGTCGCGCCGTCGCTCGGCTGCTGCGCGGTGTATTCGGCGGCGAGGACGCCGGCGACGCCGGCCTTGGTCTCGACGATGACCTGCTGGTTCCACATCTGCGTCAGCTTGGCGGCGACGACGCGCGCCAGCGCATCGGTGCCGCCGCCGGGCGGGAAGCCGACGACGATGCGCACCGGCGCGTTCGGCCATTCCTGCGCGAGCAGGCGCGGCGCGGCGAGGGCGGCGAGCGCGGCGCCGCTGGCCTGGAGGAGAGTGCGTCGTTGCATTCGTTCGGGTCCTGTGAGCGTTCGAAGAAAGAGTGATGAAGGCGACGCGCGATCGCGCCGGCTACGCGGCGGCGGCGAGCCCGGCGCGCGCCGGATGGCTGGCGAAATGATCCATCGCCGCCTGCACGCCGCTGGCGGCGAGGCGCACGCCGGCGAGCTTGAGCCCCATCTCGCAGCCGGCGACGGTGGCGAGCAGCGTCAGGTCGTTGCTGTCGCCGAGGTGGCCGATGCGGAACATGCGGCCCTTGACCTTGCCCAGGCCGGTGCCGAGCGAGAGGTCGAAACGCTCGTAGATCAGGCGGCGCACGGCGTCGGCGTCGACGCCGGCCGGCATGATCACGCCGGTGAGCACCGGCGAGCGGCGCGCCGGCTCGACGCACTGGATCGGCAGCTGCCACGCGTCGACGGCCGCGCGCACGCCCTCGCCCCAGCGCTGGTGGCGCGCGAAGACGTTGTCGAGGCCCTCGCCGAGGAGCATCTCGAGCGCCTCGTTGAGACCGTAGAGGAGGTTGGTGTTCGGCGTCGTCGGCCAGTAGCCGTCGGCGTTCATGGCGACGATCTCGTCCCACGACCAGAACGCGCGCGGCAGCTTCGCGGTCTTCGCCGCCTCGAGGGCGCGCGGCGAGATCGCGTTGAAGCCGATGCCCGGCGGCAGCATCAGGCCCTTCTGCGAGCCGCCGACGGTGACGTCGATGCCCCACTCGTCGTGGCACAGGTCGGCGCACGCCAGCCCGGAGATCGAGTCGACCAGCAGCAGCGCCGGATGGCCGGCGGCGTCGATCGCCTTGCGGACGGCGACGATGTCGGAGAGCGCGCCGGTCGAGGTCTCGTTGTGGACGACGCAGACCGCCTTGATCTTCTTCTCGCCGTCGCGGCGCAGGCGTGCCTCGATCTGGTC
>JADGRJ010000007.1 GCA_017881025.1 Rhizobacter sp. | reverse complement strand
GCGCAGTCGCTCATCAACGGCGGCGCCGACGTGCTGATGCAGAACACCGACTCGTCGGCCGTGCTGCAGACGGCGGGCAAGGCCGGCAAGTACGCCTTCGGCTGGGACAGCGACATGACCGCCTACGCGCCCAACGCGCACCTCGCGTCGGCGATCATCAACTGGGCGCCGTACTACAAGAAGGCGACGCAGGAAGCGCTCGACGGCAGCTGGAAGGGCGGCGGCGCGACGTGGTGGGGCGTCAAGGAAGGCGCGATCGACATCGTCTCGATCTCCGAGAAGGTGCCGGCCGAGGTCAAGGCCAAGGTCGAGCAGGTCAAGGCCGGCCTGAAGGACGGCAGCTTCGTGATCTGGAAGGGCCCGATCACGAGCAACGACGGCAAGGAGATGGTCGCCTCGGGCACGAACGCCGACGACAAGTTCCTCGGCGGCATCACCTTCTTCGTCAAGGGCGTCGAAGGCAAGGTTCCGGGCGCCGAAAAGAAGTGACCCGCGCGGGAGGGCGCAAGTCGCCCTGAGCGCAGCGAACGGTCCGGTCGGGACAATGGCGGTCGATTTCTCGCGCATCCCGCGCCAGCGGCTCCCCGAGCTGCTGCGCGCGATGCCCAAGGCCGAGTTGCACCTGCACATCGAGGGCACGCTCGAGCCCGAGCTGATCTTCGCGCTCGCGAAGAAGAACGGCGTCGCGCTCGCCTATCCAAGCGTCGACGCCTTGCGCGCGGCGTACGCCTTCACCGACCTGCAGAGCTTCCTCGACATCTACTACGCCGGAGCGAGCGTGCTGCTGCACGAGAGCGATTTCGAGGCGATGGCGATGGCGTACTTCGAGCGCGCTGCCGCCGATCACGTCGTCCACGCCGAGGTCTTCTTCGATCCGCAGACGCACGCCGCGCGCGGCGTGTCGATCGGCACCGTCATCCGCGGGCTCGCCGCGGCGCGCGCGCGGGCCCGGCGCGAGCTCGGCCTGAGGAGCGAGCTGATCCTGTGCTTCCTGCGCCACCTGAGCGAGGACGAGGCGATCGCCACCCTCGAGGCAGCGCTGCCGTACGGCGAGCATTTCATCGGCGTCGGCCTCGACAGCAGCGAGCGAGGTAACCCGCCGGAAAAGTTCGCGCGCGTGTTCGCGCGTGCCGGCGCGCTCGGCCTGCACCGCGTCGCCCACGCCGGCGAGGAAGGGCCGCCGAGCTACATCGAAGCCGCGCTCGACGTGCTGCACGCCGAGCGCATCGACCACGGCGTTCGCTGCGTCGAGAGCCCGGCGCTGGTCGCGCGGCTTGCGCGCGAGGGCGTCGCGCTGACGGTCTGCCCGCTCTCGAACCTGAAGCTGCGCGTCTTCGACAAGCTCGCCGACCACAATCTCGCCGACCTGCTGCGCGCCGGCATCAAGGCGACGATCAACTCCGACGACCCGGCGTACTTCGGCGGCTACGTCAACGACAACTTCATCGCCACCTTCGAGGCGCTGCCGCAGCTCGGCGCCGCGGACGCCTATGCCCTGGCGAAGAACAGCTTCGACGCCAGCTTCGTCGACGCCGCCGCCAGGGCGGCGATGACGGCGCGCCTCGACGCCGAGTTCGCGCGCTTCGCCTGACCTGATCCGGGGAGACCTCGATGCCGACCACCAGCCGCCACGTCACGCTCTTCCACTCGCCGCAGTCGCGCTCGGCCGGCGCGCTCATCCTGCTCGAGGAGCTGGGCGCCGACTACGAGCTGCACGTCCTGAACCTGAAGAAGGGCGAGCAGCGCCAGCCCGACTACCTCGCGGTCAATCCGATGGGCAAGGTGCCGGCGATCGTCCACGACGGCGCCCTCGTCACCGAGCAGGGCGCCGTCTACGCCTATCTCGCCGACCTGTACCCCGAGGCCGGGATCACGCCGGCGATCGGCGACCCGCTGCGCGGCCCGTACCTGCGCTGGCTTTTCTACTACGGCTCGTCGTTCGAGCCGGCGCTGATCGACCGCTCGTTGAAGCGCGAGCCGGCGCCCGCGTCGACGTCGCCGTACGGCGACTACGACACGATGCTGAAGACGCTCACCGACCAGCTCGCCGCCGGCCCGTTCCTGCTCGGCGAGCGCTTCACCGCCGCCGACGTGCTCTGGGGAACGGCGCTGCGCTGGACGACGATGTTCAAGCTCGTGCCGGAGACGCCGGTCGTCACCGGCTACATCGCCCGCGTCACGTCGCGGCCGGCGGTCGCGCGGGCGGCGAAGATCGACGCCGATCTCGTCGCGGCGCAGAACGCCGCCTAGGGCGCCGCCCGGCGTGGCCGGCGTCGAGCGAGCGGCCGAGCGCGCCCTGGCCTTGTGCCGGCAGGGCCGCTTCGCGGAAGCGAAGGCGCTGCTCGAACCGCTGACGCGGGTCGCCCGGCCCGACGAGCGCGTGCTGGCGCTGCTCGGCGCGATCTGCCTTCAGCTCGGCGATTCGGCCGCGGGCGCCGGCCGGTCCGCGGCGGCGATCGCCTTCTACGAGCGCAGCATCGCCGTCCGCCCGGATCATTTCCAGGCGCACTACAACAAGGGCGTCGTCCTCTACCAGTCGGGGCAGGGCGCGGCCGCGGCGGCGTGCTACGAGAAGGCGATCGCGCTCGCGCCCGGTCTCGCCGCCGCGCACAGCGCGCTCGGCGTCGTCGCGAGCGAGACCGGCGCGCACGACGCCGCCCTGCGCAGCCACGAGCGCGCGATCGCGCTGGCGCCGCAGGATTCCGAGCTGCACAACAACCGCGGCCTCGCCCTCGATCGCGCGCATCGGCACGACGACGCGGTGCGATCGTTCGACGCCGCGCTCGCGCTCGCCCCCGACTTCGGCGCTGCCTGGGCCAACCGCGGCGTCGCCCTGCACCAGCTCGGCCGTCTCGCCGATGCCCTCGCCAGTGCCGACGCGGCGCTGGCGATCGATCCCGGCGACGCCGAAGCGCTGTCGAATCGCGGCCTGGCGCTGCACGACCTGCGTCGCGACGGCGAAGCGATCGTCGCTCTCGAGCGCGCGACCGCGCTCGCGCCGAGCCTGGCCAACGCCTGGGCCAACCTCGGCGCGACGCTGAACGGGCTCAAGCGACACGACGAGGCACTCGCCGCCTACGATCGCGCGCTCGCGCTCGATCCCGGCCTGGCCGAAGCGCGCGGCGACCGGCTGCACACGGCGATGCTGCTGTGCGACTGGCGCGGCCTCGACGACGAGATCGCGCGGATCGGTGCCGCGATCGACGCCGGCGAGGCCGTCGTCCATCCGTTCACGCTGCTGGCGACGAACGCATCCGCGGCGCGGCAGAGGCGCTGCGCTGAACGCTACGTCGCGGCGCACTGGCCGGCGTCCGCCGATGACGCGGCGATCGCGACCGCGGGCAGCGCCGCCGGTGAGCGCATCCGCCTCGGCTACTTCTCGGCCGACTTCCACCAGCACGCGACGATGGACCTGATGGCCGAGGTGTTCGAGCGCCACGACCGGCGCCGCTTCGAGCTGCACGCGTTCTCGTTCGGGCCCACTGGCGACGACCCGATGAGAGCCCGAGCGATGGCGGCGTTCGATCGCTTCCACGAGGTCGGCACGACCGGCGACCGCGACGTCGCCGCGCTCTCCCGCAGCCTCGGCATCGACATCGCGGTCGACCTCAAGGGCTTCACCCAGGACGCCCGACCGGGCATCTTCGCCGCGCGCGCGGCGCCGGTGCAGGCGAGCTACCTCGGCTACCCGGGAACGATGGGCGCGGGCTTCATCGACTACCTGATCGCCGACGAGGTCGTCGTCCCCGAGGCGGCGCGCGTCGACTACAGCGAGCGGATCGCCTGGCTGCCGCGCTGCTACCAGGCCAACGCGGCATGGCAGGCGGTCGCGCCGCCCCGCCTCGGGCGACGCGAGGCCGGGCTGCCGGAAGACGGATTTGTCTTCTGCTCGTTCAACAACAGCTACAAGATCGGCGCCGAAGTCTTCGCGATCTGGATGAGCCTGCTGCGGCAGTTGCCGGGCAGCGCGCTCTGGCTGATCGAGGCGAATTCCGGCGCGGTCGCGAACCTGCGCCGCGAGGCGAGCGAGCGCGGCGTCGCCGCAGAGCGGATCGTCTTCGCGCCGCGGACGAACCGCGCCGACCACCTGAGCCGGCACCGCCTCGCCGACCTCTTCGTCGACACCTTCCACTACGGCGCCCACACGACCGCGAGCGATTCGCTCCGCGCCGGCCTGCCGGTGCTGACCCGCCTCGGCACGACCTTCGCGTCGCGCGTCGCCGCGAGCCTCGACCGCAGCGTCGGCCTCGACGATCTGGTCATGGCGAGCGCCGCCGACTACGAAGCGGCCGCGCTGGCGCTCGCCACCGATCCGGCGTGGCTGCAGTCGATCCGCGATCGGCTCGCCGCCGCGTTGCCCGGGGCGGCGCTCTTCGATGCGGCAGGCTTCGCGCGCGACCTCGAGCAGCTGTACATCGCGATGCACGAGCGGCAGCGCGCCGGCCTGCCGCCGCGCCACCTCTACGCGACACGCACCGGCGCGGAGTGACCGCTACTCGTCGGCGAGCGTTGCCATCAGCTCGCGCTTGCGACTCCCCAGCTCGGTGCCGAGCTCGTCGAGATCGACTCGATCGTGCCGCGCCTGTACCTGATGACGCGGATGCTGCAGACGGTCGCGCGCGCGCCGTGACCACGCCGCGCCGCGCCGCCGCGACCGTCGACCTCAGTCGAGAGCCTTGATCGCGGCGGCGACGGCCGGCAGCATCTGCGCTTGCATCTCGGCCGTGCCGCTTTCGCGCAGGGACGCGTAGAGCGGCAGCAGGAACGCGGCGAGGTCGTGGTTGGCGGCGAGCGCCGCCTGCGTCGCCGGCGCCGCCTTCTTGCGCTTCGCGCTCAGCGCCGTGAACCAGGCGCTCCAGTCGGCGCCACCGAGCGCGCCGCGCCGGCCGATGTAGAACACCGGCGCCATCAGCCGGTCGCCTTCGCCGTAGATGTAGAAGTGACCGGTCGCCGGAATCACCTGGCTGGCGATCGCTGCGAGGATGGCGTCGAGCTGGCCCCGGTCGAGCGCGAGGTTGAGCGACAGTTGCAGGAGCAGATCGGCACCGTGGGCGATACCGTGGCGCCACCCTTCGCTCGCGTCGAAGCCGCGGTAATCGCCCAAGGTCGTCATGTAGTTCGTGGCCGCACGGACGAGCTCGGCGCGTTCGCCATCCGAGAGGAACGGCTGGACGCGATCGGCGCGTGCGACCTCGGCGAGAGCGAGTGCCGCGAACGGCTGGGCGAAGCCGTTGCTGTCGGCGTCGGGCAGGAGGCGCGGCAGCAAGGTCGTGCGGATCGACTGCAAAGTCGCCGGGGTGAGGGCCCGGCCGCGAGTCCAGTGCGAGATCGCGTCGAAGGCGATCTCGTCGCGCAGCACCGGATCGGGAGAGGCGAGGCAGTCGAGCAGCGCAAGGGCCAGCGCCTGACGCGCGTTGTCATCGGCGACCTTCCATTCCACCTGCTTCAGGATCTGTAGCGCGACCTTCGTCGTCGTGCCCGGCGGGCAGGACGCGCCGGCCACGCCGCAGGCGAGAAGGCAGAGCATGGAGGCGACGCGGCGCGCTAGGATGAGGCTCGGCCAAGGCGCGCGCGCGCCGCCGGATGCACAAGGAGAAGGTTTCATGTCAAGCCGGTGGTTGGGAATTCTGGTTTCGCTTCTGTTCGCGCTGCCGGCACTTGCCGAGGAGGCCTCGTCGTCGCGCCTCGACGCGGTGCAGAAGAGCGGCAGGCTGCGCGTCTGCACGCCCGGCGATTACACGCCCTTCGCCCTGCAGAAGCAGGAGGGAATGTTCGAGGGTCTCGACGTCGACCTGGTGCAGACGGCCGCCAAGGCGCTCGGCGCCGAGGCGGTGTTCGTGAAGTCGGCGTGGCCGACGCTGATGAAGGACTTCGTCGAGAAGTGCGACGTCGCCGTCGGCGGCATCTCGGTGACGCTCGAGCGGCAGAAGGCCGCCTTCTTCTCGCAGGCCTACATGGTCAACGGCAAGGCGCCGATCACGCGCTGCGAGAACGTCGCCAAGTTCCAGACCGTCGCCGACATCGACAAGCCGTCGGTGACGGTGATCGAGAACCCGGGCGGCAGCAACGAGCGCTTCGCGCGCGCCAACTTCAAGAGCGCGAAGATCGTCATCTACAACGACAACACGACGATCTTCGACGAGATCCTGAAGGGCAACGCCGACGTGATGATCTCGGAGTCGGCCGAGACGATCGTGCAGCAGCGCCTGCGCCCGGGCCTGTGCGCCGTGAATCCCGACAAGCCGCTCCAGTACGGCGAGATGGCGTGGCTCCTGCCGCGCGGCGACGTCGCCTTCAAGGCGTGGGTCGACCAGTGGCTGCACCTCGCCAAGGCGAGCGGCGAGTACGACCGGATCGCCGCTCGCTGGCTGCGCTAGGGCCTGTTAACGCTATGGGAGGGCTCGCGTGACTCGGCAACGCGGCGGGCGCCGCTTTGCCGAGATCACCCGCAGGGCAGGAGCGTCGCCGCCCGGTGGCGCTCCCGCGCGAGCCCTCCCATAGCGTCAACAGGCCCTAGGCGGCGCCGGCTTCGCGCTCCCGCGACGCCGATCGTCGCTCGAACGGCGCCCGCTCGGGGCGGCTCATCTCGATCGAGACGAACTCGGCGGCCGCTTCGGGGTCCATCGCGCGAGTTCGCTCGAAGGCGTGGACGTCCTTGGCGAGGCGCTCGGCCTCGCTTCGGGTGAGGTCGGGGTCGAGTTCGGCCATTCGCTGGGCGCAGCGGCTGCGCCATGTCACGGGGTCGAGAGCTTCCATCGTTATCGGACCTTTCGCTTTCAAGGGCGGGCGGGCCAGTCGCGCCGGTCGCCGTCCCGGTCGTTGTCTCGGTCTTTGCGGTCTCTGTCGCGCTCGCGCTGCTCGTCGCGGCGATCGTCGCGGTCGTAGCGCCGGTCGTTGTCGCGATAGGCGCCGCGATCGCCACGATCATGGTACGTATCGTCCGGATAGGCAACACAGCCGGTCATGATCACGGCCGCGCCGAGCGCGACCAGGGTGAGGTGCTTCATGGGGTCTCCTGGCAGTGACGCCAAGGTACGGACTTCGCGCCGGAACGTCTGTCGGCAGCGCGCGCGGGATCTTGTCGGGGACCTCCGACAAGTCCGGCCGAACGGCATGGCTCTGGCGTCGGGGTTGCCGTGCTGCCGCGATCTGCCTGGCGACGATGGCGTAACTTCAGTGCGCCCGTGGCGGCGGTGTTCGCCGGCCTGGCGGCGATCGGCTACGGCAGCGTCCTGACCACCCGGTCCGGTCGCGGCGAAGCGTATGCAGCGCCGCTCGCGGAGAGCGCCTGATCGCTCAGTCGTTCCAGATCGCGCGGGTCAGCCGAACCAGCTTGCGGTTGGTCTCGGCCACCTTGTCGTCGAGCAGCCTCGCGACTTCCGCCTGCGCCTTCTTCCAGCCGAGCAGCGCCTTGGCGAACACGGCGCGGCCGGCCCGCGTGAGCGACGGGATCCGCTGCCGACGGTCGTCGGCGCCGACCTCGAGCGCGACCCAGCCCTCGCGTTCGAGGACGCGGAGGTTGCGGATCAGCGTCGTCTCGTGCATCGCGATCCGCGCCGCAAGCTCCTTGACCGTCATGCCCTGGGCGTTCGAGACCGCCCACAGCACGGCCATCTGGCTCGACTGGACGCCGGAGGCGGCGAGATGGCGGTCGTAGACGCTCGAGACGGCGCGTGCGGCCATCCGCAGGTTGCCGCACACGCAGTCGAATCCGCGCGGGCTGAGCTGGTCGACGAGGTCCATCGGCGCGAGTATAGATGCAGGCACATGGATCGACGAGTGCGCCGCGCGGCGAACGCGTGCGCCCTCGTGCCGACCGCGGCGGCGGTCCGAAGTGTTTCGAACTTGTCGCGACGTTGCGCCGGCGTTGCGCTGCGGATGCGCGCGCCGAGATTCGCAGGAACTGCAACGTCGGCCGCGCAAGCGGTCAAGACAATCGCCGCTCGCCTGCGCGAAGTACGCCCTCGAAACACGAGGCGGCCCTTCAGGGTGATCTACCTATCGACCTCTCTTCCCCCGGAGAATCCAGATGAGAAAGACACGGCTCTGCACAGCGTTGATGGTGGCCTGCGGCGGCGTGATGCTGAGCGCAGGTCAGGCGGCACTGGCCCAGAACACGACGACGCTCGAGCGCGTCGAGATCACCGGCTCGAACATCCGCCGCATCAATTCCGAGACGGCGTCGCCGGTGCAGACGCTGACGCGCGAGGACATCGACAAGTCGGGGCGCGCCAGCGTGGCCGAACTGCTGCAGACGCTGGCGGTCGATAACCAGGGCTCGGTGCCGAAGAACTTCGGCGCCGGCTTCGCCTCGGGCGCTTCCGGCATCTCGCTGCGCGGCCTCGGCGCCGCCTCGACGCTGGTGCTGCTGAACGGCCGCCGCATCGCGCCGTTCGGCCTCGCCGACGACGGCCAGAAGGTGTTCTCCGACCTCAACCTGATCCCACTCGAGGCGGTCGAGCGCGTCGAGATCCTCAAGGACGGCGGCTCGGCGATCTACGGATCGGACGCCATCGCCGGCGTCGTCAACGTCATCCTTCGCAAGGACTATCAGGGCCTCGCGGTGAACGCGAGCTACGCGACGACCCAGTACTGGAACGGCCAGGAGAGGCGGGCGTCGATCACCGGCGGCTTCGGCGACTTGCAGAAGCAGGGCTTCAACGTGCTCGCCAACCTCGAGGTCGGTCGCCAGGGCGAGATCTGGAACCGCGACATCACCGATCGCGACTACATCGGCCGTCAGGACCTGCGCTACCTCGGCTTCAGCGCCAACGAGACGGTCGCCAGCATCTCCGCCGGCGGCAACGGCGCGATCACGACCAACAACGCGGCCGGCAGCGCGATCAACGGCAACGTCCGCAATCCGGCCACGCTCGACTACTACAACCGCGGCAACCTCGCCGGGCTCGGCTTCACGCGGACGTTTCCCGGCGCGGCGTGCAGCAACTTCACGAGTCATCCGCAGGGCGACCCGGGCGGCGGCTGCCTGAACGACGCCGCGCAGGACTACGGCCAGATCCAGCCCTCGCAGAAGTACATCAACTTCTTCGCGCGCGGCACGCTCGACATCCTGCCGGCGTTGCAGGGCTATGCCGAGTTCAACTGGTACAACAACAAGAATCAGGCGTACACGACGCCGTCGCAGGTCAGCAGCTCGGCGGGCTTTCCGGGCGGCCCGGTCAGCAATGCCGGGGTGTCTCTGGGGGCCGCGCACCCGGACAACCCCTACTTCGGCACCGATGCGCGTCTGCGCTACCTCGCCACCGACAACGGTCCGCGGGTCAAGAACGGCGAGTCGGACTTCTATCGCGTCCTGGTCGGCCTCAAGGGAACGGTCGCCGCTTGGGACTACGACACCGCCTTCCTGTACTCGGAGACCAAGGGCTCGGAGCTGCGCACGGGCTATCTGCAGCGCGACGTCGCCTTCGCGCTCCTGAACCCGAGCGCCGCCAACGTTGCCGCGGCAACGGCCGGCAGCGCGGCCTACGCGGCGCTGCCGCCGGGAACCTTCTGGCGCATCGCCGAGAACGCGGGCCTGAACTCGCCGGCCCTCTACGCCGCGCTCTCGCCCGCGATCACCGACAGCTCGCTCGCGAAGGTCACCCAGGTCGACGTCAAGGCGTCGCGCGAGCTCGGTCAGCTGCAGGGCGGCCCGCTCGGCGTCGCCGTCGGCGCCGAGCTGCGCCGCGAGAGCATCCAGCTGACGCCGGTGACGGGAACCGAGCGCGGCAACATCATCGGCCTCGGCTACTCGGCCTACGACGGCGGCCGGACCGTCGCCGCCGGCTACGTCGAGATCCTGGCACCGGTGCTGAAGCAGCTCGAGGCGTCGGCCGCGATCCGCTACGACCACTACTCCGATGCCGGCAGCTCGACGACGCCCAAGCTCGGCCTCAAGTACACGCCGATCCGCGAGCTCGCCTTGCGCGGCACGTATGCGCAGGGCTTTCGCGCGCCGAGCTCGGCCGAGAACGGCCGCGGCGGCCTGGCGGTATTCTCGACCGCGACCGATCCGCTGCGCTGCAACCTCGGCATCGCCGCGGCCTGCGCGCCGGCGGCGGTCGCCGTGATCACGTCTCCCAACCCGGCGCTCAAGCCCGAGAAGTCCGACAACTACACGCTCGGCCTGGTGTTCGAGCCGACGGCGAAGACGAGCATCGCCATCGACTACTTCGACATCACGAGGAAGGGCGAGATCAACCAGGAGCAGACCGACGCTGCCGTCGCCGCCGGCCACATCGCGCGCGACCCGACGACGGCGACCGCCGTGCCGGGCGACCCGGGGCAGATCGTCGCGGTCCTCGGCCAGTACGTCAATTCGTCGCGGACCAAGGTGCGCGGCTTCGACGTCGACGCGAAGCAGGGGTTCGACCTCGGCGGCGGCTTCGGCAAGCTGACCATGACGGCGCAGTGGACGCACCTGTTCACCTTCAAGCGCACCGAAGTCGACGGCTCGTCGCGCGACTTCGCCGGAACGCACGGCAATTGCGATGTCACGAACTGCATCGGCACGCCCGCCGACCGCGCCAACTTCGGCGCCTTCGTCGACACCGGGCCGTTGCGCGTCGGTGCCAACGTCAACTACCGCGCCAGCATCGAGAACAAGAACTTCAAGAACGATCCGGCCGGCTGCGCCTCGACCTTCGCCGACGGCTCGGACGCGCCGGGAGGCTGCAGGATCGCATCGTTCACGACGGTCGACCTGATCGGCCGCTGGATGCCGATGAAGAACCTCGAGGTCTACGGCTCGATCCGCAACGTCTTCGACCGGGTCGCGCCGCTCGATCCGCTGAGCTACGGCCAGCAGTCGTTCAACCCGCTCGACTACGCCGGCGCGGTCGGCCGCTTCTACACGCTCGGCCTCAAGTACCGCTTCTTCTGACGCCGCGGCCGCGATCGAGCGCTCCGCAAGGCCCGCCGGCGCGAGCCGGCGGGCCTTCTTCACCTTGCGAACTCTCGCCAACGCGACGTTGCAAGTCCGCCATTCGCTTGCGAACCGCAACGACTTGCAACACCTCGCCTCCGGCGAGCGTGAACTTGCGCCAACGTTTCTGCGCCGAACAAACCGTTGCAGCGCCGGGTGCTCCTCATCGCCCCCCTCAGCCCTAGGATTGACTTCATCGGGGGCGCCGGATACGGGCCTGCGACCGGCGAGGTGTCGAACCGCTCGCCGCATCGGTCTGAAGGAGTGGGCATGGCGTTCGTGATGATTGCCACCGGCGCGACCAGTCGTTCGCGCGTCAGGACCTTGTCGGTCCGGCCGCTGATCGCCGTCGCCGGCGTCGCGGCGCTGGCGCTGCTCGGCTCGGGCGGCGCGCTCGGCTACTGGCTCGCCGAGGCGCCGCTCAGGCCGATGCCGTCGGCGGCGGCCGCGCCCGAGCCGCTCGCCCTGCCGTTCACGCTCGAGCAGGTCGGCGCGATCTCGGCGCGCCTGTTCCGACTCGAAAGCGAGGCGGCGCAGCTGAGCAAGCGGATCGGCGTGATGAACACCGAAGTGCCGGCGTCGGCGCGCGCGCCGGCTGGGCGGAACGCGAGGTCGCCCGCCGAGCCGGCCGGCCCCGCCGGCGGCCCGCTGCTGCCCGAGCGGAGCGAGTCGTCGCCCCTCGGCACGATCGACGCGCAGCTCGGCCGCGTCGAGCAGCAGATCGCCTCGGTCGCGAGCGCCGCCGCCGAGCAGTCGCTCGCGTTGATGCGCCTGCCGACGCGCCTGCCGATCGTCGGTGCCGAGCTGACCTCGTCGTTCGGCAACCGCGTCGACCCGTTCGCGCACACGCACGCCTTCCACGCCGGACTCGACTTCGCGGCGCGCGCCGGAACGCCGATCGCCTCGGCCGCGGGCGGCATCGTCGCCTTCGCCGGCTTCAAGCGCGACTACGGCTGGGTGGTCGAGATCGACCACGGCAACGGCCTGGCGACTCGCTACGCCCACGCCTCGGAGCTGCTCGTTCGCACCGGCCAGGTCGTCGTCCCCGGTGACCGCATCGCGATGGTCGGCTCGACCGGACGCTCGACCGGCCCGCACCTGCACTTCGAGGTCCTTCGCTCGGGCGACCACGTCGATCCCAGGCGCTATCTGGCCGGGCTGTGACGGGGGCCCTCGCGATGTCGATCGGATTCGGGCGCAAGGCGACCCGGGACCTGACCCGCGTCGGACTGACGCTCGCGCCGCGGCGCCGTTCCGGACGGAGCGCCGTCGTCGTCGCGCTGCTCGCCGCCGGCGCCTTCGCGGCCGGCTTCGGCGCCGCCGAGCTGTTGCGCGAGCGCGCCCCGGCGGTCGTCGTGCGCGCGCCGGCGGCGCCGACCCCCGAGCTCGCGCAGCTGCGCCAGCAACTCGAGCAGGCGCGCATGGGCCTCGTCGTCGCCGACGCGCGCAGCCTGGAGCTCGAGAAGCAGATCGACACCCTCAACCAGAAACTCACCGAATCGCAGGACGAGCTGACCTTCTTCCGCAAGGCCCGCGAGGGCAAGAAGCACTGAAAGGAATCCGAGCCATGTTCGCGAGCCTCAAGAAGCAGCCGTTCATCAAGATGGCGCAACTCTCGACCCTGATCGCCGAAGGCGTCGAGATCATCGGCAACCTGCTCTTCACGAGCGGCATGCGCATCGACGGCCGCGTCAAGGGCGACGTCACCGGCCGCCCGGCGGCCGACGCCAAGAGCCCGTCGCTGCTCGTCCTGTCGGCCAACGGCCACATCGAAGGCAGCATCCGCTGCGGCGACGCGGTGATCAACGGCACGGTGATCGGCGACCTCGACGTCGAGCACCGCCTCGAGCTGCAGTCGGACGCGCGCGTCACCGGAACGATCCGCTACCGGCAGCTGCAGATGGACGTCGGCGCCACCGTGCAGGGGCACCTGCTGCGAGTCGCCGCGCCGGCGGCGGCGGGCAACGTCGTCGAGCTCGGCGCCGACAAGGCCGCCGCCGAGCGGCGCTGAGCGCCGGCCCGGCTCACTCCATCACGATTCCCGCCTCCTTGACGAGGCGGGCCCACTTCGCCTGCTCTTCGCCGATGAAGCGGCCGAACTCGGCGGCGCTCTGGTGGCCCGGCTCGGCCCCCTTGGCAATCAGGTCCTTCCTCACTTCGGGCAGGGCGAGCACCTTGTTGACGTCGTCGTGCAGTCTGGCGACGACCGCCGGCGGCGTCGTCTTCGGCGCGAGCAGGCCGAACCAGCCCTGCGCCTGATAGCCGGCGAGGCCCGACGCGGCGACGGTCGGCAGGTTCGGCAGCGCCTCGAGCGGCCGGATGCCGGTGACGGCGATCGCCTTCAACCGGCCCGACTGCAGCTGCGGGATCACGGTCTGCGTCGGCGCGAACATCAGCTCGATCTGGCCGCCGAGCAAGTCGGTGAGCGCCTGGCCCGTGCCCTTGTAGGGGACGTGCTGCAGGTCGACATGCGCCTGCGCCTTGAAGAGCTCGCCGGAGAGGTGCGACGCCGCGCCGATCCCCGACGAGCCGAAGCGGAGCTTGCCGGGGTTGGCCTTGGCGTAGGCGATCAGCTCGCGCACGTTGTTGATCGGCACCGCGGCGTTGACCGTGATCACGTAGGCCTCGGCGGAGACGAGCGCCACCGGCGCGAGCCGGGCGATGTTCTTCTCGGTGATCGCCGCGGTCGACGCCATCACCAGCGTGTGGCCGTCGGCGGGCGCGTTGGCGACCTGCTCGGTGCCGATCCGCCCGCTCGCGCCGGGCCGATTCTCGACGACCACGGTCTGCCCCCACAGCGCGCTCAGCTTCGGCGCGAGCGTTCGCGCCAAGGTGTCGGCGCCGCCGGCCGGCGGGAAAGGGACGACGATCGTCACCGTCCGGTTGGGAAAGTCCTGCGCGGCGACATCGGTGACGACCCAGGGCTGCAATGCGACAACCAAGGCGATGGCGATCGTGCGCCGGGCAGGGCTGAGGAGAGTGATCATGGATGGCAGGAACGGAAGAGGGCGCGCAAGGTTACGGCAAGAGCGATGCCGTGCCCGCGGCCGCGACGGCGCGGGCGCGGACTTGTCTATCCTCGAAGCGGCTTCCGTCTCGCCACGGTTTTCCATCATCGCAAGAGGACACCATGCAAAAGATCACTCCCTTCCTCTGGTATGCCAAGGAGGCCGAAGAGGCGGCGCGCTTCTACGCTTCGATATTTCCCGATTCGCGCGTCGTTCGCGTCACGGCGATGCAGAGCGAATCGCCGAGCGGCCCGCCGGGCTCGGTGAAGATCGTCGAGTTCGTCCTGTTCGGGCAGGAGTTCACGGCCATGACCGCCGGCCCGCTCGACCCGTTCAACCACGCCGTCTCGTTCGTCGTCCACTGCGACGACCAGGCCGAGGTCGACCGCTACTGGAACGCGCTCCTCGAAGGCGGCACGGCCGAGCAGTGCGGCTGGCTGAAAGACCGCTTCGGCCTGTCCTGGCAGATCATCCCGAAGGCCCTGGGCACGCTGATGGGCGATCCCGACCGCGCCAAGGCCAGGCGGGCATCGGACGCCATGATGAAGATGGTGAAGATCGACATCGCCGCGCTGCAGGCGGCGCACGACGGCCGCTAGCGGCTCAGGGCGCCTTGCGCGCCGGCGGCGCGACGATCGTCGTGCGCAGTGTCGCGAAGCCCTCGATGCCGCACTCGACGACGTCGCCCGGCTTCAGGTACAGCTCGGCCGCGTTCGGCTTGCCGACGGCGACGCCCCCGGGCGCGCCGGTCGAGAACATGTCGCCCGGCTCGATCGGGATGTAGCGCGAGAAGTGCTCGACGATGTCGGGCAGCTTCCAGATCTGGTCGCGCGTGTTGACGCGCATGCGCAGCTGGCCGTTGACGGTGCACGTCATCCAGAGGTCGTAGGGATCGGCGATCTCGTCGAGCGTGATCAGCTCGGGGCCGAGCGGGCCGAAGCCCGGGATGTTCTTGCCGGTCCAGAAGCGCGAGCCCGATTTCACCTCGCGCTCCTGCGAATCGCGGTCGGTGAGGTCGTTCAGGATCGTCACGCCGGCGACGTAGTTGAAGGCCTCGGCCTTCTTGACGCCGAGGGCGCGCCGGCCGATCACGAACACCAGCTCGGGCTCGTAGTCGAGGCGGACGATGCCCTCGGGCCGGACGACCTTGGCGCGGTGGCCGACCAGGCTCGAGTTGAGCTTGACGAAGCCGGTCGGCTCCTCGGGAATCTCCTTGATCAGGTTGGTGCGCTGCAGCTCCTCGAGGTGCTGGCGATAGTTCTTGCCGACGCACAGGAACTTGTCGGCGTCGTCGATCGGCGCCATGTACTCGAGGGTCGCCTCGTCGCGCCAGGCGGCCTCGAAGCGGCCGCCGTCGTGCGCCTGCGACGCGCCGCTCAGCTCGCGCACGCGCGACATCGCGTTCGGTCCTGCCGCGAGCAAGGCCCTCAGGGTCGTCGGCATGCCGGCGATGCCGGCGATGCGCGCCGCCGCGGCGATCTCGAGAACGCGCTGGCCGTAGCGGACGCCGAGCGTCGGCCGGCCATCGTCGGGGTCGCGGTAGGTGAGCAGTCTCATGGCGGTCGAAAGTGGTGTCGTGGAGGATAAGCGCGCCGTCGCGGAACGCGAAACGGCGAGCGAAAACGCGCCGCGCCCGGGTGATTTCTGGTTAGTCTTGCGCCATGAAGTTCCCGCTTCGTTCGCCTTCGCAGCCTGGCCGGCTCGCGGCGTTATTGGCCCTTGCGCTCGCACTCCCGGTCGTGCCGGCATCGGCACAATCGGTGTCCGGCGCCGACACCAAGCCTTGCCAGTCGAGCGAGCACCGCCAATTCGATTTCTGGGTCGGCACCTGGGACGTCTTCGCGACCTCGGGCAAGAAGGTCGGCGAGAACCGGATCGAGCTCATCGCCGACGGCTGCGCGCTCCTCGAGCAATGGACCGGCAACGGCGGCGTCACCGGCAAGAGCCTGAACATCTACGACGCGATCGATCGCCGGTGGCACCAGACCTGGGTCGACAACAGCGGCACCCTGCTGATGCTCGCTGGCAGGCTGGTCGAACGCAGCATGGTGTTGTCGATGTCGGGGCCGAGCCCGACCGACCCGAAGGCGACGGTGCTGCAGCGGATCACCTGGACGCCGGCCAACGACGGCTCGGTGCGCCAGCTCTGGGAGCTGTCGAGCGACGCCGGCAAGAGCTGGACCGTTCTCTTCGACGGCCGCTACGTGCGCGCAAAGTAGCGCCAAATCGTTTCGCACGGGCCGCGCGGGCCGGCGCGAGACAATCGGACCGTTCGCCGGCCCGCCCGTGCGGCGAACGGATCGATCCGTCGGGCCATGTCGAGGTCAACCATGATGAAAAACCTCATCCGCGGCAGCGCCTGCGCGCTGCTCGCGGGAATTGCGGCGTGGGCCGCCTCAGCTTTGTCGATCGCCGCGACGTCGGCACCCGTGTCGGGGCCACCCGCCGCCAGGGCGCCGCTGGTCGTCGGCTTCGTTTACGTCACGCCGGTCGGCGAGGCGGGCTGGACGTACCAGCACGAGCTCGGCCGGCGCGAGATGGCGCGCGCGCTCGGCGCGCGCGTCCGGACGATCGCGGTCGAGTCGGTCGCCGAAGGCGCCGACGCCGAGCGCGTCATGCGCGACCTGGTCGCCCAGCAGGGCGCGACGCTCGTTTTCGCGACCAGCTTCGGCTACCTCGACCCGGCGCTGCGCGTCGCCGCCGAGTTCCCGCTCGCGACCTTCGAGCATGCCGGCGGCTACAAGAGCGCGCCCAACCTCGCTACCTACGACGCCCGCTACTACGAGGCCCGCTGGCTCGCCGGCTGGCTCGCCGGCCGCACCAGCAAGAGCGGCGTCGCCGGCTACGTCGCCGGCTTCCCGGTGCCGGAGGTCGTCCAGGGCATCAATGCCTTCACGCTGGGAATGCGCGCGGCCAACCCGAAGGCGAGCGTGCGCGTCGTCTGGCTCAACACGTGGTTCGATCCGGCCAAGGAGCGGGACGCCGCGCAAACGCTGATCGACCAAGGCGCCGACGTGCTCACCCACCACAGCGCGTCGCCCGCGGTCGCGCAGGCGGCGCAGGCCAACTTTCGCTCGCGCGGCGTCCGCGTCGTCTCGTACCCGAGCGACATGCGCGCGTTCGCGCCCGACGCGCAACTGGCGGCGATCGTCCACCGCTGGGGCGGCTTCTACACGCGCGTCGCGCAGAGCGTGATTGACGGCAGCTGGCGCCCCGAGCCGGTGTGGGGCGGAATCGCCAGCGGCATGGTCGACATCGACGCGGTCGACGCGACGCTGGCGAAGGAGGCCCGCGCCGGCCTGCAGACGCGCCGCGCCGCGATCGTCGCCGGAACGCTCGTGCCGTTCGCCGCGCCGCTGGTCGACAACGCCGGTACGACGCGCCTGGCGCTCGGCGCGCTCGGCGATGCCGACATCAAGGCGATGGACTGGTTCGTCGCCGGCGTCGTCGGCAACGTGCCGAAGGTGCGCTGACCGCCTCAGGCGGGCTGGGGCTCGGTTTGCGCGATGGCGTCGGCGAGCTCGCCCGCGCCTGGGCCGAACGCGTACGCATCCATGCCGAGGCTGCCCATCGTCGCGCTGTCGTGGATGCGCAGCGGCACGGCCTCGCGCCCGCCGGCGCCGGCGGCGACGTACCAGGGCAGCAGGTGCTCGTCGGTCGGGTGCATCTCGACCGCGTGCGGCGCCTTCGTCCGGTAGGCGAAGAGGGCGTCCCAGTCGCGCGCCTTGCCGCGCTCGGCGATCCAGTGGCGAAATGCCGCGTTGTCAGCCGCCTCGGGCTGGTCTTCGCGCGGCCTGAGCCCGTTCGCGAACACGCGGCGCAGGTTGTGGGTGATGCTGCCGCTGCCGACGACGAGCACGCCTTCACCTGTCAGCGGCCTGAGCGCCTCGCCGAGCCTGAACTGCGCCGCCGGCGACTCGTCGGGGACGAAGGCGAGCGGCACGACCGGGATGTCGGCGTCGGGATAGATGAAGCGCAGCGCCGTCCACGCGCCGTGGTCGAGGCCGCCCTGGTCGACGCTTTGCGCGTCGATGCCGGCCGCGTGCAGGAGCTTCAGCATCCGGGCGGCGAGGGCGGGGTCGCCCGGCGCGTCGTAGCGCAGCGTGCGCAGCTTCGGATCGAAGCCGCCGAAGTCGTAGATCGCTTCGTGCCGGAGCGCGGCGAGGACGACCGGGACGCGCGCGGCGGTGTGCGCCGAAACGGTGACGATCGCCTTCGGCCGGCCGAAGGTGGCGTCGATCGCCGGGCCGAGCCGCTGCATGAAGGCACCGGCTTCGCCCGGCTCGAGCGCGATCATCGGCGAGCCGTGCGAGACGAATAGCGAGGGCAGGGGGGTGTTCATGTGCCATTGGAGCACCGCCGGCGGCGGCGCTGATTCAACCCGCTTGCACACAACGTTCACAAGTCGGGTAAGTTTCGCGCCGATGACGACACCTTCGCTGACGCAACCCGCTCCGCTCGACGCCGCCCCGCCGCGGCAGGCACGCTCGCCGTCGGCGTGGCCGCTCGGCTGGCGCCAGCTGCTGCGCGACTTTCGCGCCGGCGAGCTGCGCCTCCTGGTCGTCGCCGTGACGCTCGCGGTGGCGGCGCTCACGGCGGTCGGCTTCTTTGCCGACCGCATCAACGGCGGCCTGGCCCGCGACGCGCGCCAGATGCTCGGCGGCGACGCGATCGTCTCGAGCGACCAGCCGGCACCGGCGACCTTCACGGCGCGGGCGCGCGCGCTCGGCCTCGTCACGGCGACGACCGCCAATTTCCCCAGCATGGGCCGCGCTCCCGACGGGAAGGGCGGCGCGACGCGACTGGTGAGCGTCAAGGCGGTGAGCGACGCCTACCCGTTGCGCGGCAAGCTGCGCGTGCGCGACGCGACCGGAGCGAAGGAGGTCGACGTCGCCGCCGCGCCGGCGAAGGGCACGGCGTGGGTCGATGCCGCCATCCTCGACTCGCTCGGCCTGGCGGTCGGCGACCCGCTCCTGCTCGGCGATGCGAGCCTCAAGATCGCCCGCGTCATCGTCATCGAGCCCGACCGCGGCACCGGCTTCGCGAGCCTGGCACCGCGCGTGATGCTGAACGAAGCCGACCTCACCGCGACCGGCCTGGTCCAGCCGGCGAGCCGCATCTCGTACCGCCTCGCCGTCGCCGCCGACGCGGCCAAGGACGCCAAGGTCGCCGAGTTCGTCGACTGGGCCGAGGCCGAGATCAAAGCCAAGGGCCTGCGCGGCCTGCGCATCGAGTCGCTCGCCACCGGCCGGCCCGAGATGCGCCAGACGCTCGATCGCGCCGAGAAGTTCCTCAACCTCGTCGCCCTGCTGGCGGCGCTGCTCGCCGCGGTCGCGGTCGGCATCGCCTCGCGCGACTTCGCCGGCCGCCACCTCGACGACTGCGCGATGCTGCGCGTCCTCGGCCTGCCGCAGCGGACGATCGCGCTGCAGTACTTCGTCGAGTTCGCGCTCGTCGGCCTGGTCGCGAGCATCGCCGGTCTCGTCATCGGCTTCGCCGTCCACTACGTCTTCGTCTGGCTGCTCGCCGGCCTGGTCGAGGCGGTTCTGCCGCCGCCCGGCGTCTGGCCGGCGCTGTTCGGCGCCGGCGTCGGCTTCACGCTGCTGTTCGGCTTCGGCCTGCCGCCGGTGCTGCAGCTCGCGCGCGTGCCGCCGCTGCGCGTCATCCGGCGCGACGTCGGCGCGATGAAGCCGGCCTCGCTCGCCGTCCTCGGCGCCGGCGCGCTCGGCTTCGCGGCGCTCCTGCTCGCCGTCTCGAGCGACTTGAAGCTCGGCCTGATCGCGGTCGGCGGCTTCGCCGGCGCGGTCTGCGTCTTCGCGCTGATGTCGTGGCTCGCGCTCGTCGTCCTGCGCCGCTCGGTGCCCGAGGCCGGCGCGCCGCGCTGGCTGATCCTCGCGACGCGTCAGCTGGCGGCGCGGCCGGCGTTCGCAGTGCTGCAGGTGTCGGCGCTCGCGGTCGGCCTGCTCGCGCTCGTCCTGCTCACCCTCCTGCGCACCGACCTCGTCTCGAGCTGGCGCCAGGCGACGCCGAAGGACGCGCCGAATCGATTCGTCATCAACGTCCAGCCGCCGCAGGCCGACGCGTTCCAGGCCAAGCTGCGCGCCTCGGGCGTCGCGCGCTACGACTGGTTCCCGATGATCCGCGGCCGCCTGGTCGCCGTCGACGGCAGGAACGTCGCGCCCGACGACTACGCCGATCCGCGCGCGCGCCGCCTCGTCGACCGCGAGTTCAACCTCAGCCACAGCGCGACCCTGCCGCCGCACAACGCCATCGCCGCCGGTCGCTGGACGGCCGACGAGAAGGGCGGCCTGAGCGTCGAGGAAGGCCTCGCCGAGACGCTCGGCCTGAAGCTCGGAGACACGCTCCGCTTCGACCTCGGCGGCACGCCGATCGAAGGCCGCATCACGAGCCTGCGCAAGGTCGACTGGTCGTCGATGCGCGTCAACTTCTTCGTCCTCTTCCCGACCGCGACGATGGTCGACGCGCCGGTGAGCTACATCGCCGCCTACCGCGCGCCCGCAGTCCCCGGCTTCGACAATGCGATCAGCCGCGACTTCCCGAACATCACCTCGATCGACGTCTCGGCGTCGATCGCGCAAGTGCAGCGCGTCCTCGACCAGGTCGTCCGCGCGGTCGAGTTCCTGTTCGGCTTCACGCTCGCGGCCGGCCTGGTCGTCCTCTTCGCCGCGGTCAGCGCGACGCGCGAGTCGCGGGCGCGAGAGTTCGCGGTGATGCGCGCGCTCGGCGCCAGCGGCAAGCTGCTCGCGCAGGTGCAGCGCGCCGAGCTGCTCGGCGTCGGCGCGCTCGCCGGCCTGCTCGCGTCGTTCGCCGCGATTGCCGTGAGCTGGGCGCTCGCGCGCTGGGTGTTCGAGTTCAGCTGGAGCCCGTCGCCGCTCGTTCCGCTCCTCGGCGCAGCGGCCGGCGCGGTGCTCGCGCTCGCCGCCGGCTGGTGGGGCCTGCGCGAGGTGCTGACGCGGCCGGTGGTGCAGACGCTGCGCCAGGCTGCGGATTTGTAACGCCAGCGCGGGAAATCGCTCATCGGCCGGCGCGCGAAGGGCGCCTCCGCAACGATCTGCGCAGTTGCCGCCGGCATACTGCGCGCCATGCCAGGGACCTCCCGCGAGCGCGTCTTTCGCGTCCTCCACCTCGAGGACTCCGAGCTCGACCACGAGCTGCTCGTCGCCCACCTCGCCCGCGGCGGGCTCAATGCGCAGACGCGGCGCATCGATTCGGAAAGCGCGTTCCTCGAAGCGCTCGACGAGCCCTGGGACGCGGTCGTCTCCGACTACAACCTGCCCGGCTTCTCGGGCCTGGTCGCGCTCGAGCTCTTGAAGGCGAGCATGCGCGAGATCCCGTTCATCCTCGTCTCGGGCGAGATCGGTGACGACACCGCCGTCGAGGCGATGCGGAGCGGCGCCAGCGACTACCTCCAGAAGAGCCACCTCGCGCGCCTGGTGCCGGCGCTGCTGCACGCGGTCGATGCCGCCGAGACGCGGCGCGCCCGCGTCAGGGCCGACCGCGACCTGGTCGCCTCGAAGCAGCGCCTGCACGAGCTCGCCCAGCATTTGCAGACCAGCGTCGAGCAGGAGCGCGCGGCGATCGCCCGCGAGATCCACGACGACGTCGGCGGGTCGCTGACGGCGCTCAAGTTCGACCTTGCCTGGATCGCGCGCCATTCGAGCTCGCCGCAGATCGTCTCGCGCGTCCAGTCGGCGCTCGAGACGGTGACCCATGCGGTCGAGTCGAGCCAGCGGATCATGCACAACCTGCGCCCTGCCATCCTCGAGCAAGGCCTGGCGGCGGCGCTGCACTGGATCGCGCTGCGCTTCGAGCGCCGGAGCGGCGTCGAGTGCCAGATCCGCCTGCCCAAGCAACCGCTCGAGCTGCCGCCCCTGGTGCCGCTGGTCGCTTACCGGACGGCGCAAGAGGCGCTCACCAACATCAGCAAGCACGCGCAGGCGACGCGGGTGCAGATCGATCTGTCGCTCGCCGGCGGCGTGCTTTCGCTCGAGATCAGCGACAACGGCTGCGGCGTCAGCCAGGACGACCTCGCCAAGGCGCGCTCGTTCGGCATCCGCGGCCTGCACGAGCGGGCGAAGACGGTGGGCGGCTGGATCGACCTGTCGAGCGGGCCGCACGGCACGACGCTGATCCTCTCGGTGCCGCTCGACGTTCCCGACAGCGCTTACGTGCCCGAGCCCCCCGACAAGTCCTACGACCCGAGCCAGTGGGCCGACGTGTGAGGTCGCCGACATGATCAAGGTTTTTCTCTGCGATGACCACGCCCTGATCCGGCGCGGCATCCGCGACACGCTCTCGGACGCCCCCGACATCGAGGTCGTCGGCGAGGCCGGCGACTACGGCGAGCTTCGCGCGCTGATGCGCGAGAAGAGCGCCGAGGTCCTGGTCCTCGACATCAACCTCCCGGGCCGAAGCGGCCTCGACGTCCTTCATGCCCTCAAGGACGAGGGCACGGCGATGCGCGTGCTCGTCGTCTCGATGTACCCGGAGGACCAGTACGCGATTCGCGCTTTGCGCGCCGGCGCCTTCGGCTACGTCAACAAGGGCGGCGATCCGGCGCTCATCGTCAGCGCGGTGCGAACCGTCGCGCAGGGGCGCAAGTACGTGACCCCCGAGATCGCGCAGATGCTGGTCGAGAGCCTGACCACGCCGTCGGTCGAGAACGCGCACGACAGGCTCTCCGACCGCGAGATGCAGACGCTCGTGATGATCGCATCGGGCAAGCGCCTCTCCGACATCGCCGAGGAGCTGATGCTGAGCCCGAAGACGGTGAGCGTCTACCGCGCGCGCGTGCTCGAGAAGCTCGGCCTCGCCAACAACTCCGAGATGACGGTCTACGCGATCCGCCAGGGGCTCGTCGGCAACTAGCGCCGGCGCGGCGGCGCGAGCCGCGCTACGCGTCGACGTGGAAGTGCGACATCATGCACATGTCCTCGTGCTCGAGGATGTGGCAGTGATAGGCGTAGTCGCCGCTGTAGCCGAGCGGGTAGTGGACGAGCAGCTCGACGATCTGGTTCGACGGGATCGCGACCGTGTCCTGCCGCCCGATGCCGTCGAGATCGATCACCGAAGGCGCGACCTCGGTGAAGCTGCCGTCGTCGCCGAGCTGCCAGCGCCGCGTCACGATGAAGTTGACGAGATGGATGTGGAACGGGTGCATGTCGGCCGCACCCGCGGCCGCGTCGAGCGGTTGGCTGTTGTTGAGGTTGGCGACGTACCAGCGTTCGTAGGTTCCCGCCTTGGCGCGGATCGTCGGCGCATGCAGCGGCGGGTAGGTCTTGGCCAGGATGATGTCGGCGTTGAGCTCCTGGGCGAAGAAGCTGCGCCGGGCGAGCTTGTAGTCCTGCGCCGGCGCCGGCGCGCCGGCGCCCGGGTTCGAGGTCGTGACGAGGTCGACCGCGAACGGCAGTTGCCAGTCCGCGCCGCCCGATTCCATCTCGAAGATCTGGACGTCGGCGAAGCCGCTGACGGCGTTGACCGTGCGGTTGATCTCGACGCGCAGCGTGTTGCTGATCAGGAGGACCAGCCGGTTCGGGCCGAAAGGCACTCCGGCCAGCGGGCCCGTCCGCGTACCGTCCCAGGCGAAGTCGTCGCCGTCGGCGGCGTCGGCGAGGACCTTGTCGATCGCCGCCGCGCTCGGTGCGGGGAGGGCGGCGGCGCCCGGTGCCGGCAGCACCCCGAGCGTTACCCGGGCGACGATCGCGAGCGGATGCTCGAGCGCGTCGTAGAGGATCTGGTCGTCGGCGCTGAAGGTCACGCTCGTGGGTGCGAGCACCGAGTCGTAGAAGGTCGTGTAGATCGCCTCGAGGGTCTGGGCGTCGACGGCGAGGAGATAGCGGAGCGACAGATTGACCAGGCGCAGCCGCTGCGCGGACGCCGGCAATCCGGAGAGATCGACCAGGACGTCACGACGCTCGAGACGTTGAGCAAGCGCAGGCGCCAGGTGCGTCGGGTCAGGCCCAGGTCGGGCGCCGGATGGCCATTGACATAGACCGAGCGGCCGAGGAACTCCGGGCGGCCGACGGCGTCGTCGGAGCCGATCAGCGAGGTGCTCGGGTCGTGGGGGATGCCGGCGTCGTAGTCGAGCCGGGTCTCGTCGGCGCTGAGCAGACGGTCCTGGACCGCGCACAGCAGCTCCTGCGAGCGGCCGCCGATCAGGGCGAGGATCGCGTCGTCGGCGCCGTCGCGGATGCAGTACGCCCCAGCCAGCCCGGCATAGAGATGGCGGCCGACGCGATCCATGGCGTGGTCGTGGTACCAGAGCAGCGTGCCGCGCTGCGCGTTCGGATAGAAGTCCTGCTGGCTCAGCGCGAAGCCGTAGGGGTTGCCGGCGAAGCTGATCGGCGTCAGCGGCCAGCCGTCGGCGGCTGCCTGCACGCGCGCGCCGTGCAGGTGGACGGCCAGGCCGACCGGCGACTGGGTGCGCACCCGGCCGCATTGCCCGAGGTCGAGGGGAACGTTGATCGGCGGCGACGCGAGCCGCGTCGGCTCGCGGATCGAGGCGCCGATCGTGTTGGTCCACGTCACCGTGCAGGGCGTGTCGCGGCGCACGTTGAAGAACGGGCCGAGCGCGTTGCCGAGAACGCCGCTCGCCGGCGTGACGCCGCTCGCGGTGTAGACCCAGGCGTTCACGTCGGCGGGGCTCTTGCCGATCACCCACTGCACCTGGCGCGCCTCGATCGACATCGTCATCGCCGTCGGGTTCTCGAGCACGGCGACATCGACGCTGGGCGCGGGGGTGCCGGCGGGCGCCGCGCCCGTCACGGTGTCGCTCGAGCCGCCGCAGGCGACGACGGTGAGCGCCGCGCCGCCCGGCAAGACGCCGACGCCGAAGCCGCCGAACGCCTCGAGGAACGAGCGTCGCGTCAGCCCGCCGCGTTGGACGACGCGTCGATCCGCACCCTCCGATTCGCGCTCGTCCAAGAAAATGCTCCCGCCCCGCGATTCCCCGCCAAGTGTCGGCGCGATCGGTCGCCGGAATCAACCACCCGTCCGAGGGTCGGCGCGAGCTCAACGCGTCGCGCGCCGGCGCACGCAGTCGACGTAGGCGGCGCCGTCGGGCTGACGCCCGGCGCGCTGCGCTTCCCAGAGCATGGTGCCGAGGCACTCCATCACCTCGTGCTGCGCGGCGTGGGCCGAGCCGAGGCGGGTGACGAGCGAAGCGAACGCGGGGCGGATCCCGGCAGGCTGGTCGATCGCCACCTGCTCGCTGATCGACAGGTGCATCGACAGGTGCAGGAACGGGTTCTCGCGGCCGGCCTCGGCCGTGTAGGCGGCCGTCCGCGCCGCTTCGGCATCGGCGAGGTCGCCGGCGTATTCCGGATGCGCCTCGATCCAGTCGGCGGCGATCGTCTCGAGCGGCGTCAGCGGCAGCCGCTCGTGGCGCTTGCGCCGCGCCTCGACGAAGAAATCGCGAACGTCGCCTGGCGTCGGTGCGAACATGGCCAGGATTGTCGGGCGATCCTTCACGGCGCACGAACGCTGCCGACGAAACCCTTCCATGCGCCGGCGCCGGCCGCCAACCAGAATGCGCGATCGTCACCCGACCTGCCGCGGCTGCGGTCTTTCATGAACATCGACACCGAACAACTCTTCGACCACGCCCGCACGCACAACGGCTTCAGCGCCGAGCCGGTTGCCGACGAGAAGCTGCGGCAGCTCTACGAGATGATGAAGTGGGGGCCGACGTCGGCCAACTCGTCGCCGGCGCGGATCGTCTTCGTCCGCTCGGCGGCGGCCAAGGAGAAGCTGCTCGGCTGCGTCTCGCCCGGCAACGTCGAGAAGACGCGCTCGGCGCCGGTGACGGCGATCATCGGCACCGACATGGCGTTCTACGAGAAGCTGCCTTTCCTGTTCCCGCACGCCGACGCGAAGTCGTGGTTCGTCGGCAAGAAGGAGTTCGCCGACACCACCGCGTTTCGCAACTCGAGCCTGCAGGGCGGCTACTTCATCATCGCGGCGCGCGCGATCGGCCTCGACTGCGGGCCGATGAGCGGCTTCGACCATGCCAGGATGGACGAGGCCTTCTGGGCCGGGACGACGGTCCGCACCAACTTCATCTGCAACCTCGGCCACGGCGACCCGTCGAAGCTGTTCGCGCGCAGCCCGCGCCTGCCGTTCGCCGAAGCCTGCCGGATCGAATGAGCTAGGGCTCGGCAGTCCCGCTCCAGCCGGCGCGCGACTGCCGCTCGGCGGCCTGCTGGCGCTCGATCGCGAACAGCTCCTCGAGCTGCTGGCGCCCCTGCTTGGCGGCGGCGATGAGGCGCGCCTCGTCCTGGCGATGCGGCGCCAGCGCCGCGAGCTGAGCGACGTTGTGGCGGCGAAAGCGCAGCGACAGGTTCCTCGCCTGGTGCGGCTGCCAGCCGAGCAGCTCGAGGGCGCTGCGCGCGCTCATCAGCGCGGAGTCGAGCGTCTCGCGCTCGATCAGCGTCACGCCGAGCTCGTGGAGCTCGTAGTAGTGCTGCACGTTGCGCGCCCGCGCGACGACGCTCGCGTTCGGGAAGTTGGCGCGGATCATCTTCGCGCAGTCGACGCTCTGCTCGACGTCGTCGATGGCGACGACGATCACGCGCGCCTGGTCGGCGCCCGCGGTGCGCATCAGGTCGAGCCGGGTCGCGTCGCCGTAGTAGACGCGCCAGCCGAACTTGCGCAGCGCCTCGATCGCCTCGGCGTCGTGGTCGAGCACGGTCGGCGTCACCCCGTTGGCGAACAGCATGCGGCCGACGATCTGCCCGTAGCGGCCGAAGCCGGCAATGATCACCGGCGCGTGCTGCGGCTCCTTCAGCTCGAGGCCGGCCGTTGGCTTGCGGCCGCCGGCGAGGAACGGGATCCACCAGCGGTCGGCGGCGACCAGCATGAGCGGCGTGAGCAGCATCGAGATGGTGACCGCCGCGAGCAGGAACGACGAGACCGGCGCCGAGATCACGCCGGCCTGCGCCGCGGTCTGGAAGACGACGAAGCCGAACTCGCCGCCCTGCGCGAGCAGGATGATGAAGACCGGCCGCTCGAGCTGCGGGATCGGCATCAGGCGCGCCATCGCCCAGAGCACCGCCGCCTTGACGAGCAGGAAGGCGACGACGACGGCGGCGATCGACACCGGCTGCGCGAGCACGACGGCGAAGTCGATGCTCATGCCGACTGCGATGAAGAAGAGGCCGAGGAGCAGGCCCTTGAACGGCTCGATGTCGGTCTCGAGCTCGCGCCGGTACTCGCTTTCCGCGAGCAGCACGCCGGCGAGGAAGGCGCCGAGCGCCATCGACAGGCCGACGGCGTTCATCAGCGCCGCGGTGGCGACGACGAGGAGCAGCGACGCCGCGGTGAAGATCTCGGGCGTCTCGCTCTTGGCGATCCAGCGCAGGGCCGGGCGCAGCAGCAGGCGGCCGCCGAGGATGACGATCGCGATGGTGCCGATCGCCTTCGCCGCGCCGAGCCAGCCGCCGCCAGCGCCGGCTTCGCCGCCGACGCCGACGGCGAGGAACGGCAGCAAGGCGAGGATCGGGATCGCGGCGATGTCCTGAAGCAGCGACACGCTGAGGATCGCTTCGCCGGAAGTCGTCGCCATCACGTTGCGCTCGGCAAGGACGCCGAGGCCGATCGCCGTCGACGACATCGCCAGGCCGAGCGCGGCGACGACGGCCAGGCGCCAGTCGATGCCGCAGGCGAGCGCGCCGAGGGCGAGTAGCAGCGCCGAGCCGAACAGCTGCACCGTGCCCCAGCCGAAGATGGGCTTGCGCAATGCCCAGAGTCGTTGCGGCTCGAGCTCGAGGCCGACGAGAAAGAGCATCAGGACGACGCCGAACTCGGCGAACTGCAGCATGTCCTCGGGCCGTGTCACGAGCTTCAGCCCCCACGGGCCGATCAGGATGCCGGCACCGAGGTAACCGATGATCGAGCCGAGGCCGAGGAAGCGCGCGACCGGCACCGCGATCACCGCGGCGGCGAGGTAGATGAGGCTGCCCGTCAGCCAGGCGCCGTGCTCCATCAGGCGGGCACCGGCAGACGCTCGGCCGGTCGAGCGCTCGCCGGCACCGCGCACTCGACGCACTCCTCGACCTGGTCGATCTCCGGCCAGACCGGATAGTCGGCGAGCCGCTGCACATAGGTGTCGGCATGCGCGCCGAGCTCGGCCTCGCTCGCCTTGTGCGCGCCGTGGAGGATGAGCGGCGGCAGGAAGCGCATGCCGCACAGCGCCGCCGTCTGTTCGTACGGCGGCAGGAAGGCATCGAAGAAGTAGCGGTTGTAGCTGTCGGGCCGGTACGACTCCTCGGGGCCGCCGGTGCTCGCGACCAGCCAGAGGTCCTTGCCCCGCAACGCGCTGCCCTCGGGACCATAGGCCCAGCCGAAGGTAAGGACGTCGTCGAGCCAGAGCTTGAGGAGCGGCGGCATGCCGTACCAGCGGATCGGCTGCTGCCAGACGACTAGCTTCGCCGCGGCGAGCGCCGCCTGCTCGACGCCGACGTCGATCAGGTAGTCGGGGTAGAGCGCGTAGAGGTCGCGCACGGCGAGCCGCCCGGCCGGACTCTCTTGCTGCAGCGCGCGCGCCGCCTGCAGCAGGCGCCGGTTGGCGCGCGACTGCTCGAGCTCGGGATGGGCGACGACGACGAGGATCTCGGCGTCGGTCCGCGGCGCCGGATCGGCGGCCGCGGCAGGCGGATCGGTGGAGGCCATGGCTGGAAAGGAAGGATGGCGCAGGCGCCGGGCGCCGCTAACATACCCGCAAAACGAGAAGGGAGCGCTGCATGCCGGTGATCGTGGTCGCCAACCCCAAGGGCGGCGTCGGCAAGACGACGCTGGCGACGAATCTCGCGGGCTACCTCGCCTCGCGCGGCCGCGCCGTCATGCTCGGCGACGTCGACCGCCAGCAATCGTCGCGCACCTGGCTCGGCCTGCGTCCGGCGGGCCTGCCGAAGATCGCGTCTTGGGAGGTGACCGAGGGCGACGTCGTCCGGCCGCCCAAGGGAACGACGCACATCGTCCTCGACACCCCCGCCGGCCTGCACGGCAAGCGCCTCGACGAGGTCATGAAGCTCGCCGACAAGGTGCTGATCCCGCTCCAGCCGAGCATCTTCGACATCCACGCGACGCACGAATTCATCGCCGAGCTGCTCGCCCATCGGCGCAGCGCGAAGGTGCAGATGGTGGTGGTCGGCATGCGAACGCGCGAGGGCACGATCTCGACCGACCAGCTGCGCAACTTCCTGAAGAGCGTCGACGTCCCGCTGCTCGGCTTCCTGCGCGACACGCAGAATTACGTGCACCTCGCCGCGCACGGGCTGACGTTGTGGGACGTCGCCTCGACCCGCTTCCAGGGCGACCGCGAGCAATGGGAACCGATCATCACCTGGGTGAACTGATTCAATGCGAAGCTTCGAAACCATCGCGGCGATGAAAGAGCTCGTCGGCCAGGAGATCGGTGTCAGCGAGTGGATCACGGTCACGCAGGAGCGGATCCAGCTCTTCGCCGACGCGACCCGCGACCACCAGTGGATCCACCTCGACGCCGAGCGAGCGAAGGCCGGGCCGTTCGGCGCCACGATCGCGCACGGCTTCTTCACGCTCTCGCTCCTGCCCGAGATGAGCTTCTCCGCGTTCGAGGTGCGCGACACGCGCATGGGCGTCAACTACGGCTTGAACAAGGTCCGCTTTCCGGCGCCCGTGCCGAGCGGCAGCCGCCTGCGCGGCCGCTTCAAGCTGGTCGACTACGAGCCGCTCGAAGGCGGCGCACAGCTGACGGTGCAGGTGACGATGGAACGCGAGGGCTCCGACAAGCCGGTCTGCGTCGCCGAGTCGCTCTCGCGCCGCTATGCCTGACTGGAGCGCTGCCATGAAAGTCCTCCTCATCGACGACCACCCCTTGATCCTCACCGCGCTGCAGAACGTCATCCAGGGCATGGGCAGCGATGTCAGCGTCGTCGGCGTCGCCGGCGCGCGCGCCGCGCGCGAGGCGCTCGCTGCCGACGGTGCCTTCGACCTCGTCCTGCTCGACCTGCGCCTGGGCGATGCCGACGGCTTCGATCTGCTGATCGAGCTGCGCAACGGCTGGCCGGCGATCCCGGTCGTCGTCGTCTCGGCGTCGGACCGCAGCGCCGACGTGATCCGCGCGATCGACCTCGGCGCGATGGGCTTCGTTCCCAAGCGCGCCAGCAACGAGACGCTCACCGAGGCGCTCAAGGTCGTCATGTCGGGCGGCATCTACGTGCCGCCGATGACGATGGGCGAGGGCGACGCCGGCGCGCCCGATGCCGGCCGCGACAGCGGCGGCTCGCACACCTGGCCGCCGGGCATGGACACGCTGCGGCCGACGGCGCTCGCCAACTTCAAGCTGACGCCGCGCCAGACCGACGTCCTCGGCCTGCTCCTGCGCGGCCAGTCGAACAAGCTGATCGCGCGCGAGCTCGACCTCTCGGTCGAGACCGTCAAGGATCACGTCGCCGCGGTGCTGCGCGCGCTCGGCGTCAACTCGCGCACCCAGGCGGTCCTCGCCGTGAGCCAGATGTCGAGCCAGGGAGCGATCGCGCCATGGCTGACGCGACCGCTCCATTGAGCGCGGTCGCGGCGGCGCCCCTGCCCGCGCCGGCGGGCAACGCGACGGCCGCGGCGCCGGCAGGCGAAGGCGACGCGCCGCTCGACGAGTTCCTGCTCCTGCGCGATCACGTCCGCGGCCTGTTCGCGTTCAATCGCACCTCGCTCGCCGGCCACGCCATCGGCGCGATCATCATCGAGATGATCTTCGCCGGCGTCGCGCCGCGGTCGCTGCGCATCGTCTGGGGAACCGGCTTCGCGATCGTCTGGCTGCTGCGCGCCTGGCTCGCCGTCCGCTTCGAGCGGCGCGAGCCGAGGTCGACGGCCGGCCTCGAGCGGCGCCTGCGCGCGTGGCAGGCGGGCGTCCTCGCCTCGGGCGCGCTCTGGGGCATCGCGGCCTGGTTCTTCTCGGCGTTCGGCAGCGGCCCGCACCAGGTCGCGCTCGTCCTCGTCGTCTACACCTTCTGCGTCGCCTCGGTGCCGATCCTCGGCCCGCAGTACCGCCTGTTCGCCCTCTTCGTGCTCATGATCTTCGCGCCCGCGATCGCCCGCGTCGCCCTCGCGGGCAGCACCCTCGGCTGGGAGCTGGCGGCGGTCATGACGGTGGCGATGGGAATGACCTTGCTGCTCGGCCGCAACTACCGCGAGTCGTTCGAACGCGTCGTCGGCCTGAAGCTGCGCAACGAGGCGCTCGCCGTTCAGTTGCGCGCCGAGAAGGCGGTCGCCGACGCGGCGCGCCACGAGGCCGAGGTCGCCAACCGTGCCAAGACGCAGTTCTTCACCGCCGCCAGCCACGACCTGCGCCAGCCGCTGCACGCGATGGGCCTGTTCGCCGAGGCGCTGCGCGCGCGTGCCCACGACCCCGAGGTCGCGCAGCTCGTCAACAGCATCAACGAATCGGTCGACGCGCTCGAGGGCCTGTTCTCCGAGCTGCTCGACATCACGCGCATCGACAGCGGCGGCGTCGAGGTCAACCCCGAGAACTTCGAGCTCGCCGACATCTTTCGCAAGGTCCGGCTGCATTTCGAGCCGGCCGCGTTCGAGAAGGGCCTGGCGCTGCGAATCCGCGGCGGCAAGCACGTCGCCCTCGCCGATCCGCTGCTCGTCGAGCGGATCGTCCGCAACCTGGTCTCGAACGCGATCCGCTACACCCGCGACGGTTCGGTGCTGCTCAGCTGCCGGCGCCGGGGCGATCGGCTGCTGCTCCAGGTGTGGGACACAGGCCCCGGCATTCGCGCCGAGGAGTGCGCGCGCATCTTCGAGGAGTTCTATCAGGTGCCGGGCGCGCCAGCGGTCGCGGTCGAGCAGAAGAAGGGTCTCGGCCTCGGCCTGGCGATCGTCAAGCGGCTGTGCGCGCTGATGGTCGCACCGCTCGACCTGCGCTCCGAGGAAGGCCGTGGCTCGGTCTTCACGGTCGAGCTGCCGCTCGGCAAGGGGCCACGAACGACGGCACGATCGATTCCGGGCAAGGGGCCGATCGGCATCACCCTGGACGGCCGCCTGATCGTCATCGTCGAGGACGAGCCGGCGGTGCGCGAAGGCCTCGAGGTGCTGCTCAGGGGTTGGGGTGCGGCGATCGTCTCGCTCGACAGCGTCGGCGCCGCCGGTGCCTGGGCGCAGGCGGCCGACGCCGCGGCGCCGCCTTCGCTCGTCATCGCCGATTACCGGCTCGACAACGGCGAGACCGGCGTCGCCGCGATCGACGCGGTGCGCGAGCGCTTCGGCCGCAACGTTCCGGCGATCGTCGTCACCGGCAGCAGCATGACCGGGCACGACAAGGAAGCCCTCGAGCACGACTTCCATCTCCTCATCAAGCCGGTGCTGCCCAACAAGCTGCGGGCGATGATCGCTTTCAAGCTGGCCAGGTAGGGGCGGGCAGAGCCGGTGCGTGACTTCCGCACCCAACCCCTCGGCCGCGGCGCGGTCGTGGCACGCCGACCTTGATCTGCGTCAACGCTGGCTTGCCGGCAAGGGCGCCAGATGGCGGCCATCGCTGACGGAGCAAGGAAATGGATATGTTCGAAGTCGAAGGCAACAACGCCACCGCGCGACGATTGCGCGCCTTGCTTGCGGTTTCGGCGCTTTGCCTGACGCTGCTGCCCAACGTTGCAGGCGCGATCCCGGCCTTCAACCGCCAGACCGGGCAGAACTGCATGGCCTGCCACGCGGGCGGACAGTTTCCGGAGCTCACGCCCTACGGACGGATGTTCAAGCTGAGCGGCTACACGATCGGCGAGCGCGCGCTGCCGATTTCGGCGATGGCCGTGGCCACCCTGTCGAAGGTGGCCGACACCTCGAAGTCCGACGATCCGGGCGGCGACTTCCAGAAGAACAACCGCGCCATCCTCGCCACCGCCAGCCTCCTGCTCGGCGGCAAGGTCACCGACAACGTCGGTGCGTTCGCGCAGGTCACCTACGACCCCTACGCCACCCAGGATGCGAACGGCAACTTCCACGGTCACAGTAACGCCGACAACATCGACATTCGCCTCGTCGATCGCTTCATCAGCGACAAGCGCGATCTGATCGTTGGCCTCAGCGCGAACAACAACCCGTCGGTATCGGATCCATGGAACACGGTCGCTGCCTGGATGCAGTACGTGCCCGTGCCCAGTCCGACGAGCAGCCGCTTCATCGACGGCAATTCGCCGTACCCGGGCTTCGCGGCGGGCGGCAACATCGCCGGGCTGACAGCCTACGCGTTCTGGAACCGGATGATCTACGCCGAGCTCGGCGGCTACGGCACGTCGCGCGGACCGACCTCGTTCATGAGCGCCGGGCTCGACAACGCGAGCACCACCAAGCTGCACGGCGTCAACCCTTACTGGCGCCTGGCGGTAAATCGAGAATGGGGGCCGCACAGCCTCATGGTCGGCACCTCGGGAATGGTCGCGCGCGTGTACGACGATCCGCTCGATACGTCGGACCCGGCGAGCACGCACCGGTTCACCGACCTCATGATCGACAGCCAGTACCAATACCTGCTCGACCCGCACGCGGTGACGGCGCAGCTGGTCTACGCGCGAGATCGCCACCGCTATCCCGCGGCACTGGCCGACCAGCCGGCGTCCTTCTTCGATGCGACCGGCGCCGCCACGCTCGCCAACTCCAACGCCGTCGACACCACGAATGTGCTGCGCGCGAAGGTGAGCTACGTCTACCAAGCGAAGTACGGCGGCGCCCTGGGGCTGTTCAACCTCACCGGCACCACCAACACGGCCAACCAGACCGCCGGCTTCGACGCCACCGGCACGCTCGTCAAGACCAACGGCGCCGCCAGCAACCTGTCCGGCAACCCGGCGACTCGGGGCCTCACGCTGGAGGCGTTCTGGATGCCGATCCAGTACCTGCGCGTCGGCGCGCAGTACACGGCGTACAGCCGCTTCAACGGCGCGTCGACGAACTACGACGGCTTCGGCCGCAACGCCCGCGACAACAACACGCTCTTCCTCTACACGTGGCTGGCGTACTGAGCGCGTCGTGCGCGGTCCCTGCATCCGGAGGTATTTCATGAAGTCCGCGACTCTCGCCCTCGTCGCCGCAGCGGTCGTGCTGTCGGCCGGCTGTTCCCATCCGCAACGTTCGCGCGATCTGGCGAACCCGGCGGTCTCCGCTACCACGATGGCGCAACAGGTGTGTTCCAACTGCCACGGCATGACGGGCAGCTCGGTGTCGCCCAACTTCCCGAACCTGGCTGGGCAGCAAGAGGCGTACTTCGTGGCCCAGCTCGAGGGCTTTCGGAGCCATCGCCGCAGCGATCCGGCGGGTTTCGAGTACATGTGGGGCCTGAGCCGCAGCCTGACCGATGACCAGATCAAGGGGCTCGCCACCTACTACGCCAACCAGGCGCCGGAAGCACAGCCGATCGAGGGCGACCGCGGCAGGTTCGAGGCCGGCAAGGCCATCTTCTCCGGCGGCGTGGCAGACAAAGGCGTTCCGGCGTGCAAGACCTGTCACGGTGCCGAAGGCAAGGGCGACGCGACCTTTCCGCGCCTCGCGGGTCAGCATGCGGACTACGTGATGAAGCAGTTGCTGGTGTTCCAGCGCACCGACGAGCGACCCGAGGGCGGCGTCATGAAGTCGGTGGCGCACGAACTCACCGCGCAGGACATCCGCAACGTGGCGGCCTATCTGCAGGCCTTGCCCCGTCTCTGAAGAGGCGACGGCCGAATGCCGGCGCGCGCGGGCGGGCGGGCGCCTGTCGCGGCGCCGCCCCGGCTCAGGTCGCCTGGTAGGCGAGCCTGACGTAGATCGGTGCGAAGGCCTCGGCCTGCGTCACCTCGAGCAGGTGCTCGCGCGCCAGCTCGAGCAGGGCGATGAAGGTGACGACGACGACCGGTGCGCCGCGCGCCGCGTCGAAGAGGTCCTCGAAGAGGGCGAAGCGGCGTCCCTGCAGCGCGCGCAGGACGATGCTCATGTGCTCGCGCACGCTCAGGTGCTCGCGCGAGATGAGGTGGTGCTGGTTGAGCCTGGCGCGCTTGACGATCTCGATCCAGGCATTGCGCAGGTCGATGGGGTCGACGTCGGGGAGGCGTTCGGCGGCCGACTCGTCGACCGTGACCTGCGTGCGCAGGAAGTCGCGCCCGAGCAGCGGCAGCGCGTCGAGCCGGGCGGCGGCGAGCTTCATCTGCTCGTACTCGATCAGCCGGCGCACGAGCTCGGCGCGCGGATCGTCGGGCTCCTTGCCGTCGGCGCTCTTCCTCGGCGGCAGCAGCATGCGCGACTTGATCTCGATCAGCATCGCCGCCATCAGCAGGTAGTCGGCGGCGAGCTCCAGGTTGCGCGACCGGATCTGCTCGACGTAGGTGAGGTACTGGCGAGTCACGCTCGCCAGCGGGATGTCGAGGATGTTGAAGTTCTGGCGCCGGATCAGGTAGAGCAGCAGGTCGAGCGGCCCTTCGAAGGCCTCGAGAAAGACCTCGAGCGCGTCGGGCGGGATGTAGAGGTCGTGCGGCAGGTCGAACAAAGGCTCGCCGTACAGGCGCGCCACGGCGATGCTGTCGACCACCTCCTCTTCCGCGACCTCGGCGAGATCTTCCATCGGCGGTCCCGCGGCGCGCTCAGCGCACGCGGTTCTGATACACGTAGGGCTGCTGCGGGACGCGCGCGTCCTGGTATTCGCCCTCGGCGGTGGGGTCGATGCGCCGGTCCCAGAAGATGGCGCGGCCGCGCCGCTGCTCGTCCTCGAGGGTCGGCTTCTTCGCCTTCAGCCCGTCGATGAACGAGGTGATGTCGGAGGTGTACGGCTTCCAGAACCAGGGCATGGCGTCAGACGGGGCGAAAAGAGCGAGTCTAAGCGGCCGGCGGGCGCCGGCCGGGCGCCGGATGTCTCAGGCGACCACCCGGCGCAGGTGCTGGCCGTCGCGCAGGAAGGCGTGCGGCTCGCCGTTGATCCAGCGCGCCAGCTCGTCGAGCCGGGCGGTGCCGACCTCGAACGCCGGGAAGACCACGCTCACCGTCTCGAAGCCGTCGAGGTTGGCGATGTGGAAGGTGACACGGCCGGCGTCGTGGTCGGGCAGCAGGCGAACGCTGCTCTGGAAATCGGCGAGGAGCTCGAAGCGCTTCTCGACGAAGCGGCCGTTCTCGGGATCGCGGATCACCTCGCTGTCGTAGTGCGCGCCGCACTGGCACAGGCGCGCCTCGAGCTTTTCGATCTCGGGCGGAAAATCCTTGGCGATCGTCACCCGCGTGCCGGTCTTGGCGGCGAAGCTGAGGACGACGTGGTCGAAGACCTCGGCATCGCGCAGCTTCTTGAGGCGCGAGTCGGCGCGAAAGTCGGTGAAGCGGAGCTGGCTGAACGAAGTCCGGTTGTCGAAGCGCCAGACCGCCTTCGAGACCGGCTGCAGGACGTTGAGCTGGCGCGCGAGCGTGCCGAAGTAGCGCGCCGCCGACTGGCAGGCGGAGTCGGTGAGCAAGGCATTGCGCTGCAGCGCGCCGATGTCCTGGGTTTGCTGCGCCAGCGCCGCGTCGGCCTGGCGCTTCAGTTCTTCGAGGTATCCCACCGGCTTCTTTGTCCTGGGGGACGAGGATATCGCACGGCCTTCGCGCCGGCAGGTGCCGATCCGTGGACTATTTCGGTTGGCCGCGGCGTACCGCCGTCAGGATGCCGCGCAGGATCTCGATCGGCGCCGGCGGGCAGCCCGGCACGGCGACGTCGACCGGGAGGACGCTCGCGACCCCGCCGCAGGTCGCGTAGCTCGTGCCGAAGATGCCGCCGTCGCACCCGCAGTCGCCGACCGCGACGACCAGCTTGGGTGCCGGTGTCGCTTCGTAGGTGCGCGACAACGCAAGCTCCATGTTGCGCGACACCGGGCCGGTCACCAGGAGCAGGTCGGCGTGGCGGGGGCTGGCGACGAACCGGATGCCGAGCCCCTCGAGGTTGTAGTAGGGATTGTCGAGCGCGTGGATCTCGAGCTCGCAGCCGTTGCACGAACCGGCGTCGACCTGGCGGATCGCGAGGGCACGGCCCAGGGTGGCGAGCAGGTCGCGCTGGATCTGCTCGGCCTCGACCCGCAGCGCGTCGTCGTACGGGGGCGCGGCTTCGCTGCGGATGCCGGCGCGGCCGATCTGGCGGAGGATCTTCCACATGGCGTCTAGGTCTCGCGCTCGCGACGGCAGCTCACAGGTCGTGCCCCGAATAGCTGAGGTTGAACGACTTGTTGATCAGCGGAAAGTCGGGAACGATGTTGCCGATCACCGCATGCTCGATCACGGGCCAGTTCTGCCAGGAGGGATCGTGGCAGTGGCAGCGGCGAATGCGGTGGTCCTGGGCCTCGCCGTCGAGCTCGAGCGCGACGAAGACTTCGCCGCGCCAGCCTTCGACCCAGCCGGCGCCGACCGTGGAACCCGCGGCCAGGCTGACCGTGCCGCGACGCTCGCCTCCCGGCAGCGCGGAGAGGATGGCCCGGATCAGGCGCAACGATTCGAACAGCTCGACGAAGCGCACGGCGACGCGCGCCGCGACGTCGCCGCCGTGGTGGGTCGCGGTTTTCACGGCCAGGGTGTCGTAGGGCGGCCACGGGTGATCCGACCGCAAGTCCATCGTCCGGCCGCTGGCGCGGGCCGCGAGCCCCGTCAGGCCAAGATTGGCCGCCAGCTCCGCGCTCACGTGTCCGGTGCCCATGAAGCGATCCTGCAAGCCGGCGTGCTCGTCGTAGATCGAGCGCAGCTCCCTGACTTCGGACAGCGTGGCTTCGCATTGAATACGCATCCGCTCCGCCGCCACGCCGTCGACATCGCAGGCGGTTCCGCCGGGAACGACGGCATCCATCATCAGCCGGTGGCCGAAGACCTCCTTCGACACGCGCAGCCAGTTCTCGCGCAGGCGCGAGAATTGGGCCAGGCCGAACGTCAACGCGGCGTCGTTGCCGAGCGCGCCGAGGTCGCCGAGGTGGTTGGCGACG
The DNA here is from genome assembly GCA_017881025.1 of Rhizobacter sp. Classification (GTDB taxonomy): domain Bacteria; phylum Pseudomonadota; class Gammaproteobacteria; order Burkholderiales; family Burkholderiaceae_C; genus Schlegelella_A. The sequence goes on along the minus strand of JADGRJ010000007.1, from coordinate 2,073 downwards.
CGTTCGCGCTCGAGCAGCAGCGCCCGCAGACAGGCGGCGCGGGGCGGAATCGCGCAGGCCGCGGCGGCTTCCAGCGCCATGCAGTAGGCCCACGCGTAAGCGACCGTCGAATCGCCGGACACGCGCCCGGCGAGGCGATGCGCGTCGAGCGGAGCCAGCTCGGTGAATCGCTTTTCGATTCCCTTGTGGGTGTAGCCGAGGCGCTCCTCGAGGCGCAGCACCTTTTCGCCGACGACCGAAAAGCGGAAATGCCCCGGTTCGATGATCCCCGCGTGCACCGGGCCGACCGGGATCTCGTGGACACCGTCGCCGGCAACGCGGACGAAGGGGTAGTCGACGACCTTCGCTCTTTCCCCGACCGCGCCATCCGGTGCCTGCTCGTGCAATGGAAACCGGTCCGCGGGCCAGGCACCATGGTCCAGCCACGGCCGCGTGTCATGAGCGCCGATCGCTACGATCCCGAGCAGGTCGGCAGCGGCGCGCTGCATTCGGACCGCACACGAGAACTGCGCCGACAGATCGGGATAGGCCGGCGCATCGGCGGCGAGCGGCAGGTCGAGCCAGGCGATCCCATCGGCGAGCGCATACGCCGCGCAGACGGCGAAGCCCCCGGTCTCGCGCCAGCCCCGGTCCGCGCCCCAGAGCGCGACGAGACGACCGCCGGCGGCGGCGACGGCACGAGCGGCGACCTGCCAGGCGTCGGCGTCCACGCTCGCGCGCCAGATTGGCACGGGTGCCGAGAGGCGATCGAATTCGAGATCTATCCCGGGAATCCGCACGGCCTCAACCTCCGAGCATCCGCGCCGCCTGGGTGTACCAGCCGACGAGGTAGGGCGGGACGTAGAGGCCCAGCATCAGGCCGAGCCCGAGATGGACGAACACCGGCAGCAGTGCCGGCGGGTGCGGCAGCGGCTTCACCGAGGTTTCGCCGAAGACCATCGGCAGGACCCGACCGAGCACCGAGGCGAAGGCGACGCCGAGCGCGAGGAGCAGGATCGGCGTGGCCCAGGGCTGTTCGCGCATCGCGGTGGTGAGGATCAGGAACTCGCTAGCGAAGACGCCGAACGGCGGCATGCCGAGGATCGCGAGCGTCCCGAGCATCATCCCCCAACCGACGGTGGGACTGACCTTGATCAGGCCGCGGATCTCGCTCATCACCTGCGTTCCGGCCTTCTGCGTCGCATGGCCGACGGCGAAGAAGATCGCCGACTTGGTGAGCGAATGCACCGTCATGTGCAGCAGCCCGGCGAAGTTGGCGATCGGCCCGCCGAGGCCGAAGGCGAATGCGATCAGGCCCATGTGCTCGATCGACGAGTAGGCGAACATGCGCTTGACGTCCTTCTGGCGCGAGAGGAAGAACGCCGCGACGACGACCGACGCCAGGCCGAAGCCCATCAGCAGCTGGCCGGCCAGGGCGTTGTTCAGGGCGCCGTCGGTGAGCACCTTGCAGCGCAGCAGGGCGTACATCGCCACGTTCAGGAGCAGGCCCGAGAGCACCGCCGACACCGGCGTCGGGCCTTCGGCATGGGCGTCGGGCAGCCAGTTGTGCAGCGGCACCAGGCCGACCTTGGTGCCGTAGCCGATGAACAGGAAGGCGAAGGCGAGGGTGATGATGTTCGGGTCGAGCCGGGTTTTCACCGTGTCGAGGTGGGTCCAGAGAAGCGCTCCGCCCTCGGCGCCGAGGACCTTCTCGGCAGCCATGTAGAGCAGCACCGTGCCGAACAGGGCCAGCGCGATGCCGACGCCGCAGAGGATGAAGTACTTCCACGCCGCCTCGAGGCTGGCCGCGGTGCGGTAGACGCTCACCAGCAGCACCGTCGTCAGCGTCGCCGCTTCCATCGCCACCCACAGGATGCCCATGTTGTTGGTCGTCAGCGCCACGAGCATCGTGAAGCTGAACAGCTGGTACATGCTGTGATAGAGGCGCATCCGCGCCGGCGTCATCTTGCCGTGGTTCTGCTCGACGCGCATGTACGGGCGCGAGAAGATCGCGGTGGTCAGGCCGACGAAGGCGGTCAGCGTGACCAGGAAGACGTTCAGCGGATCGATGAAGAACTCCTCGTTGCCGGCGAG
>JADGRJ010000272.1 GCA_017881025.1 Rhizobacter sp. | reverse complement strand
GAGACGCGCCGGACGACGCACTTCTTCTGGAACTACCTCCACAACTTCGACCTCGACGACCCGAACATCGCGCTGTCGCTGTGCAACAGCCTGCGCGAAGGCTTCATGGAGGACAAGGCGATCATCGAGGCGCAGCAGAAGCTCTTCGACCGCGAGCCCGACACGACCTTGCTGGCGATCGCCGCCGATGCGCCGCTGGCGCACTTCCGGCGCGTCTTCGGGCAACGCCTCGCCGCCGAGCGCGAAGGCGCGGTCGCCGCCGCGGCCTGAGCGTCGCTCAGTCGACCGGCGGCAGGAGCTTTCGCAGCACGTCGGGATCGACCGGCTTCTGCAGGTAATGGTCGACGCGGGCGAAGGTGTCGGAGACGCGCTCGTCGTCGTGCTCGCGGCCGGTGACGGCGATGAGGACGATGTCGTCGCCGTAGCGGCTGCGCAGCGTTCGCGTCAGCTCGTTGCCGTCCATCCCCGGCATGCCGATGTCGAGCAGAACGCAATGCGGCCGGTGCGCCTCGACGAGGGCGAGCGCGGCGGTGCCGTCGGTCGCGATCCAGACCTTGTAGCCGCTCATCGCGAGCGTTTCGGCGAGCGCTTCGGCGGCATCGACGACGTCGTCGACCACCACCACCCGGACGTCGTCGTCGCTCATCGGGAGACCTTCGCGCTGCGCGCTGCGGTATTCGCCTTGGGAGCGGCCCTGCGGCTCATGGCATCGGCGCTCAACGCGGCGCGATCGGCGTGTAGAGCTGGTCGGCGGCCGCCTCGGGCTTCATCAGGCGCCAGCGCTCGAGCTCGGCGAGCTCGCCGACCGATCGCCGCGCCTCCTCGGCCTTGATGATCGGGTCGAGCGCGAGGACGCGGGCGACGCAGCGGGCGATCCACTCGTCGTTGTCGCGAACGTATTCGCCCGCGGTCTGGATGCGCTCGACCGGGATCCGCTCGGTGCGCTCGAAGCGCGCTTCTTCGCCGAGGCCGAGCGTGTTCTGGAAATCCGCGCTGGCGATCGCGCTGGCGTGCAGCCGCGTCGCGAACTCCTCGTCGGCCGCGGTCTCGGGGTCGATCTGGCCGCGCGCTTCCCAGCGGCGCGCCGCGAGCTCCAGGAAATCGTCCGGGATGGCGCCGACCTCGAGCTGGCTCAGGTGCATGGCGAAGCGCTCGATCCACTGCTCGCGCGTGACGTCGAAGTCCATCGCGTCAGTCCTTCACGGCGTCGGCGGGACGCCACTCGCCGGCGACCAGGAGCTCGTGGGGTCCGAACTGCGCCTTGTAGGCCATCTTGCCGCTGCCGTCGATCCAGTAGCCGAGGTAGACGTGGGGCAGGCCGAGCTGGCGGGTCTGCTCGATCTGCCAGAGGACGTTGTAGGTGCCGTAGCTCGTCTTCGGCTCGGGCTCGAAGAAGGTGTAGACCGCCGACAGGCCGTCGTTCAGCACGTCGAGGATCGACACCATCTTGAGCGCGCCGTTGCCGTCGGCCGAGGGCTCGCGGAACTCGACCAGGCGCGAGTTGACGCGGCTCTGCAGCAGGAACTGGGTGTATTGGTCGATCGAGTCGTGGTCCATGCCGCCGCCGATGTGGCGGCCGGCCTGGTAGCGCAGGTAGAGCTGGTAGTGCTCGGCGACGAAGCACAGCCGCAGCACGCGCGCCTCGAGGTGGCCATGCGCGCGCGTCGCGCGCCGCTGGCTGCGCGTCGGCACGAAGGTCGCCACCGGAACGCGTAGCGGCAGGCAGGCGCGGCAGCCGTCGCAGTAGGGCCGGTACGTGAACATGCCGCTGCGCCGAAAGCCGTTGGCGACCAGGCCGGAATAAGCGTCGGCATGGATCAGGTGGCTCGGCGTCGCCACCTGCGAGCGCGCCATCCGGCCGGGCAGGTAGCTGCACGGGTACGGCGCCGTCGCGTAAAACTGCAGCGAGGCGAGCGGGAGCTCTTTGGGGTGGGTCACGGGCGGATGTCCTCGGAAGCTCTGGGCTCGGCACTCTCAGCCACCGTGCCGAGGCCCAGTCGCTCCCACAACCTTAAATCATAGGACCAATCGACGACGTCGCTTCGTGCAAGAGCCGTGCCGAGGCGGCGCTGGAATTCGCTGCGCGCGATCTCGCGGCCGCCGAGCGAGGCGAGGTGCGACGTCCGCTGCTGGCAGTCGATGGTCTCGACGCCGCGCTCGCGGCAGAACGCGACCAGCGCGGCGAGGGCGATCTTCGACGCGTCGGTGCGGTGGGCGAACATCGATTCGCCGAAGAACATCCGGCCGAGGCTGACGCCGTAGAGGCCGCCGGCGAGCTCGCCGTCGATCCAGGTCTCGAAGCTGTGGACGCGGCCGACGTCGTGCCACCGGCCGTAGGCCTCGATCATCTCGGGGACGATCCAGGTGCCGCTCTCGCCGCCGCGCGGCACCGAGGCGCATGCGGCGATGACGCGCCGCGTCGCCGCATCGATTCGCAGCGCCGAGCCGGGCGCGGCGATGAAGCGTCGGATCGTCTTCTTCAGCGACCGGCTGAGCTTGAACTCGGCCGGCAGCAGCACCATGCGCGGGTCGGGCGACCACCAGAGGATCGGCTGGCCAACGCTGTACCACGGGAAGATGCCCTTGCCGTAGGCCTCGGCGAGGCGGCGCGGCGTGAGCTCGCCGCCGGCGGCGACGAGGCCCGGGATGTCGCTCGTGCGCGGCAGCGCGCGCTCGGCGTCCGGCAGCGGGTCGTCGGGACTCTTCAGCCAGCGGATCACGCCGGCGGCGTCAAGGATGAGAGGCGGCCGCCGCGACCGGCTTCTTCTGCGTCAGCGCGACGCCGTTCTTGACCGCGACGATCTCGGCCAGGATCGAGACGGCGATCTCGGCCGGCGTGCGGCTGCCGATGTCGAGGCCGATCGGCCCGTGCAGCCGCTCGATCTCGGTGGCGCTCAGGTCGAACAGGGCGAGCCTGTCCTTCCGCTTGGCGGTGTTGCCGCGCGAGCCGAGCGCGCCGATGTAGAACGCCGGCGACTTGAGCGCCTCGAGCAGCACCAGGTCGTCGAGCTTGGGATCGTGCGTGACGGCGACGACGGCGGTGTGCGGGTCGAGCTGGAGCTCGACGGCGAGGTCGTCGGGCATCGCCGTGCTGAAGCTCGTTCCGGGAACGTCCCAGGTCAGGTGGTACTCCTCGCGCGGATCGCAGACGATGACCTCGAAGTCGAGGCCGAGCGCCATCTGGGCGAGCACGCGCGACAGCTGGCCGGCGCCGATGACGAGCATGCGCCAACGCGGGCCGTAGAGCGCGCGCATCGTCTGGCCGTCGAAGCTGAACGCTTCGCCGCGCCGCGCCGGCTCGACGCTGACGCTGCCGCTCTTCAGGTCGACGACGCGGGCGACGAGCTCGTGGCGGGAGGTCCGATCGAGCACCTCGCGGATCCAGCCGGTGTCGACGAGCGGCTCCTGCACCAGGCGCAGGTTGCCGCCGCAGGGCAGGCCGAAGCGCGCCGCCTCTTCCTTGGTCACGCCGTAGCTGACAAGCGACGGTGTGGCGACGCGCTCGCCCTTCCTGACCCGGTCGATGAGGTCGTCCTCGACGCAGCCTCCCGAGACCGAGCCGACGACCAGGCCATCGGCGCGCATCGCCAGCAGCGCTCCCGGCGGTCGCGGCGCCGAGCCCCAGGTCTCGATCACCGTGACCAGCCAGACCGCATGACCCTGGTCGCGCCAGTCGCGGGCCTGGACGAGAACCTGCAGATCGAGACTGTCCATATCGACCGAATGGTACGGCGGCGGCGGCGCTACTGCATGAACCAGCCGTGGCTGACGACCAGCGACTGGCCGGTGAGCGCGTTGGTCGGGAAGGCGGCGAAGAAGAGGGCGGTCGCGGCGACGTCGGCGGTGGTGGTGAACTCGCCGTCGACCGTCTCCTTCAGCATCACCTTCTTGATCACGTCGTCCTCGCTGATGCCGAGCGCCTTCGACTGCTCGGGGATCTGCTTGTCGACCAGCGGCGTGCGCACGAAGCCGGGGCAGATGACGTTGGCGCGAACCTTGTGCTTGGCGCCTTCCTTGGCGATCACCTTCGCCAGGCCGATCAGGCCGTGCTTGGCGGCGACATAGGGCGCCTTCAGCATCGACGCTTCCTTCGAGTGCACCGAGCCCATGTAGATGACGCTGCCGCCGCGCCCCGACGCGTACATGTGCGGCAGGCATGCCTTGGTCGTGAGGAAGGCGCCGTCGAGGTGGATCGCGAGCATCTTCTTCCACTCGGCGAACGGGAACTCCTCGAGCGGATGGACGATCTGGATGCCGGCGTTGCTGACCAGGATGTCGACGCCGCCCCAGGTCTTGATGACCTGCGCGACCGCGGCGTTGACCTGGGCCTCGTCGGTGACGTCCATCGCCACGGCCATGGCATTGGGGCCGATCGAGTCGGCGGCGGCCTGCGCCGCGGCGAGGTTCAGGTCGGCGATCGCGACCTTGGCGCCTTCCTTCGCGTAGACGGTGGCGATTTCCCTGCCGATGCCGCTGGCGGCGCCGGTGACGATGGCGATCTTGTCCTGAAGCTGGTTGCTCATGATGGTGCTGTGCTCTTGAACCCGGTGGTCGGGGTGATGGTGGTGGAAGCTTTCGGCGACGCGGCGGCGAAGTCGAACACGTGCACGCCCTCGGCGCGAAGGTCGCGGCCGAGCCAGCGCGGATCCTCGAGCGTCCCCTGGGTGTCGGCGAGGCCCGCGGCCCAGTGCTCGAGCATCGACGCGCGCGAGAACTCGTAGTCCTTCGACTGGCTCTCGTAGTGCTTGCTGCGGTAGATCAGGTGGACGACGTCGACCGCCTCCGAGGGCAGGGCGGCGAGCATCTTCGCGTCGGGGTCGTCGCGCAGTTTGGCCGGAAGGCGAGCGACCAGCCGGCGCGCCGCCTGCAGCGTCGCCTGTCGGCGCAGCTCGTAGGTGGTGTTGAGCCGCGTCCGGCTCGAGTAGCGGATGTCCTTCTCGCGCTCGCTCGCTTCGGCCAGGTTCGCTGGCATCTCGCCGCGCGCGGCGAAGAGGTCGACCTGGAACACCAGCCGCGGGCCGTGGCCGGGTTCGTCGAGGACGTACTGCAGCGGCGTGTTGGAGACGATGCCGCCGTCCCAGTAGAACTCGCCGTCGATCTCGATCGGCGGAAAGCCCGGCGGCAGCGCGCCGCTGGCCATGATGTGGCGCGCGTCGATCCGCATCTCGGTGCTGTCGAAGTAGCGGAAGTTGCCGCTCGTCACGCTGACCGCGCCGACCGAGAGCCGGACGGCGCCGGAATTGAGCAGGTCGAAGTCGACGAGGCGCTCGAGCGAC
>JADGRJ010000064.1 GCA_017881025.1 Rhizobacter sp. | reverse complement strand
CCAACCCACGGAGACCTTCCGATGATCCACGTCCTCGCCATCATCACGGCCCAGCCGGGAATGCGCGATCGCATCCTCGATGCCTGGCGTGCCAACGTCGACGCGGTGCGCGCCGAAGCCGGCTGCCTCGGCTACGACGCCGTCGTCGACGTGCGCGACGCCGCGCCCGGCTTCGCCCGCTTCGGCGCCGACACCTTCGTCGTCGTCGAGCGATGGGCGACGCTGCAAGCGTTGCAGGCGCACGCCGTCGCTCCGCACATGAAGGCCTATGCGGCCAAGGTCAGGGAGTGGACCGCGAACCGCGCCATCCACGTCCTCGAGCCGGCCTAGCGGTCGCGCGGCGCCGTCGCCGCGATCGAGTCGGCGAACGCCTTGTGCCTCTCGCGATCGACGGGCGCGTGGCGGACGGTCGTGCTCGCCGGGTGGTGGGCAAGGTCGTTGTCGCCGCGCAGGTTGCGCCGCGGCCGGATCGGCCGCGGCTCGAAGCCGCCGCCGCAGTTGGGGCAGACGTTGAACAGCACGTCGTTCACGCAGCTGGCGCAGAAGGTGCACTCGAAGCTGCAGATCCTGGCGTCGCTCGCGTGCGGCGGCAAGGCGCGGTTGCAGTGTTCGCAGGTGGGACGAAGTTCGAGCATGGCGGGCGGACCGAGTCGCACCCTGAAGTATGGTGGCGCGCCACTCGCCGCGTTCAGGGCGGACAGCCGACGCGCCCGACCGCGCTCGGCGTGCCGTCGAAGCGGACGCGACCTAGTGGACCGTCTGCCAGTCGAGCGACGCGTTCAGCCGGCCGAGCAGCAGCGAGCCCTGCCGAGCCACCGACTTCGGAAGGCGTCGCTCCATGATCTCGGCAATGAAGTACTGGCAGTCGACGATCAGGTCGTAGACGTCCTCGTCCTCGATTTGCGATGCGGGTTGAATCTCGGTCAGCGCGTTCATCTCGGCCTCGGTGTCTCGTCGTCCCCGGCCCGGCCCGGCGCGGCGGCGCCTTGTCCCGGTCTTGCTGCATTCCTTACCACTGTCTTCGGGTCGTGCCCGGCCTCCGGCCCGGGGCGGCTCGACGCAGAAAGGCAACACGACGTCCTCTCGTGCGACGGCCGGGGCCAAAGCAGGATGCAGAGGGGGTAGCAAGACTCGAACCCGGACAGCGCCGGGCCGCGTCGGGCCGGGCTGCGGCGCCGCTCGCGCGCCGATCAGCCGGGGCGGCTCGGCGCCTTGCCTAGAGCCACTTGGCGCGGCGAAAGCGCCACCACACGAAGGCGCATGCGCTCGTGATGATCGCGAGGGCGGCCGGATAGCCCCATGCCAGCTTCAACTCCGGCATGTTCTGGAAGTTCATCCCCCAGATGCCGGCGAGTGCGGTCGCGATGGCGAAGATGCCGGCCCACGCCGCGAGCCGCTTGGTGATCTCGGTCTCCTCGATCGTCAGCGTCGACAGATTGACCTGGATCGCCGTGCCGATCGTGTCGCGCAGCGAATCGAGCGACGCGTTCATCCGCGTCAGATGGTCGAAGACGTCGCGGAAATATTCGCGGTTGTTGCTGCACACCTGCGGCACGCGGCCGCTGATCAGCTTGGCCACCGACTCCTGCAGCGGCGCGACGGCGTGCTTGACGATGCCGATCTTGCGCTTGAGCGCGTAGAGGCGCTCGATGTTCGCGCGCCCGAGGTGCGGCTCGAAGATCTGGTCCTCGATCGACTCGAGGTCGGTCTCGAGCGCGTCGATGACCGGGAAGTAGCGGTCGACCACGGCATCGAGCAGCGCGTAGAAGACGAAGGCCGAGCCGTGCTTGAGCAGGTGCGGCTCGCGCTCGGCGCGCTCGCGCACGCCGAGGAAGCCCTGGTGCGTGCGGTTGCGCGTGGAGAGGACGAAGTTCGGGCCGATGAAGACGTCGACCTCGCCGACGACCAGCTCGTCGGTCGCACCGACCTCGACGGTGTGCAGGACCGCGAACAGCGTGTCGCCGTATTCCTCGATCTTCGGCCGCTGGTGGCCGTGGCGCGCATCCTCGACGGCAAGATCGTGCAGGCCGAACTCGAGCTGCATCTTGGCGAGCTCTTCGGGCGTCGCGTCCTTCAGCGCCACCCAGACGAAGCAGCGCGGGCGCTTGAGGTACTCGCTGATGTCGTCGATCGGACAATCGGCGAGCCGGTTGCCGTCTTCGTAGGCGACGCAGTTGATCAGCACAGGGCGAGGACTCCGGCGCGGGCTTGGGCGCGCCGATCTTAGCGGCGCCCGGCGCGGCCGACGCCGCGGCGCCGAAAACGCGGAGAAAGCCTCAATTCACGTCGCTGATGGGCATGCCGACGGCCGATACATCGTCAACACTTTCGGGTTCACCCATCGCGCCGCCGAGAGAGCCGCCGACATGATCGAAGCCAACACGCCCGCGTTCACGCTGGAGCCGATGAAGCGAGCCGCCGAGACGCGGCCGGCGAACGCGCCGCGCACGCCCAATTTCATCAACGACATCGCCGCCGGCCGGGTCGAGCTGCCGACGATCCCGCGCATCGTCCAACGCCTGATGGCGGCGCTGCGCGACCCCGACGTCGACGCGCGCAAGATCGGCGAGGCGCTGTCGCAGGATCCGGTGCTGAGCGCCAAGGTGCTGCGCCTGGCGAACTCGTCGTTCTTCGGCGGCCAGCGCTCGATGGCGTCGATCGACGCCGCCGTCGCCATGATCGGCACGCAGGCGCTCAACAAGCTCGTCGTCGCTTGCGGGGTCTCGTCGTCGTTCAAGGAAATTCCGGGAATCGACCTGCCCACCTTCTGGCGCGACGCGCTGGTCGCCGCGACCGCGGCCAGCAAGCTCGCGCCTCGCCTCCAGGCCGACGCGGAGGAGGCGTACGTGTGCGGCCTGCTGCACGCGACCGGCCATCTGATCCTGTGCCAGACCTACCCCGACATCGCCAACCACATGTTCACCGGGTTCGCGGTCGTTCGCGGCGCCGAGCTCGCCGAGATCGAGCTGGGCGCGTTCGGCATCGACCACCCGACGGTTGGCGCGCTCTGGGTCGAGACGATCGGCTTCCCGCAGCCCGTCGCCGACACGATCCGCAAGTCGGCCCAGCCGCTCGCCGACAGCGACGGGCCGCTCGACCTGGCGCTGCGCAGCGCCTGCCTGCTGGCGGCGGCCGTCGCGCGCAAGGACACCGTCGACACGGTGCTGGCCGCGTTGCCGCCCAGCGTGCGGGTACGATGCAGCGGCGCGGACGGCCAGGCCGACGCCGCGTTCCTCAAGCTCTACAACGCCCTGCAGGAAACCGAGCCGACGCTCTGACCGGCGCGGCCGAACGAGGTCCCATGCGCCACACGAATTCCACATCGACGATCGTTCGCGTCCTGCTGGTCGCCTTTCCTCTCGCCGGCGCCATGGCGTCGGCGCTGGCGCAGGGAACGGCGCTCGAGCGCGGCCGCTACCTGGTGACGACGATCCTGGCGTGCGGCAACTGCCACACACCCAAGGACGGCGAAGGGCGAGCGATCGCCGGCAAGGAGCTCGCCGGCGGCGGCGTCGGCTTCGACATTCCGCCTTACGCCGGCTTCGCCGCGAACATCACGCCCGACCGGGAGACCGGCATCGGCGCCTGGAGCGACGCCGAGATCAAGCGCGCGATCACGCACGGCGAGCGCCCCGAGCGCGGGCCGCTCGCCGGCAAGCCGCTGGGCGCGCCGATGGCCGCCAACTTCTTCAAGGCCATCCTGCCGGGCGACCTCGACGCCATCGTCGTCTATCTGCGCTCGCTGCCGCCGGTGCGCAATGCCTTGCCGGTGCCGGTCTATCGCGCGCCGGTCCAGCGCGAGGCGTTCGCCGTCGCCGACCGCGGCTTCACCGACGCCGACATGCAGGACAAGGCGCGCCGCGGTGCCTACCTGGCGACGATCGGCCACTGCCTCGAATGCCACACGCCGCTCGACAAAGGCGTGGTGTTGCTCGACACCGCGCTCGGCGCCGGCGGCCGGCCGTTCCTGCCGTCGTTCGTCAAGGGCCTGCCGGAGAGCTGGAAGGGCTCGGTATCGCGCAATCTCACCGCGCATCCCGAGCGGGGACTCGGCGCGTGGAGCGACGCCGAGATCAAGCGCGCCATCACCCAGGGCGTCGGCCGCGACGGCCGGCGCATGCAGGAGCCGATGCCGTACGCGTGGTACGCGGGACTCCGCGACGACGACCTCGACGCGATCGTCGCCTACCTGCGCACGCTGCCGCCGCAGGCGCGCTGACGCCTCGGCGGCGCCACTCAGCGGCCCTGCCGGAACTGGTCGCGCCAGCTCCGCTCGAGCGCGGCCGCGACCGCGGGCGGCGGCGAGCCGATCAGCACCGGGCTCTGTCGGTCGAGCACCTTGCCGTAGACGACACCGCGCTCGGCCGACAAGAGGAGGACGGCGTTGTTGTCGAAGCAGTCATGCGCCTTGCACACCGCGACCTGGGTGTACTCGCTGCCGTCGACGCGGACGCGCTGTCGCTCCGGGCTCGGTCCTTCGAGCTTCGCCAGCCAGTGCAGGCCGGCGCGCGGACCGAGCGCCCTGAGGTAGGCCTGCTTCAGGCCCGGGTGGTTGAGCGGATCGCTCATGTCGCGCGCCGCGGCGCGCGCGCCGGCGGTCTCCTGGCGACTCGCGCCTCGCGCCGCCGAGCCGACGCGCCGATTCCGCTCGTCGTCGCAGTCGCGGTACTTCTGCGCCGCCATCGCACCGAGCGCGGCCATCAGCTTCGGGTCGGCCTGGAGCTCGACGCGCTGGCCGCTCGCGTCCTGGTGGACGAGGAAGATCAGCTCCTTGCCGTCACGCAGCTCGCTCTGCAGCGCGACTGCGAATCCCGGCGGCGGGTTCTGGCCGAAGAACGAATACGAGGCCTGCACCCTGGCGCCGGTGATCGTGCGGCCGCGCACGTCGATCACGAGCACATCGGGCTCGACGCGAAGGACGACGCCTCCGGTCGCGGCGCAGTCGATCGCATAGCGGCCGCCGAAGTTGCGCATCGTGTCGGCGTCGAGGGCAGCGCCGTGCGCGGCGCCTGACGCTGCCAAGACGAGCGCGATCGCTGTCGTTCGCATCACCATCTCGGAGACTCCTTTCGGCGTATCGCCTTGCTTCGCCTCACGGCGCGCGCATGAACTTCTGCGCCCGCTTGCCGGTGTCGACCTCGCCCGCATAGAGGTTGCCCTGCGAATCGATCGCGAGGTCGTGGACCCAGTGGAACTCGCCCGCGTAGCGGCCGGGACGACCGAGCGTGCCCTGCACCGCGCCGCTATCGCGAAGGAGCGTCAGCACCTGGTTGTTGCGGCCGTCGGCCATGAAGAGCCAGCGCTGAGCGGGGTCGCGCGAGAGGACGATGTCCCAGACCGAGCCGTTCCCGGCGGTGCGCGGCTCGACCGAAAACTCCTTGACGAAGCGGCCGTCCTTCTGGAACACCTGGACCCGGTTGTTGAGGCGGTCGCAGACGTAGACGAGGCCGTCGCGCGCGACGCGAACGCAATGCACGGGGTTGCCGAACTGCGTCAGCTGCGCCGGCGTGGGCGGCGCGCTGCGTCGCGTGTTCGGCTTCTCGGCATCGCTCGGCGCCCGGCCGTAGGCCCCCCAGTGCCGCTTGTAGGCGCCGGTCTCGCTGTCGAAGACGATGACGCGCTTGTTGTAGTAGCCGTCGGCGACGTAGACCTCGTGGGTCGCGGCATCGACCTCGACGCCCGCGGCCTGGCCGAGGCGGGTCACGTCGGCGTTGCCGGTCTGCGCCCCGACCTTGCCGATCTGCATCACGAACTTGCCGTCGCGCGTGAACTTGAGGATCTGGCCGTCGTCGGCGCCATTGCCGGTGATCCAGACGAAGCCGCTGGCATCGACGTGGATGCCATGCTCGTTCTGCGGCCAGTTGTAGCCTGTGCCGGGGCCGCCCCACGAGCGCAGCAGCTTGCCGGCGGCGTCGAACTCGAGCACCGGCGGAGCCGGGGCGCAGCAGTTCGAATGCGGCGGGCTGAGCGTCGCGCCGCGCTCGTCCTCGGTCAGGCTGGCAGGACGCTGCAGCATCCAGACGTGATCGTCGGGGTCGGTGGCGATGCCGCTGACCTGGCCGAGGATCCAGCCGTTCGGCAGCGGCGCAGGCCAGGCCGCGTCGACGCGAAAGCGCGGCGCGGCTGCTTCGCTGCGCACGTCCGGCGCGGCACAGGCAGCGAGCAGCGCCGCGCTCGCACTCGCCGCAGCGATCGCGCCGAATGAACGAAACGCCTGATTCATGCCCGTGGCTCCATCGTCGTCGTCCTTGTCAGTACGCCTTGGGCGAGCCGCACTTCAGCGTCGGATTGACGACCGACTTGCACGCCGCGAACGCACCCGGCTTGACCGAGCCGTTGGCGTTGACGTACGGCGCGAAGCACTCGAGGCTCTCTCGGTATTCGCGCTGCAGGGCGTCGCAGTCGCTCGCCGAAGCCGATGCGCTCGCCGCGGGCGCCTGGCGCGGCTGGGCGCCCATCGGCGCAGCCATCCTCGCCGCACTCGCCGGAGGCTGCGCCGAGGCGGCGCTCGCCTTCTTCTCGAGGGCTGCTCGCGCTGCGGCCGCCTCGCGCTGCTGCTCGGGGCTCAGCTCGAACTGGCTGGAATCGATGCGCGCCGCCGATTTCCGGTATTTGGGCGGCACCGAATCGGCGAGATGCGTCTTGCCGTTCTCGTCGGTCCAGACGTAGATGTCGGCACCATGTGCGGCGAACGCCGCCGCCGCCGCGACGATGAAGGCGAGGGCGCTCGGCTTCATCGCGCTAGGAATCGAAGACGATGACGTTGCGGGCGATGCCGCCCGTCTTGAGCGCCGCGAAGCCCTCGTTGATCTGCGCGAGCCCGATTCGCGCCGAGACCATCTCGGCCAGGTGCAGCCGGCCCTGCAGGTAGAACTCGATCAGCCTCGGCATGTCGGTCCGGAACCGGTTCGATCCCATCATGCAGCCCTGGATCCGGCGCTCGCGCAGGAAGTCGACGCCGTGCAGCTCGATCTTGGTGCCGACCGGGATCATGCCGATCAGCGTCGCCGTGCCGCCCGAGCGCAACGCCGAGAAGCTTTGCTCGGCGGTCGCCTTGAGGCCGATGCACTCGAACGAGTAGTGGACCCCGCCGCCGGTCAGCGCGACGATGCGCTTGACGGTGTCGCCTTCGCTTGCATCGACGACGTCGGTGGCGCCGAACGCTCGCGCCAGGTCGAGCTTGAACGGGTCCTTGTCGATCGCGACGATGCGCCCGGCGCCGGCGATCTGCGCGGCGTTGATCGTCGCCAGGCCGATGCCGCCGGCGCCGAAGACGGCGACGGTCGAGCCGGGCTCGATCCGCGCCGTGTGCACGACCGCGCCATAGCCGGTGACGACGCTGCAGCCGATCAGGCTGGCGAGGTCGAGCGGCATGTCGTCGCGGATCTTCACGAGCGCGTGCTCGTGCACGACCATCTGCTCGGCAAACGACGACAAATTCAGGAACTGGTTCAGGTGCTTGCCCTGCCACGTCAGCCGCTTGGCGACGCCCGGCCCCAGCTTCACTTCCGGCGTCTGGCAGATCGAGAGGTGGCCGCTGAGGCAGAACTCGCAGTGGCCGCAGAACACCGACAGGCACGAGATGACGTGGTCGCCGGGCTTGAGGTAGGTGACGTCCTCGCCGACCTCCTCGACGATGCCGGCCGACTCGTGCCCCAGCACCACCGGCACCGGCGTCGGGTAGGCGCCTTCGATGAAGTGCAGGTCGCTGTGGCACAGGCCCGCGGCGGCGGTGCGCACCAGCACCTCGCGGCGCTTCGGCTTGGCGATGACGACCTCCTCGATCGTCATCGGCTGGTGCGGGGCGTGGAGGACGGCGGCCTTCATCGCGTCAGCCGGCCAGCGACTGGACCCAGGTCGCGATCGCCATCCAGGTCGGCGTCGCGCTGATCGGAACGGCGAGAAGCTGGTCGGCGAGGAGCAGGGCGCCGCCGATCAGGTAGACCGGATGGGGCCGGCCGCGCGTGCGCCAGTCGTAGACGATCGCGGCGACGAGCAACAGGTCGACCGCCAGGCCCGGCGGCACCGAGACGAACACTGGCGGCGGCCCCTTGGCATCGGGCGGCGCGAAGAGCAGCATGAAGAAGCGTGCGACCGACGCATGCATGAGCGGGATCATGGCCAGGATCATCAGCCGCTTGTGGAGGTCGGCGCGCTTGACCCAGACGATCGCCGCCGTCATGAAGGCGGCGAACAGCACCACCCCGCTCAGCGACACGTACGAGAACCGGCGTGCCTCGTCGGCCATGCCGATCAGGCCGGCGACGCGGATCGAGTTGATCGCGGCGAGCACGACCGTGAACGCCATCGCCGTGGCGAGCGAGATGCCCGCCAAGCCCCACGATCGATGATCGAGCGTCCGCCCGCTCGCGACGAGGACGGTCTGGACCAAGAAGAACAGCGTCCAGCTGAAGAACAGCGCGCCGTGGAGGTGCAGGATCGGCGCGCCGGTGAACGTGCCGGTCGCCACCTTCGCCCAATACGTCGCGATGAAGCCGGTGAAGGCGATGAGCACGAAGACGGCGGCCATCGCGACGTAGAACCTGCGCGTGGCAGGGCGCGCCTGCGTGGATCCGACCGTCTCGAACATGATGGCTGACACAGATCGGCTCCCCGGTTTCGCCTGTTCCAATCGAACGGGCAGGCGGGACGGTAGCGGCGATCCGGCAAAGCCGCAACTGCGGTCGGCGCGCCGACCGCGCGCGCCGTCATTCGTCGAGATGGATGTTCTTGGCCTTGGCGAGCGCGGTCCAGCGCTGGATGTCGGCGCGGATGTACTGGCCGAACTGCTCGGGCGTCATCGGCATCGGCTCGACCGCCTCGACGGCGAGGCGCTCGCGCAAGTCGGGATCCTTCAGCACCGCGACCTGCGTCTCGTTGAGGTGGCGGACGATGTCGGCGGGAATTCCCGCCGGGCCGACCGACCCGTACCACTGGATCGCATCGAACCCCTTGAAGCCGGATTCCTCGAGCGTGGGAACGTCCTTGAGCTGATCGCTGCGCGCCTTGCCGGTGACCGCGAGCGCACGCACGCGCCCCGAGCGAAGGTGCGGCAGCGCCGCGGCGAGGCCGGGGAACATCGCCTGCGTCTGGCCGCCGAGGAGATCGGTGAACGCGGGCGCGATGCCGCGGTAGGGGATGTGCAGCATGAAGGCGCCGATCTGCTGCTTGAAGAGCTCCATCGTCAGGTGCGTCAGCGAGCCTTGCCCCGCCGATCCGTAGCTGATGCGGCCGGGATTCTTCTTCACGTGCTCGATGAACTCGGCGAGCGTCTTCACCGGCAGCGCGCTGTTGACGACGAGCACGTTGGGCGTGCCGCCGATCATGCCGATCGGCGTGAAGTCCTTGATCGCGTCGTACGGCACGCGGCGCGTCGCGGGCGTCGTGCCGTGGGTGGCGACGTAGCCCTGCATCAGCGTGTAGCCGTCGGGCGCGGCGCGCGCCACAGAGACGCTGGCGATGACGCCGCCGCCGCCGCCCTGGTTTTCGACGATGAAGTTCTGGCCGAGCACCTTGCCCCAGCGCTCGGTGACGACGCGCGCGATCATGTCGTTGCCGCCGCCTGCGGCGACCGGGACGATGTAGCGGATCGGCTTCGTCGGGAACGATTGCGCCCGCGCCACGGCGGGAAGGCAGAGAAGGGTCGGTGCCTGCAGGATCGTGCGGCGCTTCATTCGATGTCTCCTCCGTATGTCGACTGCGCCGGTCTGGCGCCCGATTCTCGCGCGCCGGGCGTGAGGCATCGCACGGCCGGCGCGTCGCTCGCTTCCGCCCCGTGTCTCGGGGGGACCGCGACGGCGCCGGTCGCGGTAGCGTCGGCGTCCGATGATCTCCCCTTCGCTCGTCCTCACCGTGCGCTGCCGCGATCAGGTCGGCGTCGTCGCCGCCGTCGCTTCGGCGTTGGCCGACAGCGAGGCGTTCATCACCGAGTCATCGCACTACGGCGACCCCGAGACAGGTCTCTTCTTCATGCGCACGGTCTTTCGCGCCGTCGGCACGCGCTTCACGACCCGCGCCGATTTCGAGATCGCCCTCGCGCCGGTGGCGCGACGCTTCGACATGAGCGTCGGCCTGCACGTCGCGGCGCAACGGATCAAGGCGTTGCTGGTCGTCTCGCGCCATGGTCATTGCCTCAACCACCTCCTGCACCAGTGGCAAGCCGGCGAAATGCCGATCGACGTGGTGGGAGTCGCCTCGAACCACGACGACATGCGCCGACTGGTCGAGTGGTACGGAATCGCCTACCACCATCTGCCGATCGTCGGCGGCGACAAGCAGGCGCAGGAGGCACAGCTCCTGGACGTGATCGGCGAAAGCGGTGCCGAGCTGACCGTGCTCGCGCGCTACATGCAGATCCTGTCCGATGACGCCTGCCGAAGGCTCGAAGGCCGCTGCATCAACATTCATCACTCGTTCCTGCCCAGCTTCAAGGGCGCCAAGCCCTACCACCAGGCGCACGCTCGTGGCGTCAAGGTCATCGGCGCGACCGCGCACTACGTCAGCGCCGACCTGGACGAGGGCCCGATCATCGAGCAGGACACCGTGCGAGTCGGCCACAGCCTCGACGCCGACGACTTCGTTCGTCTCGGCAAGGACGTCGAAAGCGTCGTCCTCGCCCGCGCCGTGCATTGGCACGCCGAGCACCGCGTTCTGCTGAACGGGCGGCGCACGGTGGTGTTCAAGCCCGGAAGCTGAGCTTCGCCTCCGACCCCTCACCCGTGGGGGCCACGCCCAGGTGGGGGGGTGCAGCACGGCTCGCTGCGCCGGATGATCGTTCGACCGACGAACGACCAGCGCCTGCCGTGAACCTCTACGAGATGTACGTCGCCAACGACATGAAGGTGGGCTTCTGGGTGAAGCGCCGGACCTGGGGCGACGTGTGCGCGCGGGTCACCTTCGTCGGCGAGCTCGAGCGGCACGGCCGCTGGTACGGCGGTGCCACCGTTCGGGCCGACATCTTCCACTTCGTCTCGGGAACGCTGAAGGAGGCGAACGCGGTGCTTCCCTCGCCAGGCTCGCCGAAAACCTGGCAGCAGATCCCGCCGCCGCCCTTGCACGCCTGGAGCCGCTCGGCGAAGCGCCTCGCCGCCACTGCGCTCGACACCAGCGGCTGAAGCCCTCGCGTGCTCGCCGCGAAAGCCTCGTGTACCGTACCGCTTCCGCCGCACGGGAGAAGAGAAGCAATGGCCAAGGGTTACTGGATCGCGCGCGTCGACGTCGCCGACGCGGAGGCCTACAAGGCCTACGTCGCCGCCAACGCGGCACCGCTCGGCCGCTTCGGCGCCCGCTTCGTCGTTCGCGCCGGCCGCTTCGAGAACCCCGAGGGCTCGAGCCGCTCGCGCAACGTCGTCGTCGAGTTTCCGTCGTACCAGGCCGCGCTCGACTGCTGGAAATCGACCGACTACCAGGCCGCGGTGCAGTTGCGCCTTCCCGTCTCGACGGTCGACATGGTCATCGTCGAAGGCTACGACGGGCCGCAACCGGGCTGACGCCGCGGCGACGCCGGCTCGGCGCGCCCGGCCGCGCGCTCGCGGCCGCCCCCGCGCCGGCGCCGCGTCGCGATAATCGACCGCAACCCTCCCCCTCACGCACTCGTTCCCGGAGACAGCATGGACACCCGCGTCTATCCCAATACCCAGCTCTACATCGACGGCGAATGGCGCGCCGCGCGCTCCGGCCGGACGATGCCGGTCGTCAATCCCGCCACCGGCGACACCATCGGCAGCCTCGCCTTCGCCGAGCGCGCCGACCTCGACCACGCCCTCGAGGCGGCGGCGCGCGGCTTCGAGACCTGGAAGCGCGTCAGCGCCTACGAGCGCTCGAAGATCATGAGGAAGGCCGCCAACCTGCTGCGCGAGCGCATCGACCACGTCGCGATGCTGATGACGATGGAGCAGGGCAAGACGCTCGCCGAGGCGAAGGCCGAGATCAACAACGGCGCCGACACGATCGACTGGTTCGCCGAGGAAGGGCGGCGCACGTACGGGCGCGTCATCCCGGCGCGCGCCGAGGGCATCTACCAGCTCGTCGTCAAGGAGCCGGTCGGCCCGGTCGCGGCGTTCACGCCGTGGAACTTCCCGATCAACCAGATCGTCCGCAAGCTGTCGGCAGCGCTCGCCGCCGGCTGCTCGATCATCGTCAAGGCGCCGGAGGAGACGCCGGCGTCTCCGGCCGAGCTGATCCGCGCCTTCGCCGACGCCGGCGTTCCGGCGGGCGCGGTCGGCCTCGTCTACGGCGACCCGGCCGCGATCTCGTCGTACCTGATCCCGCACCCGGTCATCCGCAAGATCTCCTTCACCGGCTCGACCGTCGTCGGCAAGCAGCTCGCCGCGCTCGCCGGCCAGCACATGAAGCGCGTGACGATGGAGCTCGGCGGCCACGCGCCGGTGATCGTCTTCGACGACGCCGACGTGACGATCGCCGCCAAGGCGATGGCGGCGAGCAAGTTTCGCAACGCCGGCCAGGTATGCATCTCGCCGACGCGATTTCTGGTGCAGGAGGGGGTCTACGACAGCTTCGTCGAGCAGTTCGTCGCCAATGCCAAGGCGCTCAAGGTCGGCAACGGACTCGACAAGGACACGCGCATGGGCGCGCTCGCCAACCCGCGCCGTACCAGGGCGATGGAGGTCAACCTCGAGGACGCCGGCAAGCACGGCGGGAAGCTCCGCACCGGCGGCCACGCGATCGGCGACAAGGGCAACTTCTGGGAGCCGACCGTCGTCACCGGGCTCGACAACGACGCCAAGGCGATGAACGAGGAGCCGTTCGGCCCGCTCGCGATCATCAACCCGTTCAGGACCTTCGACGACGCCGTCAAGGAAGCGAACCGCCTGCCGTTCGGCCTCGCCGCGTACGCGTGGACGAAGTCGGCGAAGACCGCGAACGCGATCGCCAACGCGGTCGAGACCGGCATGATCTCGATCAACCACGTCGGCCTCGGCATTCCCGAGACGCCGTTCGGCGGCGTCAAGGATTCGGGCTACGGCTCCGAGGGCGGCAGCGAGGCGATCGAGTCGTACCTCAATCCGAAGTTCATCACCCAGGCCGGCATCTAGGCGGAGCGCTCGGGCTCATGGCGATCGAGCTCGCGAAGGAAGCGCGCCAGGAGGCGATCAAGTCTATCGAGCGCTACTTCCAGGAGCACCTGGACGAGCGCATCGGCAACATCGCCGCCGGCGCGCTGCTCGCCTTCCTGCTCGAGGAGATCGGCCCCTCGATCTACAACCGCGCCGTCGCCGACGTCCAGGAGCGGCTCGGCGCGCGCATCGCCGAGCTCGACATCGAGGTCCACGAAGACGAGTTCGGCTACTGGCGCAAGTTCGAGAAAGACAAGCAGCGCCGCGGCAAGTAGCCGCGACGGCTCAGAAGAACATCTTCGGCAGCCAGAGCACGAGCTTGGGCGCGTAGGTGATGATGCCCAGGCTGACGAGGAGCGGCACCAGCCACGGCAGGATCGCCATCGTCGTGCGCTCGAACGAGAGGCCGGCGACTCGCGCCAGCACGAACAGCACCATTCCCATCGGCGGATGGAGCAGGCCGATCATCAGGTTGAGCACCATGACCAGGCCGAAATGGATCGGGTCGACGCCGAGCTGGACGGCGATCGGCAGCAGGATCGGCACCAGGATCGTGATCGCCGCCGTCGGCTCGAGGAAGCAGCCGACGAAAAGCATCAGCAGGTTGGCGAGAAGCAGGAACACCCACGCTTCCTTGGTGAAGGCGAGCACCCAGGCGGCGATGTCGGCGGTGACGCCGGTGGCCGTCAGCATCCAGCCGAAGATCGACGCGGCGGCGACGATGAAGAGGACCGTGCTGGTCGTCTCGACGGTGTCGAGGCAGACCTTGACGAACATCTTCCAGTTGAGCGTGCGGTACCAGGCGAAGCCGAGGATCATCGCCCAGACGCAGGCGGCGATCGCGCCTTCGGTAGGCGTGAAGAGCCCCGTCGTCATGCCGCCGATGAGCAGCACCGGCGTCATGATCGGCAGCAGCGCCTCGAAGCGGTAGATCCGGTCGAGCACGAACAGCAGCGCCAGGGCGACGAAGACCGAGATCTGCGGCGGCGCGCCGACCAGCGAGACCACCGCCCAGAGCAGCAGCGGCCAGCCGACGACAACGGCGAGCTCGACCATCGCCTTGCCGAAGCGCGATGCCGAGAACTTGACGTCGGCGCCCCATTTGTTCTTGTGCGCGTAGTAGGCGACGGTGAGCATCATCAACACCGCCATCAGCGCGCCGGGCAGGATGCCGGCGAGGAAGAGCGCGCCGACCGAGGCGTTGGCCATCATCCCGTAGATGACGAACGGCAGGCTCGGCGGAATGATCGGCCCGAGCGTCGCCGAGGCGGCGGTCACGCCGACCGAGAACTCGGTCGAATAGCCGTGCTCCTTCATCGCCTTGATCTCGATCGTGCCGAGGCCGGCGGCGTCGGCGATCGCCGTGCCGCTCATGCCGGCGAAGATCACCGAGCCGATGATGTTGACGTGGCCGAGGCCGCCCTTCATCCAGCCGACGAGGGCGAGCGCGAAGTTGTAGATGCGCGTCGTGATGCCCGCGTTGTTCATCAGGTTGCCGGCGAGGATGAAGAACGGCACCGCGAGCAGCGGAAAGCTGTCGATGCCGCCCACCATCCGGTGGATGATGACGAAGGGCGGCAGGTTGCCCGAGACCAGGATGTAGGCGAGCGACGCCCCCGCCATGGCGATGGCCACCGGAAGGCCGCTGCTCATGAAGAGCAGGAAGAAGACTTTCAGCATGGCGGCGCGCGGCCTACTGGTCGGCGAGCGTGGTCATGGGGCGCTCGAGGACGCTGTAGCCGCGGCGCCAGTGGACGAGCGCGACCTGGATCGAACGAAAGGTCATGGCCGCGAAGCCGAGCAGGACGACGCCGTAGACGAGGTTCATCGGCGCGTCGACGATCGTCATGCGCGTGTTGCTGCCGAGCTTGAGCATCATCTGCCCGGTCAGGACGACGGCGGTGGCGAAGAACGCGATGCGCAGCACGTCGACCGCACGCGACAGCCAGCGGGCGACGGCCACCGGCATGTGGCGATAGAAGAAGTCGACCTGGATCTGCGAGTTCTTGGCGACGCCGATCGTCGCGCCGACGAAGACGACCGCGATCAGCAGGTAGCGCGCGATCTCCTCGGTCCACGACGCCGAGTCGTTGAGCACGTAGCGCGTGACGAACTGGTAGAAGACCGTCAGCGCGAGCAGCCAGAAGAGGCCGAGAGCCGCCCAGCCCTCGGCGATCGTCGACGACAGGTCGACCACCTCGTCCTCGACGTGGAAATGGCCCTCGTCGTCGATGATCTTTTCTTCGGCCAACCGGCCTCCGGGCTACTTGAGGTTGACGATCCGGTCGTAGTCCTGCTGGCGATAGCCTTGGTCGGCCGGCTTGGTCGTCTTCAGCACCGCCTCGCGGAAGGCATTCTTGTCGACGACGATGACGTTGTTGCCCTTCTTCTTGAACTCGTCGACGAGGCGGATCTCGGCGGCCGCAATCTCCCGGCTCGCGCGCTCGGCGGCCTCTTCCGTCACCTCGGTGAAGATCTTCTTGTCCTCGGCCGACAGCTTGGTCCAGACCTGGCCCGAGACGACCGTCAGCAGCGAATCGATGATGTGGCCGGTGAGCGAGATGTTCTTCTGCACCTCGTAGAACTTCTTGGCCTCGATGGTCGGCAGCGGGTTCTCCTGCGCGTCGACCGTGCCGTTCTGCAGCGCCAGGTAGACCTCGGCGAAGGCGATCGGCGTCGGGTTGGCGCCGAGCGCCTTGGGGAACGCCAGGTAGGCCGGCGCGTCGGGAACGCGGATCTTCAGCCCCTTCATGTCCTCGGGCTTGGTGATCGGCCGGGCCGCGGTCGATGTGACCTGGCGTGCGCCGTAGTAGGTGAGCGCGGTGATGTGGTTCGAGGTCTTGTCGTCGTAGCCCTTGGCGAGCTCCTTGAAGACGTCGCTCTTGGCGTACTTGAACTGGTGCTCGGCGTCGCGGAAGATGAACGGAAAGTACGAGACGGCGAGCGGCGGATAGCTGCGCGCGGCGAAGCTCGCGCCGGTCAGGATGATGTCGACGGTGCCGAGCGTCAGCCCCTGGTTGATGTCCGATTCCTTGCCGAGGCTCGACGCCGGGAACACCTGCACCTCGTAGCGGCCGTTGGTGCGCTTCTTGATCTCGTCGCCGGCCCAGACCGACCACTTGTGGTACGGCTCCGAGGTCTCGTAGACGTGCGCCCACTTGAGCTTGGTCTGCGCCTGCGCGGGGCCGAACGCGGCGAGCGCGCCCACGGCCACGGCACAGACGACGAGGGTCCTGCGTGCGAAACGATGGCTGGTCATCTGCTGTCTCCGTGAGGTAGAAGGGAAGTCGCCGCCGGGTCCTGGCGCCGCGCTCGGCGAAGCCGAAGCACGGTACGGTCCGGCGCAGGCCGGCGAGCACGGTGCAAACCCTGAAGCGGCGGCCAAGCTTTCCCCTATCGACTCACGCCACGAGGACACACCATGAGACTGCAAGGCAAGACGGCGCTGGTGACGGCCGCGGGACAGGGCATCGGCCGCGCCAGCGCGCTCGCGCTGGCGGCCGAGGGCGCGCAGGTCTGGGCGACCGACATCGACGCCGCGCTGCTCGAGCGCTACGCCGGCGTTCCCCGCATCAGCGTCGCCTGCCTCGACGTTCTCGACCGCGCCGCGATCGCCGCGCTGTTCGCGACGCTGCCGCGGCTCGACGTGCTGTTCAATTGCGCCGGCATCGTCCACAACGGCAGCGCCCTCGACGCCAGCGACGCCGACCTCGAGCTCGCCTTCGCGCTCAACGTGCGCTCGCAGCTTTGGACGATCCAGGCGGCGCTGCCCGGCATGCTGGCCCACGGCGGCGGCAGCATCATCAACATGGCGAGCATCGCCTCG
The DNA here is from genome assembly GCA_017881025.1 of Rhizobacter sp. GTDB lineage: Bacteria > Pseudomonadota > Gammaproteobacteria > Burkholderiales > Burkholderiaceae_C > Schlegelella_A. The sequence goes on along the minus strand of JADGRJ010000064.1, from coordinate 642 downwards.
AGCATCAAGGGACTGGCGAACCGCTGCGTCTACGGCCTCACCAAGGCGGCGGTGATCGGCCTGACCAAGAGCGTCGCCGCCGACTACGTGAAGCAGGGCATCCGCTGCAACGCGCTCTGCCCGGGAACGGTCGACACGCCGTCGCTCGCCGGGCGGATCCGGGCCTACGATGACCCGGTCGCCGCGCGCCAGTCTTTCATCGATCGCCAGCCGATGGGGCGGCTCGCCCAGGCCGAGGAGATCGCGCCGATGGTCGTCTACCTGGCGAGCGACGAGTCGCGGTTCGCGACCGGCCAGGCGTTCTGCGTCGACGGCGGCATGACGATCTGACCCGCGCCGCACCGGCGTCGCCGGCGTCAGCCGATCAGCGCCGGCAGCCAGGTCGCGACGGCAGGGACGAGGAAGACGAGCGCGAGCAGCAGCACGCTCATGACGAGGAACGGCACGACCGCGCGGAAGATGTCGAGCATCGTCACCGACGGCGGCGCGACGCCCTTCATCGTCATCAGCAGGAGGCCGTGCGGCGGCAGCAGCAGGCCCATCTGCATGCAGATCAGGAACAGCACGCCGAACCAGACGAGATCGATGCCGAGCGTCTGAACGACCGGCATGAAGATCGGCAGGGTGATCATCATCATGCTG
>JADGRJ010000271.1 GCA_017881025.1 Rhizobacter sp. | reverse complement strand
ATTAGCAGGACGCGCACGCGCCGCAGCCCGCCGGTCAGCCCACGACGCGGCCGCTGGCGGCGTCGACGACGACGACGCGGACCTCGCCCTGGGCGCTGAGGATCTTGACGCGCCACACGGGCTTGCCGCCGGCCTCGGCACGCTCGACCGCGAGCACGCGGCCGCTCGCGACGCGCTGTGCCACCGCCGCCGCCTCGTCGCGGCCGACGTCGGCCCACGCCGGCAGCGTGGAGGCGAACAACAGCGCGCAGAGAAGGGACCTGAGCGGGCTCATCCGCCTATCGTCCCACAGGTTCCACCGACACGCGGACCGGCACGTACGCGCCCGGCTGGTCCTGCATCAGCGTCGAGAAGCGCTGGCCGCGATACTCGTAGTCGACCCGGTAGCCGACGATGCGCGACTGCACGTCGCTCACCGTGCGGCACGACGTCACCTCGCGCGCGACCGGCTCATAAGGCTGCTCCCAGCGGCCGCGGTTGGCGATGTTGTCGCCGGTGAGGGCGCCGACGACGGCGCCGACCGCCGTCGACGCTTCGCGGCCGTGGCCGCGGCCGACCTGGTTGCCGAGCAACGCGCCGGCCAGGCCGCCGACCACGGCGCCGCCGTAGTTGCGCCCGCCGGCGGGGCGTGCTTCGGAGACCCACTCGGCCCGGCACTCCTGGCGCGGAACGCTCACGTTCTCGTACTGCGCCTCGACGCCGAGGACGCGGGCGTTGTCGGTATAGGTATGCGCCTGCGCGCCGATGGCGGCGGTGGCGGTGGCGAGAAGGACGAAGAGGGACGAGCGGTTCATGGAAGGCTCCATCGGTTGAGGATGGGCGCATCTTGCGGTCAGGTGCATGAACCGAAGCTGAACGAAATCGGTCATCCTGCGATTGGTAGCCGCCGGCCGCCGCGTATCTTCGGCGCGCAGACTTACCTCCTATTCGGCGCAACGGATTCGCACTTGAGCGGCGGCACGATTCCCCAATAGATGTGCGTTTCCACGGGGAATGCAACGCTCACATCCAGGGAGCCGGTGCGCGTGACACCACGGGCGGGGATTTCGGACGCCTTTGCAGCGAGGTAGACAGCACCCAGCCGCTCCAGCTCCGAAGGCGAAATCCAAGGCGACTTGGCAAAATCGCCATCTTCGAGCACGGCTGCCGTTCCGCCGTTGTAGACCGAAACCAGCCCGGCCTCGAACGGAGGCCCGACGATAATTGCGAGCGGGCAAGACGTGTCGTCCTGCCAATCGTGGCGGATGGCGTTGGCGAGTTGCTGCGCGGGATAGCGAGAGTCTTGCCGGCCTGCGCTGCCCAGCAAAGGGCTGCTGCTTGCTGACTGGAGCGCCAAGGCCAGGAACACGCTGTGCACTGCGAGCGCGAGCACGAGCCAGGTGGCCTTCGTGACGTCCAAACAGCCCCGTAGGCGCCAAGCGAAGAAGAGGCCGGCAAACTGGAGCGCTTGATAGCCCCAGTGGTTCTGCAGCCGCAAGCCGAGCAGCGGCGCGGTAAGCAGCGTGGCGAGCAAAGGGAACGCGATTAGGCCGAGCAGCCAGGCGCGCTGCCGAGGGCCAAGGGCCGCTGGCTCGACGCGCACCCCCGGATGACAGCGCGCGCTGGCGTAATGGACGAGGATCCCGAGCACGAGCGCTGGCAACAGGAATCGCAGCTGTTGGGCAGTGAAGCTGACGACACTGGCCCCTCTGTCGAGCCAGGCCAGTGAGTGACCTTGCTGTGTCGCGTATTCGAGAGTCGAGAGGTGGTGCTGGACGACCCAGCCGATGTGCGGAGTGACGACGGCGATCGCCACGGCCGTGGCGAGGGCGATCCCCAGTCGAACCGTGGTGGAACAGAGCTCGCCGCTCAGCCACACGGCAAGCACCACGCCGACCAATGGCACGATGGCCTGGTACTTGGCCAAGAGAGACAGGCCCGCCAGCAAGCCGAGGGCCAACCACCAGCGCACCGAACCGGGCGCCCGCAACGCACGAGTCACGCACCAGACCGCAGCGCTGATCGTGAGCATCAACACCGTGTTGTGGTTGAACAGGTGGCAGCGCTGAGAAAACGGGTGCTGCAGCCCCCAGAACAGCAGCGTCAGCGCCGCAGTCGGCCGATCGAACAGCTCGCACGCGACGAGATAGGTGAACAGACCCGTGCCGAGCACGCAAAGGAGGGCCAGACTCCGCGCCGATTCAACAGACGGACCAAATAGCTCGATGGCGGCGGCAAGAAGCCAAGTGGAGAGCGGCGGGTGCTTGTGGTAGCCCCACTGCACGCTGTGCGCCCACGTGAACTGCTCGAAATGGTCGCCCCACTGCGCCGAGCTGAACGCAATGCCGACGATCGCCCACGTGGCGATCATCGCCAAGGCAACGAACGGAGCGGCTCTCAGAGGCCCGCCGTCCCAAGCCTGAGGACGGGGGTCGAGTGAAGGTTCGGGTGCGGGACTATGTGGCGGTGGCGAAAGGAGCACGGTCAGCAGCGGAATGTGACTCCGTCGCATACCCGGAGAAGGTGAACGATTGTCAAGAGACCATCCGCTGAACGCATTAGGGAAGGTGCGCATCTCGCGGGGAGCGCTGCTTCTCGCGGCCCCCTCGATCAGGGGGTATTCAGGCGAGGGTGGGCGAACCGACGAAGACTACCGACACGAGCTGGGTAACCTGACAGGTGCTCTTCGGATGGACGTGCTCTTGCGAGTGTGAAGGTGGGAGCAGCTTGCTTTGGATTTGGAGAACTCACGCATCCGACCTGTCGAAGTGAGCGGGACAGAGCAGTGACTGCGGATAAAAGTCGGAATACCGCCTCGGCGATACCAATGTCCGCTTCGGGCAGTTGCAACACGGCCTCTGACCTTCCGGATTGGGTCGAGAGTCCCCGTTCGCGGCTCGCAGAAGCCGACGCTGGCCGGACGTCCGAGTTGCTGTAGGCGAGTGTCATCGGCTCGACCGCCGTTGAGCGGCAGGTTCCGGTGTACAGCCGCCCGTCATCTCGAGACGCGGCGTAGGGCGGGTTTCAGCAACAGCTGTCGTTCAACCTCCAAACCTGAGTGACAGTAGGTAGTCTGAAGCCAGCATTCGGCATTCATCGGCCTGACAATGCCGCTTCGAGTTCCGGCAACATCCGCACCTTTAGTTTCGCGCGGGTGCGAATCTCGTCGCCGGTCCGGCGCGCATTCACGAGCGCGCCCCCGGGCAGCCGCGCTGTAACGAAAGCTTCGAGTTCGTCGGCGTGCGCCGTCGAGGCTGAAGTTTCAAGGACATCGCCGAAATACCGGTTGCCAGCATACAGCGTCATGTCCGCTAACAGGGCGTCGACCTGCTCGCGCGCATAGGCCCAGGCCGCGTCGAGGTGCCCACTTTCAGCCACGTCGGCGACGATCTCGTTGCGGATGATCTGTGGCACCTCGCTCGCCCGGGCGAGTTGTAGCGTCTGTGCAGCCAGGGCTGGGTCGAGCGCATCGCCAAGTGCACGGTAGTAGCGAAACTTGTCTTCGGTTGCGACCGCTCTTTCAGCCAGCCGCTTGAGGGAATCGTAGGTAGCTTGGTCTGCATGGCGGCCCACGATATGCACGACGCTGGCGATGCGTGACGGCTGAAGGCTCGACGGGTCAGCCACGAAACGAGCAAAGCGCGTGCGACCCTCGTTTATCACGGTCGCGTCGTCGTGGTAGGAGAGCGCTTGCGCCAGTTCTGCTCGCAGCTGGCGGTCTTCAACCGACTCGCCAACCCTCTCGTCCCAGCCGAGTTGTTCGAAACGTGGCGCGATCAGCCGCACGGCAAACCGGTGCACCAAGGCGCGCGATGGATGTTCTGCGCTCAACCGATCGAACAACGTGAGATCACCCAGAACTTGCTGCCACAGAGCGAGCCGTGGTTCGGCACCCAGGTGCAGCAACAAGCTGAAGTAGCCGCCGAGCGACACTCGGTTGGCTTTGAAAAGCGCAGAAGTGTCGGCGACCAGTTTGAAGCGCGCGCCATCGGGCAACTTTGGCAGTTGTTCGGCGAGCGCATCGAAGAGTCGCAGTGCGTAGTGCACGCGGTAGTAGCCGACGTTGCCCGGATCGACCAGCAGCACGTCGTCGCAACTCCCCTTGACGAGGGTCGCAGTTCGGCTCTGCAGCAGCGTGAAGTCGCCGTCGCGCACACCGGCGACTCCGATCTGTATCGGGACGCTCCACAAACGCTCGCTGGACGGCTCGTCAGTGTCGAGACGGAACTGTTCCTGGCGCAATGTGATGTGCCGACGGCCGGCGTCGCATCGCGCATCGACTTCGATCATCGGGAAGCCCGGCTGGGTCGTCCACTCGGAGGCGATCCTGGCCACCGGTTTGCCCGACGCACTGCTCAGCGCGGCCCACAGATCGGCCGAGGTGGTGTTCGAATACTGATGCCGCGCCATGTAGGCGCGAATGCCGGCTCGAAACGGCACCTCGCCCAGGTAGGTCTCGAGCATGCGCAGGAAGGCGCTGCCCTTTTGGTAGGTGATGCGGTCGAACGCGTCGCTGGCCTCACTTTCGCTGGTCACCGGTTGCTGGATTGGATGCGTGGTCTTGCGCGCGTCCAGTGCCATCGCCCATTCTGTTCCTTCGTTGGCCCAGCGCCAGACATGCCACTGTGGGTTAAACCGATCGGTGGCCTTGGTGCCCATCCACTGGGCAAAGCCTTCGTTGAGCCACAGGTTGTCCCACCACGCCATGGTGACGAGATTGCCGAACCACTGGTGCGCCATCTCATGGGCCATGACGCGAAACGAGCGCTGCCGCGACTTCTCCGGGCTGCTCTTCGGGTCGACAAGCAGCGCAGTCTCGTTGTAGACGATTGCTCCCCAGTTCTCCATGGCGCCTTCGAAGCCGCCCGCCATGGCGATGTGATCGAGCTTGGGCAACGGGTAACGCGTGCCGAAGTAGTCGTTGTAGTAGTGCAGCAGCCGCTTGCTCGCTTCCAGCGCGTAGGTCGCCGAGCCCTGCTTGCCGGCCGTCGTGACGATGCCGATGGGCGTGCCGTCGACCGCACCGGCGATGCGCTCGAGGTCGCCGGCGACGAGCGCGAGCAAGTAGGTTGGCATCTTCGGTGTAGTCGCGAATACCGTACGCCACAAGCCGCCGGCGAGCGCTTCGCTCTTGACAATCGGCATGTTCGAGTACGCCGCCAAGCCCGCCGGCAAATCTACCGACAGGCCAAAGCGGGCGCGAAACGCGGGCTCGTCCCAGCACGGCAGCATTCGACGGGCATGGGTCGGTTCCATCTGCGTCGCAAGCAGCAGCCTGTCTCCCGCCGTTGTGGGGTACGGGTCAGCATACAGCCCCTGCGCCACGCTGTTGATAACACCTCGCCAGGCCATGACGAGCGTGT
>JADGRJ010000063.1 GCA_017881025.1 Rhizobacter sp. | reverse complement strand
CCGCGCCGACGCCCGCCCCGGCCGCCGCGCCCGTCGCCGCGGCGTCGGCATCGACCCCCGCGGTCGCCGCCTCCGGCGTCGCCAGCCCGTCGGCCGCAGCGAGCATGCCGGCGATGGTGAGCGCCGCGCTGACGCCGGGCGCGCCGGCGAGCGCGCCCGTCGCCGGAACGCTCGACGGCCGCATCCAGGACGTCAAGAGCGACGTCATCAAGCTCAACCGCGATCTGCTCGTGCTCGAGGAGGAGCTGCTGTTCCCGGCCAACACGCAGGTCGCCCTCTTCGTCTCGATGGACGTGGGCAAGCTGTTCCAGCTCGACTCGGTGCAGGTGAAGCTCGACGACAAGGTCGTCGCCAACTACCTCTACACCGCGCTCGAGGTCGAGGCGCTGCACCGGGGCGGCGTCCAGCGCGTCTACCTCGGCAACCTGAAGAACGGCCAGCACGAGCTGGTCGCCTTCTTCACCGGCAAGGGCCCGCACGAACGCGACTATCGGCGCGGCGCCAATGTCAAGTTCGAAAAGACCGGCGAAGCGAAGTACATCGAGCTTCGCATCCAGGACTCGGCCGGCAAGATCCAACCCGAGTTCGACGTCAAGCTCTGGCAGTGACTTCCCATGACCCCTGGTTCCTCCGTCCGCCTCGCCTTTCGCATCGGCTGCGCAGCCGCTGCGGCGGCGGCGCTGGCGCTGCCGCCGTCGGGTGCGCTCGCGGCGTGGCCGTTCGGCGCGAGCGGGCCGGCCGAGCCGACGCATGAGATCAAGGCGCCGTTCTACGGCGACGCGCTCTACTACTTCTTCCAGGACCGCTACTTCACGTCGATCACGACGCTGATGGCGTCGCAGCAGTTCGACCGCGTCGTCAAGCACGATGACGAGGCCGAGATCCTGCGCGGTGGCATGCTCGCGTCGTACGGCCAGACCAAGGAAGCGGGCGAGATCTTCGCCACCATGATCGCCCGCGGCGCCTCGCCGGCGGTGCGCGACCGAGCCTGGTTCTACCTCGCCAAGATCCGCTACCAGCGCGGCTACCTGCCCGAGGCCGAGGAGGCGCTCGCCAAGGTCGAGAGGAAGCTGCCGCCCCAGCTCGAGGAAGAGCGCGGCCTGCTGCTTGCCCAGCTGCTCATGCTGCGCGCCGACTACGCCGGCGCGGCCGGCACCCTGAGCGGGCTGCCGCTGAAGGGCACGGGCTCGCGCTACGTTCGCTACAACCTCGGCATCGCGCTGCTGAAATCGGGCGAGTCGAAGCGCGGCACGCAGCTGCTCGACGACCTCGGCAAGGACTCGGCGCCGACCGAGGAATACCGGAGCCTGCGCGACCGCGCCAACGTCGCCCTCGGCTTCTCGGCGCTCTCGGAAAGCCGGCCGAAGGAAGCGCGGATCTATCTCGAGCGCGTTCGCCTGCAGAGCCTGCAGTCGAGCAAGGCGCTGCTCGGCTTCGGCTGGGCCGCCGACGCGCTCAAGGATCCGCAGCTCGCGCTCGTGCCGTGGCAGGAGCTCGCCCAGCGCGACTTCGGCGAGACCGCCGTGCTCGAGGCGCATATCGCGATTCCCTACGCCTACGCCGAGCTCGGCGCCTACGGCCAGTCGCTGCAGCGCTACGAGGCGGCCATCGCCGCCTACGAGCGCGAGAGCGCCGACCTCAACGAATCGATCAAGGCGATCCGCGCCGGCAAGATGGTCGACACCCTGGTCGAGCAGAACCCGGGCGAGGAGATGGGCTGGTTCTGGAAGATCCGCGACCTCGCCGAGATGCCGCGTGCGCGCCACCTCGCGCAGGTGCTGGCCCAGCACGAGTTCCAGGAGGCGCTCAAGAACTATCGCGACCTGCGCTTCCTCGCGCGCAACCTCGAAGACTGGCGCGAGAAGCTGGTCGTCTTCGAGGACATGCTGGCGACGCGCCGCAAGGCGTTCGCCGATCGCCTGCCGCTCGTTCGCGAGCGCCAGCAGCAGATCGACGTCGAGGCGCTCGTCAAGCGGCGCGAGGCGCTCGTCGCCGAGGTCGCTGCCGGCGAAGCCGCGGGCGACGGCATCGCTTTCGCCGACGCCAAGCAGATCGAGTTGCTCGAGCGGATGAAGGACATGCGCCGCATCGTCGACGCGCCCAACGCCGACGAGGAAGCGTTCAAGCAGCGCGACCGCGTCCGCCTCGTCGCCGGCGTCCTCGCCTGGCAGATCTCGCAGGACTCGGTCGGGCGCCTCTGGGACGCCAAGGTCGAGCTCGAGCGGATGGAAGGAATGCTCAACGAGGCCAAGCGGCACGCCGATGCGCTCTCGGCGGCGCAGCGCGAGGAGCCGCTGCGATTCGATCGCTTCGCACGCCGCATCGCCGCCATCAACCCCTTGCTGCAGGTGATGATCCCGCGCGTCGCCGGCCTCAGCCGCGAGCAGCGCAGCGAGGCGCAGGACATCGCCGTCGCCGAGCTGACCGGCCAGCAGGAGCGCATCGCCGGCTACACGATGCAGGCGCGCTTCGCGCTCGCGCAACTCTACGACCGCGCTTATGGCAAACAGGATGCAGGCCAGGCTGCCTCGGCCAAGCCCTGAGCGGCTGGCGCTCCGCCCGGCCGCGCTCGCGGTCGCAGCGGCGTGCGCGCTCTCGGCGTGCTCGATGTGGCGCGGCGGCGGCACGCCCGACAACGAGCCGACCCTGAAGACGCTCGCCAACCGCAAGGTCACCGTCGACAAGGAAGACGTCGTCGCCGTCAACGAGGCCAAGGCGATCGAGGCCTATCGCAAGTTCCTCGACATCGCACCGGCGGCGCCGCAGCGCTCGGAAGCGATGCGCCGCATCGGCGACCTCGAGATGGACAGTGCCGACACCCAGAGCCTCAACCGCACGGAAGGTTTCGCCCATGGCGGGACGCCGGTCGGCGGGGCGGCGCCCGATTACAAGGCGGCCGTCGCTCGTTACCAGGAGTACCTGAAGACCTATCCGGCCGACCCCAACAACGACCGTGTCCTCTACCAGATGGCGCGCGCCTACGAGCAGACCGGCGACCTCGAGTCGGCGCAGAAGACCCTCGACCGCATGGTCAAGGACTACCCGGCGAGCCGCTTCGCCAGCGAAGCGCATTTCAGGCGCGGCGAGCTGTTGTTCACGACCAAGAACTACGCCGGCGCCGAGAAGGCGTTCGCGACCGTCCTCGCGTCGCCCGACGCCAACCCGTATCAGGACCGCTCGCTCTACATGCTCGGCTGGTCGCAGTACAAGCAGGGGCGGCTCGAGGACGGGCTCAAGTCGTTCCTCAGCGTGCTCGACATCAAAGTCGCCGGCAAGGAAGGCGAGACCGGCCTCGACGCGATCGCCGGCCTGACCCGCGCCGAGCGCGAGCTGGTCGAGGACACCTTCCGCGTCGCCAGCATCAGCCTCGCCAACCTGCAGGGCGTCGAGTCGATCCCCGCGTTCATGACGACGCCGGCGCGCAAGACCTACGAGTTCCGCGTCTACGAGCAGCTCGGCGAGCTCTACATCAAGCAGGAGCGCAACAAGGACGCGGCCGACACCTTCAACCTGTTCGCGCGCAAGAACCCGCTGCACGCGGCGGCGCCGGTGATGCAGGCGCGCGTGATCGAGATCTACGAGAAGAGCGGCTTCATCAACCAGGCGATCGAGGCGAGGAAGGAATACATCGCCCGCTACGGCCGAACGAGCGAGTTCCGCCGCGTCAACGCCGACGGCTGGGACAAGGCGCAGCCGCTCGTCAAGACGCGCCTGGCCGAGCTGGCGCGCCACTATCACGCGACGGCGCAGAAGACGAAATCGAGCGCCGACTCGCAGGAAGCGGTGCGCTGGTACCGCGAGTACCTGACGTCGTTCCCGAGCGATCCGGCGGCGGCGCAGAGCAACTTCCTGCTCGCCGAGCTGTTGTTCGAGGACAACCGTTTCGCCGAGGCGAGCGTCGAGTACGAGAAGGTCGCCTACGGCTACCCGAAGCACGAGAAGAGCGCCGACGCCGGCTATGGCGCGTTGCTGGGCTACGCGGCGCTGCTCAAGAAGGCGCCGCCGGCCGAGCAGCCGACGCTGCAGCGCGCGACGGTCGCCAGCGCGCTCCGCTTCGCGCAGACGTTCCCGACCGACGCGCGCAACGGCTCGGTCCTCACCGATGCCGCGGAAAAGCTCTACGCGCTGAAGGAAGTCGACCAGGCCGGCGCGGTGGCGCAGCGCGTCGTCGAGCTGAAGCCGCCGGCCGCCGATGCGCAGCGCCGCGTCGCCTGGACCGTGATCGCCTACGCCTCGTTCGACAAGAACGCCTTCGCCGGCGCCGAGAAGGCGTTCGCCGAGGCGCTGAAGCTGACGCCGGAGAAGGATCCGGGCCGCGCCGACCTCGTCGAGCGCCAGGCGGCGGCGATCTACAAGCAGGCCGAGGTCGCCCGCGCGGGCGGCAAGCACCAGGAGGCGGCAGCGAGCTTCGCGCGCGTCGGCACCGTCGCGCCGGGCTCGGCGGTTCGCGCCAACGCCCAGTACGACTCCGCCGCGGCGCTGATCTCGATCAAGGACTGGGACGGCGCGATCAAGACCCTCGAGGACTTCCGCCAGCGCTTCCCGAACCACGCGCTGCAGCCCGAGGTGAGCAAGAAGCTCGCGGTCGCCTACCTCGAGAAGGGCCAGTCGGCGAATGCCGCGGCCGAGTTCGAGCGGCTCGCGATCGCCAACAAGGACCCGAAGGTCGCGCGCGACTCGCTCTGGCAGGCCGCCGAGCTGTACGAGAAGGGCAACGCCAAGCCGCAAGCCGCGAAGGCGTACGAACGCTACCTCGCCCTCAATCCGCCGACGCTCGAGTCGTCGGTCGAGGTGCGCTATCGGCTCGCCCAGATCGCCAAGGACACCGGCAATCCGACGCGCGAGGCGGCGCTGATGCGCGAGATCTTCGCCGCCGACCAGGCCGGCGGCGCGGCGCGTACCGACCGCACTCGATACCTTGCGGCGACCGCGGCGCTGGCGATGGCCGAGCCGGTCGCCGAGTCGTATCGACAGGTGGCGCTGGTCGAGCCGCTGCAGCGCCAGCTCAAGCTCAAGAAGGAGAAGATGGAGCAGACGCTGAAGGCGTACTCGGTCGCCGCCGAGTACGGCGTCGCCGACGTCACGACCGCGGCGACGTTCCGGATTGCCTCGGTCTACCGCGACTTCGGCAAAGCGCTGATGGCGTCGCAGCGACCCAAGGCGCTCTCCAAGGTGGAGCTCGACCAGTACAACGTGATGCTCGAGGAGCAGGCGTTCCCGTTCGAGGAGAAGGCGACCGAGCTGCACGAGGTGAACGCGCACCGGGCGGCGAGCGGCGTCTACGACAAGTGGGTGAAGAGCAGCTTCGACGCGTTGCGCGAGCTGCGCCCGGTCCGCTACGGCAAGACCGAGATCAGCGAGGGAGTCGTCGATGCGATCCGCTAGCCTCACCCGGCGGCTCGGCGCGCTCGCGCTCCTGCTCGGCGCCGCCGGCTGCTCGACCGTCGGCGACGGCATCAGCGCCGTTCGCGGCGCCGTCACGTCGAGCAGCAGCAGCGCGCCCAGCACCGCCGCGCCGGCGCCGGCCCGTGCGGCGCCGCCGGTCTACGACACGCCGGTCAACCCGGCGACGCAGCGCGCCTTCGACGACGCCAGCCGCGCCTTGCGCAGCGGCCGGGTCGACGAGGCCGAGCGCGCCTACAAGGCGCTGGCGCAGGCCAACCCCGAGCTCGGCGGCCCGCACGCCAACCTCGGCGTCATCTATCGCCAGACGGGCAAGGTCAACGAATCGGTCGCCGCGCTCGAGCAGGCCGTCAAGCTCGGCCCGCGCCAGCCGATCTACCTGAACCAGCTCGGCATCGCCTATCGCCAGCAGGGCCAGTTCGCCAAGGCGCGCGACGCCTACCAGCGCGCGCTCGCCCTCGACCCGGGCTACGCCGCGGCGGCGCTCAACCTCGGCATCTTGTATGACTTGTATCTGGGTGACACGTCTCGTGCGCTCGAGCTGTATGGCCGCTATCTTGCTCTCATGCCCAACGGCGACGCGACCGTAACCAAATGGGTCGCCGACCTCAAGAACCGCAAGCCCGGGCCGATCACGGTCAGTCGTCAGGAGAAGCCATGAACGTCACTCGCATCGTCTTGGCCGGCGTGATCGCCGGCGCTGCCGCATGGGCGACCTTCCCGGTGGCGGCGCAGAGCAAGAAGGCGCCGCCGGCCGGTGACCCTCTGCCGGCGGCGCAAGCGCCCGACCGCGCCGACCTCGACCGCAGCCAGATCATCGGCAACCGCGAGCTGCCCAAGGTCACCTACATCGTGCCGTGGAAGAAGCCTGGCGCCGGCGACCTCAGCGGCCGGCCGCTCGTCAGCGTCCTCGACGAGGCGCTCGCGCCGCTCGATCGCGAAGTCTTCCGCCGCCAGGTGCGCTACGACGCCCAGGCAGTCGCCCAGACGCCGGCGCCGGCCGCGCCCGCCGCACCGGCCAAGTAAACGTCGTCGCCCACACGCCTCTTTTTTTCTAGTTCTTCATCGGAGTCAGCCATGGATCCCCTTAGCACCGTCATCAAGTTCTTCCAGGACTGCGGACTGTTCATCTACCCGAGCGCGCTCATCATGGCGCTCGGCGTGACGATCGCGATCGAGCGCTTCATCTTCCTCAGCAAGGCGCGCAACGAGAACCGCAAGGTCTGGGCGCAGGTGCTGCCGCTCCTGCAGAAGGGCCAGCTGCGCGACGTGCAGAGCGTCGCCGCGCAGTCCGACGCCGCGGTTGGCAAGATCGTCAGCTACGGCCTGACGCGGATGCAGAGTCCGGGCCGGCGCGAGGACTTCGACGCGGCGATGGAAGAGGGAATGATGGAAATCGTGCCGCGCCTAGAGAAGCGGACGCACTACATCGCGACCTTCGCAAACGTCATCACGCTGGTCGGCCTGCTCGGCACCATCATCGGCCTGATCAAGGGCTTCACGGCGGTCGCCCAGGTCAACCCGGCCGAGAAGGCCGAGATGCTGTCGGCCTCGATCTCGATCGCGATGAACAACACCGCGTTCGCGCTCATGGTCGCGATCCCGTTCCTGCTGATCCATTCGTTCCTGCAGGCCAAGACGAGCGAGATCGTCGACGGCCTCGAGGCCGCGAAGATGAGCTTCCTGAACCTGGTCCAGCGCCTGAAGCTGGAGCACGCGGCGGGCAAGGGCTGAGCTGAGCACTTTCCTGCTCGATCGCAACCGCCCGGAGGAATGACATGCCTGTTCGTCGTCTGAAGAAGACGTCGGCTCACCTCGAGATCACCGCGTTCATCAACCTGATCGTGGTGCTGGTGCCGTTCCTGCTGTCGGTGGCGGTGTTCACCCACCTCGCGGTGATCGATCTCAGCCTGCCGGCGCAGTCGAACGAGGCGGTGGAAAAGCTCGACCCGAACAAGCTGCTCAAGCTCGAGGTCGTGATCCGGCCGGAATCGATCGAGGTCGGCGACCGCATCGGCGGACTGATCCAGCGCATTCCGAACCTGGCCACCGGCGCCGACCTGAAGACACTGTCGGCGTTGCTACAGCAGATCAAGCTGAAGTACCCCGACGCCACCGAGTCGACCGTCATGGCCGAGCCGAACACCTCGTACGACACGCTGGTCCAGGTGATGGACGCGGTGCGCGCCGGACACCAGGTGCAGGGCGCGCGCGTCGTCAGCACCGACTACTTCCCCAACATCTCGATCGGCGACGCGCCGATCCGCAGGCAGTAGCGCGGACATGAAGCCCTTATCCCCGCTGAAGAAGCGCGCCGAGCGCCGCAACCGCAACCAGTCGATGGTCGACATGAACCTCGTGTCGCTGATCGACGTCTTCACGATCCTGATCTTCTTCCTGCTTTCCAACAGCGGCGGCGTCGAGACGCTGGCCAGCCCGCGCGCGGTCAAGCTGCCCGAGTCGATGTCGCAGAAGGCGCCGAAGGAGACTTTGCTCGTCGTCGTCACCGCCAGCGAGATCCTGGTCGGCGGCAAGGTCGTCGCCCTGGTCAAGGACGCGATGACCGTCGACGGCGACATGATCCAGCCGCTCAAGGCCGAGCTCGACGTCGAGGTGTCGCGCCAGGTGATCCGCAAGGAGAACGAGGCCGACAGCAAGCGCGTGACGATCATGGGCGACAAGGACATCCCGTACCGCCTGCTGCGCAAGGTGATGTTCACGGCGGCGCGCGCCGGCTACAGCGACGTCTCGTTCGCGGTGCGCCAGAGGTTCGAGCCGTGAGGGCCGCGCGCGTGTCGGAAACCGGTCGAGTGTCCATGAACAGCAGCCGAGACGAATCTCGCGGCCACGGCAAGCGCAAGAGAAGGCCCGGGCGAGTCTCGTTCCGCTCGCGCGTCCTGCCGTGGTCGGCGTCGTCGGACGACGACGCGCGCTTCCGGCGCATCGCCGAGCGCGTCGTCATCAGCTGCGCGATCTTCTTCATCCTGATGCCGTGGCTGCCGGTGAGGAAGCCCGACCCGACCCAGGGGCCCGTGGTCTCGGTGCCGATGGCCAAGCTGCTGCTGGCGCAGGACAAGGTGCCGCCGCCGCCGCCGCCCAAGCCGAAGGCGAAGGCCGATCTGCCCAAGGCGCCGATCGAAAAGCCGGTCGCGCTCAACAACAACAAGCCCGACCCGATCAAGCCGCCGGCGCGCAAACCCGACGCGCCCGCCAAGGTCGCGCTCAACAAGGAGGCGCCGGTTCCCGAAGCTCGCGTGCCGCTGCCGAACAAGCCGCCGGGCGAGATCGACGCGGCCAAGCGCAAGGTCGCCGGCATCGGCCTGCTCGCGATGAACAACGACATCCAGGAACTGCACGGCGCGCCGATGGCGGTCCAGCTCGCGCCGGTGAAGCAGGGGCCGGGCGTCGGCACGGGCGTCGGCGTCGGCGTCGGCGCCGGCAACGAAGCCGGCGTGCCGGTGCGTGCGCTCATCACCTCCAACGCCACCAACGGCAGCGGCGGCATCAACACCGCCGGCTACAGCAAGAACACCGGCGGCGGCGGCCTCGCCGGCCAGTCGCTGACGATGGTCGAGGGCGTGATCGGCGGCGGCGGCGGTGGCGGTGCCGGCGGCGGCGGTGCGCGCGGTCGCGGCGACGGCACCGGCAGCGGTGTCGGCGGTGGCGGCGGCGGTGGTGGCGGCGGCAGCCTGCAACGCGGCGGCAGCGGCAAGGCGTCGCGCGCCATCGAGGACGTGCGCCTCGTCTTCGAGCGCAACAAGGGCTCGATCTACGCCATCTACAACCGCGCCCTGCGCGACGAGCCCGGACTGCAGGGCAAGGTCGTCCTCAAGCTGACGATCGCGCCCTCGGGCGGCGTCACCGACCTGCGCATCGTCTCGAGCGAGCTGAAGATGCCCGACATCGAGGCCAAGCTGCTGGCGCGGATCCGGACCTTCGACTTCGGCGCGAAGGACGTCAACGAGATGGTCGTCAACTACCCGCTCGATTTCCTGCCGTCCTAGCGGGGAGGGCCTGCGCCGCAGGCCTAGTCGGCGAGGGTGATCCAGGTCGGCGCGTGGTCGCTCGGCTTCTCGCGGGCGCGCAGGAACTTGTCGACGCCCGCCGACCGCAGCCGCGCCGCGGCCGGCGCGTTGAGCAGCAGGTGGTCGATGCGCAAGCCGGCATCGCGTTCGAACCGCTTGCGGAAGTAATCCCAGTACGTGTAGATCGGCTCGCCCGGGTGCAGGTGATGGATCGAATCGGTCCAGCCCTGCTCGAGAAGGCTGCGATAGGCGCTGCGCGTCTCGGGCTGGAGCAGCGCGTCGTTCAGGTACGAGCGCGGCGAGTAGATGTCGCCGACCTCGTCGGTCGCGACGACGTTGTAGTCGCCGGCGAGGACGACCGGCTGGTCGCTCTCGATCAGGCTCTCGGCGTGCGCGGCGAGGCGCTCGAACCAGGCCAGCTTGTAGGCGAACTTCGGCCCGGGCTGCGGGTTGCCGTTGGGCAGGTAGATCGACCCGACCACCATGCCGTGCGTCGTCGCCTCGATGTAGCGGCTGTGGGTGTCGTCGGGGTCGCCGGGGAGGCCGCGCCGGCGCTCGACCAGGTCATCGCCGCGCGCCAGGATGGCGACGCCGTTGAAGCCCTTCTGGCCGTGCCAGACCGCGCTGTAGCCGGCGTCGCGGAGCGCGGCCGCGGGGAAGGTCTCGTCCGACGTCTTGAGCTCCTGCAGGCAGGCGACGTCGGGCTCGGCTTCGCCGAGCCACTCGAGCAGGCGCGGCAGGCGAGCGGTGATGCCGTTGACGTTGAAGGTGGCGATTTTCATGGGGAGGATGAGGCGGCCTCGTAGGTCAACTCCGACGCAGGGAAGAGCCGCTGTCGGCCAAGCGCACAGGGACCCAGCCCCGTGCATCCGGCGACGACGTCTCCGATACTGAACGACACGCGGCAGCCTTGCGTTGCTGCCTCACGCCTGAAGGAACTGTAATGAAAATCATGCCCAAGATCGTTCTCGCCCTGACTGCATTCGCCGCCATTGGCGCGAGCGCGCAGACCGTCTATTCCGGCCAGTCGGACCAGGAGCGGCGCGAGCGCAACCGCGAAGAGGCGCTCTCCACCTACCGCACCGGCACGACCACGACGACGGCGCCGATGACGACGGCCGAGCGCAAGGAACGGGTCCGCGAGAAGACTCACGAAGCCGCCGATTCGACGCGTCGCGTCACCCACAAGTCGGCCAACGCGGTGCGCCGCGCCGGCCACAAGACGGCCGTCAAGGCGCGCGACATCACCGCGCGGACCAACGCCAAGTTCGGCACGGCGCCCAAGGGCAACGCGAATCCGGAGGGGATCAACCCCGTCGGCGTGAGCAGCGCGTCGCCGACCGCGCCGTCGGCCGGAACGACGAAGTAGCGTGACGCCCGCGGCGATCGGCAGGCACCGGTCACGCCGGTCGGTCGATCAGCGCGAGTGCCCGGTCGACCGCGCCGGGGTCGCGCGGGCGGACCAGCCGAGCGGCCTCGCGCCCGTCGGCGAGGAAGACCAGCGTCGGCCAGAGCTTGACGCCGTACGAGCGGCCGAGCGGCTGGCCGCTGCCGTCTTCTATCCTGACGTGACGCACGCCGGGGTGCGCCCCGAGAGCGCTCGCGATCAGCGGTTGGGCGGCTCGGCAATGGCCGCACCACGACGTTCCGAATTCGAGCATCGTCGCGCCGCCGAGCGCGTCGACGGCGTCGCGGGTCGGCTCGCCGGAGGAAGTATCGATCTGGGAGTCCATGGCATCGGCGCGGCAAACGACGCGCCGGTGCGACTGTAGACAATGAAGACGAGCGCCGCCACGGAGCCGGAGCGGACGGCCTGGTTCGACGCGGCAACGTCGCCTTCGCGTCCCGGCGTCTACGAGCGCCATGCGCCGGCGGGGCCCTACGCCTGCTGGGACGGGAGCCACTGGCGCGCCGACGCGAAGAGCGCCGCCGCCGCGGCACGCCAGCAGGGCGCAAGTTCAGTCGAGCGTGCGGCCTGGCGCGGCCTCGTCACGGCGTCGTCGGCGCCGTGCTCGACCTGCCGCGGCCACACCGTCATCGATCGCGGCTTCGACGTCGAGGTCGAAGCCGACCTGATCGAGGAATGCCCCGACTGCTGAGTCGGGAGCGTCGCAGAACCGGAGCCCCCCATGCCGAGAATCATCTGGAAAGGCGCCATCAGCTTCGGCCTGGTGCACGTGCCGGTCGCCCTCTACCCGGCGTCGCAGGAGATCGGCATCGATTTCGACTGGCTCGACAAGCGGACGATGGATCCGGTGGGCTACAAGCGGATCAACAAGCGCACCGGCAAGGAGATCGAGCGCGACGACATCGTCAAGGGCATCAAGCAGGCCGACGGCGACTACGTCGTCCTGAGCGAAGACGAGATCGAGGAGGCGTATCCGGTGTCGACGCAGACGATCGAGATCGAGACCTTCGTCCCAGCCAACGAGATTCCCTTCACCTACCTCGAGAAGCCCTACTTCCTGGCACCGCTCGCCAAGGGCGAGAAGGTCTACGCGCTGCTGCGCGACGCGATGAAGGCGGCCAAGGTGGTCGGCATCGCCCGCGTCGTCATGCACACCAAGGAGCGGCTCGCGGCGCTGATCCCGGACGGCGATGCCTTGCTGCTCAACACGATCCGCTGGGCCGACGAGCTCCGGCCGCGCGACGAGATCGCCATTCCCGGCGCAGGCAAGGGCGCGGCCAAGCCCAAGGAGGGCGAGCTGAAGATGGCGGTCCAGCTCGTCCGCGACATGACCGGCACGTGGCAGCCGGCCGACTACGCCGACAAGTTCACCTCGGCGATCCACGCCCTCGCGGCGCAGCGCGTCAAGGCCGGCAGGACCGAGAAGGTGACGCCGCTCGAGGACGCCGGCGCGGCGTCGGCGGCGAGCAATGTCGTCGACCTCACGGAGCTGCTGAAGAAGAGCCTGGCGACGCGAAAGCAGGGCGGCGATGCCAGGGCTCACGCGGCACCGGCTGCGGCGCCGGCCAAGAGCGCGGCGAAGAAAGGCACGCCGGCGAGATCGGCGAAGAGCGCCGGATCGACGAAGGCGAAGCGCGCCGCCTGAGTCGGCGGGCCGTGCCGTCAGCGATTGATCTCGTAGCAGTTGCCCGGCCCCATGCAGTTGCGAACGAGCGCCCAGTTGCCGTTCGGCTGCAGCTCGAAGACCAGGTTCACGTTGTGGACGTGAGCACCGGCCGTCATGCTGTCGCCGGGCACCGCGATCTGGGTCGAGAAGACGTTGCGGCCCGGCGCATCGGCGTGCCCGTACGCCGCCACCTGGCGATGGCCGATGCTGCGTTTCGTCTGGCCGTCGACGACGTCGACCGACAGCGCGGCGGCGTTCGAGCGGCCGTCCCACGAGAGCGTGCCCTGGTACATCAGCGCGTTGTCGTACCAGGCGACGTTCATGTTGATGCCCGGCCCGGTAGGGTAGGTGGCGGCGCCGCCGGGCGAAACCGTGCCGATCGGCGCGGCGATGGGCGCCGCAGGCTGCTGCATTTCGCCGAGCAGTGAAACGATGCCTGCGAGCACGACGATGACACCGGCCAGTGCGATCCAGAACCACGGCGATTTCTTGGTCGCGACCGGCGTGGGCGCGGGCGCCGGCGCCGGACGGCGCGCGGGCGCGGGCGCCGGCGGATGCACAGGCGGAGCCGGCGGTGGAGGCGGGCGCGGCGCGGGCGCTGGCGCCGGCGGCGGGATCGAGCCGCCGCCCCCGCCGACCGGTGGGCCGACGTTGCGGGCGACCGCGTCGCAGAACTGCTCGAACTCGACCGACGATTCGCCCTGCCAGCGCGACAGGTCGGCTGCCTGCAGGCGACGAAAGCCGAGCGGGATCTTGACTTCGGCGTCGATCAGCGCCGGGATCAGGACCTGGCGCTGCATCGCTTCGCTCGCCTCGTTGCGGACCCAGTCGGAGGCCGTCGACGCCTGCGACCAGAGCACGACGACGCAGCGCGCCTCGCCGAGCGCTTCCTCGATCACGTCGTCGAAGTTGCGGCCGGGCGGGATCTCGTGGTCCCACCACACCGACCAGCCGCGCCGCTCGAGCGCTGCCGCCACCAGGCGCGCGCGCTCGCGGTCGGGCCGGGCATAGCTGACGAAGATGTCGCTCATCGCCTCCGCGCTCTCGTTGACAGGCCGGCGCCCGCGCCGGCAGGCGCGAAAGCGGAGCGAGCTTACGCGAAGGGCACGCGATCGACCAAGCGGTCAGCGCTTCGGTGCAGCGGGGGCGTCGTTCCCGGAGCCGGTCAGGGTGTCGGCAACCGCCTTGCCGAGTGACCTGAGCGGATTGCTCTCGTCGACCGGAGCGACGGGCTCGTGGCGCCACTCGTCCTCGTCGTCTTCGTCTCTCGGCGTCGCACCGGCATCGACGGCCGAGCGTTGCGGGTCTGCGGGATTGGCGGGAGCGGTCATCGTCGGTTCTCCTGGGGTCGAATCTTGCCCGGGTCGAGACAAGTTTCCCTCCCGCGCCGCGACCGCGATGTCGGACGATCGCTCGTCGTCGACGCGGCCGCGGTCGCCAGCCGGATGACCGACGCCCCCGTGAGGACTGTATCGACGCCCCGGGCCCGCATCGTGGCGCGGGGCCTCGCCGTCGTCGCCGCGCTCGTCGTCCTGGCGCTGTTGCTGCAGCCTTGGTGGCTCGCGCCGATGATCGGCCACTGGCTCTCGGCCAGCGCCAAGCGCGAGGTCCACTTCGACTCGATGTGGGTGACGCTCACGGCCTCGCTCCAGCCGGTGGTCCACTTTCGCGGCGTCCGCATCGAGAACGCACCGTGGGCCGATCCGCACCGCCCGTTCGCCGCGCTCGGCGCGGCGACGGCGGTGTTCTCGTGGCTGAGCCTGCGCGAGCACCGGCCGATCATCGCGCTGTTGATCCTGCGCGACGGCGAGGTCGACATGGAGCGCCGCAGCGACGGCCTTCGCAACTGGCGCCTGAGCCGTCCCGACGATCGCGGGCCCGGGCGTGTCAAGGCGCTCTCGATCCGCAGCGAGAACGCCACCGTGCGCTTCCTGCACGAGGGACTCGAGCTCGACTTCGAGGCGAAGGCGAGCGCGAACCGCGACGACGACGCCAGTGCCGCCGGCAGCGAGCCGATGCCGACCCGGCTCGCCGTTCGCGGCAGCTGGCGCAGCGTCGCGTTCGTCATCGACGCGGCGACGAGCGAGGTGCTCACCTTCGCCGAGACCGGTCGGATGTTCCGCACGCGCGGCCAGGCGACCTCGGGCGGCGCCCGGCTCGACTTCGACGGCCGCCTCGGCGACCTGGTCCTCGATCCGATCGTCGATGCGCGCGTCGCGCTGGCGGCGCCGTCGCTCGCGCCGTTCGCCGCGGTGCTCGGCCCGCGTCATCCCGAGGCCAAGGCGATCGCCGTCGCGGGCGAGCTGAAAGGCGAGCCGGGACGCTATGCGCTGTCGATCGCGAAGGGGCGCCTCGGCGCCACCGACGTCGCCGGCGAGCTGAGCTGGACGCGCGGCGAGGAGCGCGATCTCGTCCGCGCCAAGCTGACGAGCGAATCGGCGAGCCTGGCCGACCTGCGCTCGCTCGCCGGACGGCGGCCGGCGAAGGCGGTCGAGCGCGTTGCCGCGGCGACGAGCGCGCCGGCAGCCGCGGCCGCGAGCGCGTCGGCGCCCGCGCGGGCACGACCGGTCGACACCGAGCTGAGCTTCGCCGCGCGCCGGCTGCACGGCGAGGGCATGCCGTGGCTGCAGGGCGCGCGCGTCGATGCCGCGCTCGCCGACGGTCGCCTGACCGTGTCGCACTTCGACGTCGGCATCGGCCAGGGTCGAGCCGTCGGCAAGGCGACCGTCGACACTGCGAGCAAGCCGCCGCGCGGCGACGCCGAGGTCGACGTCAGCGCGATCCGGATCGAATCCTTCCTGCCGCCCAACGCCGCCAAGAGCCTCCTGAGCGGAACGCTGAACGGCCGCGCCGTGCTGAAGGCGAACGGCGATTCCGCCGAGGCGCTGCTGGCGAACGCGTCCGGGACGGTGAGCGCGTTCGTCAGCGCCGGAACGATCTCGAGCCTGCTCGACGCCAAGATGGGCCTGCAGGGCGGCCGGGTGGTCCGCGGCATGCTTGCCGGCGCCGAGCCGATGGCCGTCCGTTGTGCCGCCGCCGTGCTCGAGCTCGAACGCGGCACGGCGAAGATCCGCACCCTCGTCGTCGACACCGAGCGAACGCGAACGTCCGGAAGCGGAGCGATCGACCTCGCCAAGGAAACGGTCGACGTCGTCCTCACGCCGGAAGCGAAGCAGCCGGGCCTGTTCATCCTCGACCGCTCGATCCACCTGCACGGGCCGCTGCGCGAGCTCCGTCACGAGCTGGTCCCGCGCGTTGCCACGGCGAGCGCGCCGGCGCGCGCCTGCCGTGCCGAGCGGCCCTGAGCGCCCGCCGTTGACTCAGCGCGCCTGACGGCGCATCAGCGTGCTCTTGCCGAAGAGGCTCTCGATCAGGTCGACGGCGATCTCGGCGGTGCGGTTGCGGATGTCGAGCGCGGGGTTGAGCTCCATCACGTCGAGCGAGGCGAGGGCGCCGGTGTCGGCGATCATCTCCATGCACAGCTGCGCCTCGCGGTAGGTCGGCCCGCCCTTGACGGTCGTGCCGACGCCGGGGGCGATGTCGGCGTCGAGGAAGTCGACGTCGAAGCTGACGTGCAGGTGGGTGTTGGCGTCTATCGTCGCCAGCGCCAGCTCCATCGTGTGGCGCATCCCCATCTCGTCGATGAAGCGCATGTCGAAGACCTCGAGGCCGGCCTCGTGGACGAGGCGCTTCTCGCCCGGATCGACGCTGCGGATGCCGATCTGGCGCACCCACTTGGCGCTGATCGCCGGCACCTTGCCGCCGATCTCGGTCAGCTCCTTCGGCCCGAAGCCGCACAGGCACGCGACCGGCATGCCGTGGATGTTGCCGCTCGGCGTCAGGACGTTGTTGTTGAAGTCGGCGTGGGCGTCGAGCCAGAGGACGCGCAGCTTCTTGTTGGCTTCGCGGCAGTGCCTCGCGACCGCGCTGATCGAGCCGATGCCCAGGCTGTGATCGCCGCCGAGCAGGATCGGCATGCGCCCGCCGACGAGCTCGGCATGGACGGCGTCGTGGACGATCCGGTTCCAGGCGACGACGGCGTCGAGGTGGCGGTAGCCCTCCTGCGGCGGCTGCCAGGGATTGGCGGGCCCGCCGAGGTTGCCGCGATCGACGACGTCGAGGCCGTGGCCGACGAGCACCGGGCCGATGTCGGCGACACGCAGCGCCTCCGGCCCCATGCTCGCACCGCGCATGCCGGCGCCGATGTCGGTCGGCGCGCCGATGAGGCTGACGAGTCGGTTCATGGTGCCTAGATATCGAGCGCGAGCTCGCCCGGCTGGTCGTAGCCGTACTCGGAGACGAGCAGGGCCCACGCTTCCTCGGCGGTCTCGACGAAGTGGAACAGCTTGACGTCGTCGGCCGCGATCATGCCGCTCTCGATGAGGAGATCGAAGTCGATCAGGCGGGTCCAGAACTCGCGGCCGAACAGCAGGATCGGCCGCATCCGCGACTTGCCCGTCTGCACCAGCGTCAGCACCTCGAACAGCTCGTCGAGCGTGCCGAAGCCCCCGGGAAAGCAGACCAGGGCGATCGCGCGCATCAGGAAGTGCATCTTGCGCAGCGCGAAATAGTGGAACTGGAAGCACAGCTCGGGCGTGATGTAGCGGTTCGGCACCTGCTCGTGGGTCAGCACGATGTTCAGGCCGATGCTCTTGCCGCCGACTTCGAAGGCGCCGCGGTTGCCGGCTTCCATGATCCCCGGGCCGCCGCCGGTGACGACGTAGATCGGCTTGTCGAGCGAGGTCGAGCGGCGCGTCACGATCGCCGCGAAGCGGCGTGCCTCTTCGTAGAAGCGCGACATGGCGACGCGCGTCTGCGCGACCTTCAGCGCCGCCGGATCGCCACTCCCGTGTGCCGCCGCGAGCTCGAGCTCGGCGACCTCGGGCGCGACGATCCGGGCGCTGCCGAAGAAAACGATCGTCGCCTCGACGCCTTGCTCGTCCTGCACCAGCTCGGGCTTCAAGAGCTCGAGCTGCAGGCGAATCGGGCGCAGCTCCTCGCGCAGCAGGAAATCGGTGTCGGTGAAGGCGAGCCGGTAGGCGCTTTCCGGCCCCTCGTAGCGCG